>NZ_FOHT01000008.1:0-137851 GCF_900111425.1 Draconibacterium orientale | reverse complement strand
AACAACTTGAAAAAGCAACAATCTAAAATCTGGATGAAAAACTACTATTCTGAAATTGCAGCATAAAAAAAGAGACCGCCTTTTTGGACAGCCTCTTTTTTTATTTTCATTTGGGAACTAATTACAGTTTTTCTAAAAAAGATTAGTAAAATTCTAATCCCCCGGGCTAATGCAACAAGTTCTTCGGCCAAACGCCATCTTATTACCGTTTTCTTACAACAGAAGTGCAACAGAAGAATACAACTATTGAAAAAACCTACCAACCAATCACTTAGGCTAGTACTTGCCGTTAACAATAAAAACAAATGCTTACATCATCAATAAATCCCAGTTATTCACATTTTTATTAATATTGTTAATAAATTCTCTTTTATTATGTATTAGAATATTCTAACTTTAACTCATAATGCATGAAATGGACTATTATTCATTACTTTAACAAATAAAAATATTTTTTGCCACTACTCATTTTTTGGGGATGTGAGCATTTAATTAAGTTGTGATTAACTTACTAAAAGGGCATTCGCGGGGATGTCCTTTTTTTCTTGAAAATCCCCTATTATTTTCAAAACCCATATCTTCTACTAATCAGGTGTTATTCGGCACACCATTTAACGAAGAAAATAACACCTAGTCGTGTTGCTCTTACAGTATGGGCACCAGCTACTGAGGCTTTCCGAATAAACACTACAATTACATTACCCCTTTCAAAGTGAATCTGCCATTACAATAACTATGATCTTTGCATGACAAAACCTCTTTTTTAATCCTGCCGAAAACACTATTTTTCAAACTCAAATATTAAGGGAAATTCAAGTAAAAGTTATGGAGTATATTAATAAATATGTAGAGGAAAACAAAGACCGGTTTTTAGAGGAATTATTTGGATTGATCCGCATTCCGTCGATCAGTTCGATTGCCGCCCATAAACCGGATATGTACAAAGCCGCCGAGTACTGGAAAAAAACACTTTTGGAAGCCGGAGCCGACAAAGCCGAGGTTTTTGAAACTGCCGGAAACCCGGTTACCTATGGCGAAAAAATCATCGATCCGGCCTTGCCAACCGTATTGGTTTACGGCCACATGGATGTAATGCCGGTTGATCCCATCGATTTATGGGACACGCCTCCGTTTGAACCACAGGTGCGTGATGGTAAAATATACGCCCGCGGTGCCGACGACGATAAAGGCCAGGGCATGATGCACGCCAAAGCTTTCGAGCTGATGGTAAAAACCAATACCCTGCCCTGCAACGTAAAATTTATGATTGAAGGCGAAGAAGAAGTGGGATCGCCAAACCTCGGCCTTTGGTGCGAGCAAAACAAGGAAATGCTAAAAGCCGATATCATTTTGGTTTCCGACACCTCGATGCTGGCTGCTGATATTCCATCCATTACCACCGGATTACGCGGACTGGCTTACTGGCAGGTGGAAGTTACCGGACCAAACCGCGACCTGCACTCAGGGATTTTTGGTGGCGCTGTTGCCAACCCTATTAATGTACTTTGTTCGATGATCGACCAGATGGTTGATGCTGATGGAAAGATAACCATTCCCGGATTCTACGACACCGTACAGGAAGTTTCGTCCGAAGAACGTGCCCTGCTGGCCAAAGCGCCGTTTAACGAAGAAAAATATAAAAAAGCCCTTGGCGTTGAGGAACTGAAAGGAGAAAAAGGCTTTACAACAAGTGAGCACACCGGCATTCGTCCGTCGTTTGATGTTTGTGGTATTTGGGGCGGTTACACCGGCGAAGGAGCAAAAACCGTGTTACCATCAAAAGCTTTTGCAAAAATCTCGTCGCGTTTGGTACCCGATCAGGACCACGAAAAAATAGCCGTTCTTTTTAAAGAGCACTTCGAGAGTATTGCGCCAAAATCGGTAAAAGTTGAAGTAACTCCGTTACACGGTGGCCCGGCGTATGTTTGCCCGATTGATATTCCAGCCTACCAGGCTGCCGAAAAAGCCTACACCGATACTTTTGGTAAACGTCCGGTGCCGGTTCGTTCAGGTGGAAGTATCCCGATTATCTCAACTTTCGAAAAAGTGCTTGGAATTAAATCAGTACTGATGGGTTTTGGTTTGGAATCGGATGCCATCCATTCGCCCAACGAAAACTACCCGCTGGAGCAGTTTTACAAAGGCATAAAAACCATTCCACTGTTTTATAAGTATTTTGCTGAAATGAGTAAATAGAATCAGAAGAATGAGGCTGTCCCAAAAGTGAAAAATCTCAACACAAAGTCACAAGGCCACGAAGAAGATTATCTGAACACTAATATTTTGCGCCTTGGTGTCTTCGTGTTTGATTTTTGTTTCAGGACTTTTTTGGACAGCCTCATTGAAAGCTGAACATTATTCCTTCTCCGGATCGTCGTCTTTCTTATTTCTCCCATCGCGCTGACTAAGGCGATTGTTGTATTTTTCAATACGCTGGTTTAACTCCGAAATAAAAGCTTCGTAGGCTTCCGGGCCATCAACAAATGCCAAAGCATCAATCAGTTTGGCCACATTACGGTAAGCCGCTTCAAGTTGTTTGCGGGCAGCCTTCATTTTTAACGGTGGTTTGCCCGACTCATCGGTATAGCGCTCGCCCACCAATGCAACCACTGCCTGGTTTTTGGCTTTTAACTCGGGCACCCACGCTGTAAGGCCTACCAAAGCAACTTCGGCAGCATATTTTGTTTCCAGTAGCTCTGTAAGCTTATCGGTAGCCGCTGTTTGCTGGTCGTAGGGTTTTGTGGTGATGCCATCGAAACCATCAAAAACAATTTTAAGTTTTCGGGCGGCTTCGCGTACGTCCTCGTTAAAGTGGCGCAGGGCAGCGTCAACCATATCTTCCATACCAAGAGTTATGGTATCGCGTTCATGGTCGGCATCGGCAATGGGGCCGGTAAACATACTTTTTTGAACTAAATCCAGGGCTGCACTTTCATCGGCCAGGGCTGCTTCGAAAGCAGGGTAATAACGCTGAACTTTTAGTGCGTCAACGGTAAAACGAACAATTAGTTCGTTTACCTCGTTGTGAAAGTTGTGGTGCTCTTCGTTGCGAAGTCGCGAAAGATCAATTTTTAAAATTTCCATTCGATTTTAATTTTTGGATGATTAATAGTTATTAGTTGCATGATCGGGAAGCCCCGAAAACGTGTAGATCGGTTATTTCTGCTTGCCGGGAAACTCCGAAACTTAGCCAGGAGTTTATTTTTAAGCGCCGGGAACGCCCGAAAGCTTGTTTTTACTTTTGTTCTTGCTGTCGGGAAGCCCCGACGGGTTGTTTTCATTTTATTTCCATGTGCCGGGAATACCCGATGGGCTGTTTTTAGTTTGGTTCTAATTTTCGGGAAGCCCCGGTGATGTTATAATAGCCCTTCAAAGTTTTAAAAACCTTGAAGGGCTGGGCTTATTTCACGATCAGCTTACCGGTAAGTATTTCCCCGTTATATTTAACACGTACCATATAAACACCCTCTTTCCAGCTTTGGGTACCTATTCTTGTGCTTTTGCCTTTTAGTTTTTGTTTTTTAAGTTTCAGACTTTGCATATTATCGTATACTTCTATATCCCATTCGGTGTTTTCGTCTAATGTTGTTTCGGTTGAGGTGGATTTTAGAAATTCGTCTTTAGTAACTTCCGGCTCAATACTTACAGTAGTTTCTCCACTGGTTGGGTTGGGGCTTACGATTAGTACGCTTTTAAATGGTGCCTCATACATCATATAATTCCGTCCGGAAGTTCCACATGTATTGTGCAATTACAATCCGTAATAATCGGAGCCAAATCCAGAAGGAGCATTAAAACGGATGGTATAAGTACCTTGCCCCATTGTAATATTAAACCCATAAGGGAGATCCCATTGGTAATCATCAATATACATTTCTTCGGAAGCTGTAGCCATAAAAATACTGTTTTTCGGCACTACCCAATCATCACCGGTAATGCTTATATTATCATGATCCGGAGTACCTACCCAAACGTTTTTTTGCGGTAAAGTAAAACTCGTACCACAACCGCTTGTAAAACTGGCACTAACCCATCCCTGTCCATCGGAAACCGGGCTAAAACTACAAGGATTAGCTCCTTGAGACGATGAACGCGAAAGATTATTACTTTGCCCCCAGGTGATCTCTCCACCCGGAGTATCGGATAAACTGTACTCCCCAGCAGAATTGCATAGTAAAGATGGTCCTGAAATTTGAAAATTTAATTTGTAATATTTTAAATTACTCGTTCCGTATGGGGAATCATTTCATGCGTGCCTCATTAAAGGATATTCATTCCATTTTGAAATCAGGACACCTGGATTTTCCGTTGTTATTGCAGAATGATCACCTGATGACCAGTTTACCTTTCCAGGGTATGGAACAAAACCTGTAACTTCAATATAACTACCATCTTCCCAATAAATATATTCATCAGCATTACCTTGATAATATCCGATCCACCTGTTAGTTCCTCCGTCAGAAACATGCCAAGCATAGCTATGACAATTGAATTTTTTAGTCGTACTGTAAATCCCATTAGTTGCAAGTATTTCAATATTTGGATAAGCACTGCCATAATAACTATCCCAGTAACTTTTTAACGAATCTGAATATTCAGAATCCATTGTCCAAGCAACTACATTACTGCCTTTCGGCGTACAAACGTCACTTCTGTAATCCTGACCATTGACAAGCCCCTGAAAAATTAGTTGTGAAACGATTAATATATTTACTATATGTTTCATAGTTTTATTCATATTTATAAATTAACTCTTCTTCTCCAAGTGAATCATAAAAACTCTGATCATCAATAGTTATACTTTCACCAGAACAATTAAATGTTGAAAACATGGATGATGTTAAACCAAAATCAACAACAACAATATCTTCTTCTTCATATTCTTTGATCCATGCATTTTCAATAAAGCTCGTTTTTGAAGGATCTTTTCCTTCGATAATTTTTGATTTTAGCCAGTCTAATTGGTTTAACGGATCGTCATATCCACAAGCCGAAATTTCGTTAAGTGGCTTAATATAGTTGTTCCCCTCCTTTTCACACGAGAGGGTTAAAAAGATGACCCCAAATACTAATAATATTTTGGTTTTCATGATCAATGATTTTTTAAGTACTTATTTGTTACCTGATCGATTTGATTTAGTATTTCCGGAGTGGTTAAAACACCAGAATAGATATAGGGAGATACCTTAGTCATATCAAGTTCTGATTTAAACTTGTCCGAATCGCTAAGAACTATGCTGGTAATGGCTAAATAATTTGTTTGAATTCCAGTTGTCTGGTACCAATCTGGCTGATTTTTCTTTTTTCCTTTTTTCAACAAAAGCTCTTTAATAATTTCTTTTTTACTGTTAGTATTAATTTTTTTTATTATTAAAGGATGCGAAATAAAAAGCTCAATAAAGGACATGCTCAATACATAGTTTCCTTTTTCCAGTATAGTCCCGCTGGCAGGAATAGCTGACGGTTCTATTGACTTATATTTTTTCAATAATTCGTCTGGTGCATCATCGCGCTTTAAAAGCTCTTGAAATCCATTGAAATCGTTTTCAAATTTGGTAAAACCATCTTTGATATTATTAAAAGCAAAGATATCGGGTAATAAGGGATAGTTCAGACAAACTTTTAATAAATCCCGGGTATTCATAGTAGCTAATACATCACTCGGAATTTGACAATTCTGAACCTTTTCCGCGTTGTTCTTTAATGAATTCCAAACCTTTGAGCCAGGCTTTACGGGATAGTTCCATTTTGCACCTTCTGATTGTGAAAAAACAAGCATGGGTATAAGTAATATTGAAAATAGAATTAATTTCATATTTAAAGTATTTAGTAGTTAAAAAGTACCATAGTACATAGAAAAACAGGTTCTTTTGAATTAAGAACCAGAAAAGAGCACATTAAAAAGGTCGGTTTCTGTTGCTTTGGCAACCTGGGGTTTGCGGCAGTATGGGTGGTTTACTGTCCAAACCGTTTGTTTTGTTCTTTGAGTATTACGAGGTATTCATGGTTGGTTTTATTGTTATGTTTATGAAATTAAGATGTTTAAAGGTAAAAAAGGGTTGCGTTAAAACAAGATTATGGGCTTATGTTTAGCAACAGGTTGGATTGGGAATTAGTCATTGGGCATTAGTCACCGGTCATTGGGAATTGGAAAACGGTGTGTCTTAATACCTTTGCAAGAATCAACAAGGCCTTCAAGGTTTTAAAAACCTTGAAGGTCTAACCTATATGCAAAACCTACAGTTTTATCAACTCCAAATACATCAACTGTTTATCGCTGTTATTTCCGGCCGCAGGTAACAGTGAAATGGCTTGTTCACCATTTTCCTTTATTTCCAGTTCTCCCAATTCTACGAGTTCATAATCCTCGCCCGTATCCGGTAGTTCAGTTTCTATTTTCTGATCACCCAAACGAACTGTCACTCCTCCTTCTTCAGCACTCCACACCAAAGCTTCCACACGGTATTTGCCCGGTTCAGCATCAAAAATCCACTTCAATCGTGTACGTGCATCCACCCAATTGGTAATCACCGATTCTGATCCACTGCCTTTTAACACCGCATGTTCCCCATAACCGGGATTATAAATGTCGGCAAAATCGGCAGGTAACAACACGCTACCTTCTTTTAAGTGTGGCTTATTACTGGTTACCGTCATTTCGCCGCGAATTTTGACAACAACCACCGTATTTATCTCATCAAATATCACCGATGGCGCATGAACATGTAAATCGCCCTCTTCAAATTTCCAGGCAAAATGCTGCTCCGGGTTCGACAACAGGTAAACATCACGCACATTTGCTTCCAGCCCCGGCACGCTTAGCAAACCATCTTTGGGCCAGTCGAAAACATGAAGATACAAATTAGTTATGCCGCCCTCTTTTTTTGTGGTGCAGCGGCCCCAGGGTAATTTATAAAACGGGCTGGCACTTGTGCCATAAATCGAGTTGCCGTTTTGTTGCATCCAGTGGCCCATTTCTTTTAGCCGCTCAACACTGGCTTTCGGGAATTCGCCTGTTGCAGTTGGCCCCACATTCAGCAACAGGTTACCGCCTTTACTGGCAATATCAACCAGCATTTTTATCAGCTCTTCGGTCGGTTTCCAGTTTTCGTCGTACCATTTGTAGCCCCAACTGGTGTTCATGGTCATGCACACTTCCCAGTCGTAATCCAGCCCGGTTGGCGGCACATGCTGCTCGAGCGTTTGAAAATCGCCGGGCCACGGACGATAAAGCCGGTTATTCGTGATCAGGTTTGGGTAATCATCCGTAACTGCTTTTAATACATTGGCGGCTTCTTCTGTCATTCCGCGTGGGGTGTCCCACCACAAAATATCCAGGCCACCATAATTTTCCAGAATTTCCTTTACCTGCGGCACCGCTTTCCCGTTAATGTAATTCATCAGTGGTTCGCGTTTCAGATCCGGATCCCAGTGTGGCTTCCCCTCTTCAATATTCCAGTACGTTCCGCCCGGTTCGCGCCAGTCTTGTGCCTGCGAGTAATAAAACCCAAGCCGTATTTCTTCCCTTTCGCATACTTCAGCCAGTTCTTTTAACGGATCGCGATCAAAAGGAGTAGCATCAACAATATTGTATTTGCTGGCTTTTGAATGAAACATCGCAAAACCATCGTGGTGTTTCGATGTGATTACAATGTATTTCATCCCCGCATATTTCGCCAGTTTCACCCATTCTTCGGCATCAAATTTATCGGGATTAAACGTTTCGGCCAGTTGCTCGTATTCTTTCACCGGAATTTTCGCATTGGCCATAATCCACTCGCTGATACCCGGAATACGCTCGCCTTTCCATTCTCCGGCAGGATCGGCATACAGGCCCCAGTGAATAAACATTCCGAAGCGGGCTTCTCTCCACCACTCCATTTTTTGATCGTGGGCCGATAGTTCTACATTCTTGTGGGGATTCGGCTTCTTTTTCGAATCGCACGAAATAAAAAGCAGGGTAACCAGGGCTATTAGCAATAAGCGGTTCATAATATTAAGATTGTCTGTTTTAATGTACAGGTATAAATTTCGGAATAATTATTACAAAATCAGGTCATTCCTCGTCTTTTGTGCCCTTAATTCAATGTGCGTATTATTTCCTCTGCCAATGAGGTCAACTCATCTGCAAAACAACAAGATTCATCGCCGTTAAAAGGCTATCTGTCTTAATTGATTGTTAAAGGCGGGCAAGCATTTTTAAGTTGAGCAGAATTTTGCTTATTTAGCTTTTCATTACCAAAAAAATGACAAACAAAACTTGCCTGATTTTTTGCAACTGTGGTGCGGGCATCATTTCCGACGACAAAAAGGAAGAGCTTTCCGAAGCTTTTAAACCGCTTGGCGTTGACATTTATGAGCTGCACGACCTGTGTGCTTTTTCACTGAATGAAAAGGACTTCCTGCACGAACTTGATCAGAATTATGACAAAACACTGATTGCCGCCTGCTATCCGCGAGCCATTAAAAATATGTTCGAACAGAACGGAGTTCAGCTGAGTAATTACGAAGTTTTTAATTTCAGGGAAGCCGGCGTCGAACAAATTACTGCTGACGTATCAGCTAAGATTGAAGAAAAGCAAGACGAAACTTTTTACGAAATAAAAAACATCGACCTGAAAGTTCCGGCTTGGTACCCGATTATCGACAAATCGCGCTGCACCCTTTGCGGACAATGTGCGCGGTTCTGCGTTTTTGGGGTTTATTCGTACAACAAAAAAAGCCTCGAGGTTGCCAATCCCTTGTCGTGCAAAAATAACTGTCCGGCCTGCGGACGAACCTGCCCCGCATCGGCAATAATTTTCCCGCGATTACCAGAGAATTCAGCATTGTCAGGTGCCGAACCTTCAGACAATAAAAAAGCTGCAGGAAACGATCAAAAAGGAAATTTGTTTGTTATGCTGAACGAACGCAACAACGCCCGGAGAAATATTTTCAGGCAAGGCGCTTTTCAACAAGCCGAAGAAGAGAAAAAAAGAGCCCTGGAAGAATTGAAGAACAGCTTAAAGAATCCAAAAAACGATGCTTAAACAAATCCTGAAAACAGATAAAAAATGCTTGTATAAGTTTGCGTACAACATGGGCATAAAAGGTGCCCGTGGCATTCAGCGTTTTCAAAAACGATTGAAAAAAGGCGACTTCTTTCCGGCATTTCATTTTATATCGGTTACCGACGACTGCAACCTGAATTGCCAGGGCTGCTGGGTAACCCATAAAAAACAAAATGCGCGTATGTCGCCCGAAATGCTGGATTCTATCATCACCCAATCAAAAACAAAAGGCTCCTATTTTTTCGGGATACTGGGCGGTGAGCCACTCATGTATAAACCGCTTTTCGATGTTTTTGAGAAACATTCCGACTGCTATTTTCAGCTGTTTACCAACGGCACTTTGCTCACAAAAGATATTGCTGAACGTTTGCGTAAACTGGCCAACGTTTCGCCGCTGATCAGTTTTGAAGGCGATAGTGAAGTTGCCGACGTACGCCGCGGAGGAAAAAATGTTTACCAGAAAGCACAGGCTGCCATCGATCATTCAACCGACGCAGGATTGATTACCGGTGTGGCAATGAGTGTTTGCAAATCAAATATCGAGCTGGCTTTCTCGGATGAGTTTATTCAATCGCTGATCGATCGTGGCGTACTTTATTTGTGGTACTATATTTATCGTCCTGCGGGACAGGATGCAACGGTTGATCTCTGTCTTTCGGCCGAACAGATTGAGCAACTTCGCCAATTTATGGTTGACGCGCGCCGGAAATACAACATCGCCATTATCGACGCCTACTGGGATGAAAACGGAAAAGGCTTGTGTCCGGCTGCATCGGGACTGAGTCACCATATAAATGCATCCGGCGATATTGAACCTTGTCCGGTTATTCAATTTGCCACCAATAACGTGGCCGACGGCGATCTGGAAAGTATTTACCGCAACTCAGCCTTTCTGGCAGGATTTAAAACAGAAATACCAAAATTAACCACTGGCTGCATCGTTATGGACGATCCGCAGTGGTTGGTAAATTATACAAAACAACACGCCGCAAAAGATACCTCGGGCCGTGATAACGAAGCCGAACGCCTGAGCCGAATGGAAAAAGTTTCCAGTCATGGCTCGGCGAAAGAAATTCGCGAAAAAAGCTGGTTGTATCGCTTTGCAAAAAAACGGGCATTTTTTGGCTTTGGCGCCTACGGTTAATATGAAGGAGACAAACGGCATATTAAAAGTTCCTGAGGAATCGTTCGTGCGCAACAAAATGCGTAAGGCTGCTGCTGCTATGGTTGAAAGTATCGGGCTGCGTCCTCCTGTAAACATCTGGAAACTGGAAGAACTGGCCGCTGATTTGGTGCGCGGGCAGGAAATTTCTGCTGAATTTATTCCTTTTGCCATGGTTTTGCTGGGCAACGAATCGTGGCGAAAAACCGTGAAAGCCACACCCATGAACCGCCGTTTGTTGTTGTTGCCGCAATGTTTAAACAACAAAGAAAAATGCGAAGGCTTGTTCGACGAGCTGGGCCTGAACTGTGCCGGTTGTAAAGCCTGCCCCATCGATGATTTGCTGATAGAAGCCGAATTAAAAGGTTACGCCAACCTGGTAGCCGAAGGAACAACGGTTGCCGTTGGTTTAGTGGAAGAAGGATCGATAGATGCCGTAATCGGGGTGAGTTGTATGCCGGTGCTGCAACGGTCGTTCGAGCCGGTATCAAATGCTGCGGTTCCGGTAATTGGCATCCCGCTGCTTTTTGATGGCTGCGAAAACACCCGTGCCGATATAAAATGGATTCTGGATGAAATGCGTTCGTATGAACCTAATGAAGAGTACCAGCCCATTTCGGTATCGTTGTTAAAGAACCGGATCGAGGCTTTTTTCACCAAAGAAAAAATCAAAAAATACATTCCCGGCCGTGATAAAACGGAACAAATTGCACAGGAATATTTGCTGATCGACGGCCAACGAATACGTCCTCTGCTTGCAGCTTTAAGCTACCTGGCCTACTCAAATTCGGAGAACGATGAGTTTCTGCAGCCTTTAACGCTTATTATTGAGTGCTTTCATAAGGCATCGCTCATTCACGACGATATTGAAGACAATGCCAACGAGCGTTACAACACGCTTACGGCGCATGCAAAACATGGCGTGCCTCAGGCAATTAACGCCGGCGATTTCCTTATTGGCAAAGGCTACGAGTTGTTGAGCGAACTGGATACATCGACTGAAACAATTAAAAACTGCCTGCGTTTTATAGCGCGTTCGCATTTGCAATTAACACGCGGCCAGGGTGTCGACATTCTTTTTAACGACGGAAAAATTCAACTGCTGCCCGATGAGATGATCGGGGTTTTTAAAAACAAAACCGGTGAAGCCATCAAAGTGGCACTGTTGGTGGGAGCTATCGTTGGCAAAGCCACCAAGCAGGAGCAGGAAATTCTGGAACAATTTGCCGATTTTATGGGAATTGCCTATCAAATTCGCGACGACCTGAATGAATACACCGAACCACACAATGCTGAAAAAACCGGCGATTATCCTTTTCTGCTGGCCTTGCTGAACAAACATTTTGCCGATCAGGAAAAAGATACTCCGGCTAATTTATTCGGGCAAGTTGTAGAATTCAGAAAGTTGATTGATAAATTCGGCTTACAAGAAGTTGCAAAAGGATACCTACAGAAATACGTTGACAACTGTTACTCCGAACTCGATAAACTGGAAAATTCTAAACTTCGTCTGAGTCTTTATGGCGTAATGGGAAAAATATTTAAGTCAGAAACGACCAATGAGTAAGCCAAAGAAAATCGCGATCTACAAAAAACTGGTTCGGCGACTTTCTTTAGGATTTGAAACTTTATCGCCCGAAATACAACAGGAAATCATTGATTTTATAAAAAGTCAGCAACACGCTTCGGGTGGCTTTTGCGACCGTGCCGGAAACCCCGATCCTTACTACTCGCTTTTCGGCTGCTGGTTAAGTTTAGCCACCGGACAAAACACAGCAATTGAGCAATTAAAAACATATATTTCAATACAACCGGCAACATCAAGTACCGTTGAAGAACTGGCGCTAAATCTGATGAAGACCGAGTTGTTTCCGCAACAAAAAAATGAGTCAGTGTTTTCGTTGCTTCGAAAGGTTTTCTCAGGGCATAACTTTATGGATATTTCTTATCGTTTTTTCCTGCTGGCTTTATCCATTGATGCCACGGTTAAAAACCGCTTTCTTTTTAACCTGATGGCACGTGTTTGGCTTCCATTTTACAATGTGAAAAAAAACTCGCCGTGTAGTTTGGTAGCGGCACTTTGTTTTGCCCGCTTCGATCTGGGATTAGGCTACAAAAATTACCATAAGCCGTTAATAGCCTTCCACTTGGAAAAAGCTGGATTCAGGGCATTTGAAACCACACCATTCAGCGATACACTATCAACCGGAGTGGCACTTTTTGCTTTGGCAGAAACCAATTACGATTTGCGCCTGATCACTCCCGATTGCCTTGATTTTATGCAAAATAATTACCTTTCAGGAGCCTTTCTTTCGGGCGACGGCGATGAAACCCGCGATTTGGAATACACGTTTTATGGACTGCTGGCATTGGGAAGCCTTGTGAAGGAAAAAGGAAAAAGGCAAAAGTAGAAAGTAGAAAGGCAAAAGGAGGAAGAATGAATGACGAATGCTCAGTGACACTCCATTTTTAGGATCCGCAGTTATGGGGAAGAACTAAAAATGCTTAGTGGAACTAGTCCCGACCGAAGCGTCGGGAATGATTAACGATTGTTGATTTCAGAAGGACTTCGAGAGTACTTGGGTGGAAAAAAAACAAACCACAAAGTTGCACAAAGAAGGCACAAAGTCTCTCAACGAAAAAACAGGTAAATGGAAGTTAGCAAAACTTAGCGCCTCTGCGAGAAATAAAAAAATCTTAGTGTCTTCGGGGCTTTGTGTTTAAAATATTAAAGGTGAAAAAAGAAGAGTTGGAAATACGGTTTAAAGAATTGAGCGACATTTTGCTCAGTGAACTTAACGAAGATGGTTTCTGGTCGGGAGAATTATCGTCGAGTGCGCTGGGAGTGGCGGTGGCTGTTGCGGCACTTCATTTCCACGACGCCGGCCTTCATCAACAGGAGATAGAAAAAGGACTGAATTGGCTTTCTGCAAATCAGAATAGCGATGGTGGTTTTGGCGACACCCCCGAAAGTCCGGCAAATATTTCAACTTCGTTACTTTCTTATGCTGCTCTGAATCTCTACGCAGAAAAAAATTCGGAGGTAAAATCAACACAGCAAAAACTGGCCCACTACTTAAAAACACAAAATGTTGATGTGAGCTCTGATCAGGTGGCCAAAGTAATTCTCAATCATTACCAAAAAGATTATACGTTTTCGGTGCCTATACTTACAATGTGCGCACTTTGCGGCATTCCCGGCGACGATGGTTTTAAACACATTCCGCAGCTGCCTTTCGAGCTGGCTTTGCTGCCACGCCGCTTTTATCGGTTGTTAAACCTGAGTGTGGTTAGCTATGCCATTCCGGCGTTGATCGCCGTTGGAATTGTAGTGTTCCGCAAGAAAAAAACGAACGGAATAACTCGTGCCATCAGGGCAAAAGCGGAAAAGAAAGCCCTAAAACTTCTTGAACGATCGCTGCCGGAAAGCGGTGGTTTTCTGGAAGCGATTCCGTTGACTGCTTTTGTAGCATTGAGTTTGATAAATGCCGGATCACGAGATTCGGTTATTATTGACAAAGGAATTGCCTTTTTAAAACGCACCCAACGCGAAGATGGCAGCTGGCCCATCGACATCGACCTTTCAACATGGGTGACTACACTCAGTGTAAAAGCGTTGGGAGAACGAAGAAACAAAGTGCTTTCGGAAACACAGCAAAAACGAATTCTCAATCACTTGCTTTCGGTGCAAAATAAAACGGTTCATCCGTTTAACGGCACCTCGCCGGGTGGCTGGGGCTGGACAAATTATTCAGGGTCGGTACCCGACTGCGACGATACTCCCGGAGCTATTCTGGCACTTTTAGAGCTAGCGCCACATCATACAATTACCGAGGAGATGCTGGTTGGCGGCGAATGGTTGCTTCAACTACAAAATAACGATGGCGGCTATCCAACATTTTCGCGGGGCTGGGGAAAATTACCTTTCGACCAAAGTTGTGCCGACTTAACCGGGCATTGTGTTTTGGCGCTTGCAAAACTATTGGACATTTACAAATCAAAGCTAAATTCAAAACAGAAACAACAGTACACAACGGCAATAAATAAAGCTGTCGATTATTTAAAGAAACACCAAAAAGAAAATGGTTCGTGGCTGCCGCTTTGGTTCGGAAATCAGCATACCAAAAACCATGAAAACCCAGTGTATGGAACCGCGCGAGTACTCACCTATTTTCAGAAAGCAAAGTTATTGTTGAAAGATGAGCCGGTTTTGGTCCCGGAAATTGAAAAAATGATTGCTAAAGGAACAAACTTCCTGTTAAAGGTTCAGAATGAAAATGGCAGCTGGGGCGGCGATTTTGGAATTGAAGGCTCGATTGAAGAAACAGCTCTTGCCATTGCAGCTTTGAATGAAATAAAATCAGAAACTGAGATAGAAAAAGGATTAGCGTGGCTCGAAGATTATTACAAAAAAAACGGGCTTAAAAAAGCCCCGATTGGATTGTATTTTGCATCGTTGTGGTACGATGAAAAATTATATCCTTTAACAGCTTACCTCGAAGCCATTAAAGGATATATTGACAAAAATTAAATCTGGGTTCCCTCCTTTTGCACCAGGGTTCCGTCTTCCATAATTACCTCGTAGAAATAACCGGCGCCAAAATCTTTTTCCAGCGTAAGTTTTCCTTTAAAAGTAACTACGTCGCCTACTTTTACATCGGCTTGTGTCGTAATTGTGAGATCGAAATTACCACCGACACCGGTACCGTCCTGAATGTGCACCCAGTTTTTACCCATCACCTGTTCGTTTACTTTTACAACAGCTCCTTTAATTTCAAATTCTTTACTGCTGTATTCGGCTTTGTTTGCAAAAACATCGGCTATGCTCAATTCACTTTCGGCTTTAGTAATTTCAACTTCAGCATCGCTGGCTTCTACCTTACCCTGATGCGACGCCGGCATACCGCCAGTCATTGCAGACTGTTCAGCCCCCGGTGTTTTGGTTATTTTATTCACAAAGTAAATTACATCAAAAGTTTTGTCGATTTCTTTGCTGTGGAAATTTTCCATTGGCAGAGCATCGTAGTAATACAAAACTTCGCCCGGATTCACCTCTTGTTTTGCTACTGCGATCCACTTTGCAATACCATTTTCAGTTGCACTAATGTACGTGTAACTTCCTCCCTGAATCACTTCTGAAACCTTAATCATATTGAATGCGCTCTCGCTCTGAGCCGGAGCCGAAGCGCCATTTTTATTTCGTACACACGCTAAAAACATGCCGGCAACGGCCAGTATCATCAAGACTTTACTTAAGTTCACTTTCATCTTCATTTTTCCTCAATTTTTAAAATTTAATAAAGGTACAATCACTAAAACAACGTTAAATATTAAAATGTTGTCTTGCTTCGGAAAGATAAAAATTAAAATCAAAAACCGCCAATTTTACGGCACCAGTTGAAAACGTGAAGTTTATACAATTGACCACAAATTGGCATTAATTTATATCAGCTAACTCGGGAGTGGGTTCCCATTGAATTTTATGCAATTCCTGCATCAACGAATCCTTAACTGCTGTATAGCGGGTCATATTTTCCTCTTTAACGGGCTCAACCGGTGGAGCTTTTACTTTTAACGGATCGACATAACTGCCGTTTTTAGCCACCCTGAAATCGAGATGCGGCCCCGTTGCCAGTCCGGTTGCACCAACATACCCAATTACCTGGCCTTGTTTTACCCGCGCTCCGGTAGTAATTCCTTTACCAAACCCCGCAAGGTGCATGTAAGTCGTAGTATATACTGAGTTGTGTTTTATTTTCACATAATTACCTCCGCCACGTTTTTGATAAGCTTTGGCAATAACAGTTCCGTCGCCAATACTCATTACCGGAGTTCCCTTTGGCGCTGCATAATCCACTCCGTGGTGCGGACGACGAATACGCAACACCGGATGCAAGCGGCTATTTGAGAATCGCGAACTTATTCGCGAGAACTGCAGAGGGGCTTTAAGGAATGCTTTCCGGAGACTTTTCCCCTGTTCATCAAAATAGTCCCAACGCTCGTCCTGATCGAATATAAAAGCGTAATTTTCTGCGCCATAATGATCAAACTGAACGGCATAAATTTCGCCAATGCCAATGGAAACGGAATCCACAAACTGTTCATCATAAATCACCCTGAAACGATCGCCTTTCTGGATAGCGAAGAAATCGATGGTCCAGGCAAAAATATCGGAAAGTTCTAATGCCAGCATCGGGTCTTGCCCGTTATCCACCATAGCATTCCATAACGACGATTCTACAACGCCATGTGCGGTTCGTTGCCGGGTTTTCACTTCCTTTGCCCCCTGGTAAATTCCTAAGGTATCGGTTAACTCGAATATGGTATACTGAACCGGCGAGTTTTCGTAAACAAAATATTTGGCAACAGGAATGGAATCGCGGGTAGAAAGGATGCAGAAATTTTCGCCACTCTTAATTTTTCGAACATCAAACACTGTTTTTGATTTTCGGGCAATTTTATCGATGGTTCCCATGCCTACGCCACGTGTATTTAAAATCTGGCTGAGGTACTGATTGTTTTTTACCTTACCCATTTCAAGCGTAAACGAATCAACCGGAAGTCCGTATTTTAACTCCGGCATTTTTACTTCAACTACGGTATCCAACACCGGAACCTCTTCCTTTTGGGCCTTTTTAGGTGCACACGAAAACAACTGCCCCAGTGCAACAACAAGTCCCATCCCCACAACTATCGATCTCAACTTCCTCATCTTCAAATTTTATTTAGGCAAAAATATAAAAACTGAGCAGAAAACAAGTTTAGTATGTTTACCTGTAAAAATTTCTTTGTTAAGCCTGTTTTTTACAAAACGGGGCGGAAGTAGAAATTCCCGGGCAGAAATGCCACAAACGAGGCAGAAATGTGATTGTACCGCCCGGAAATGTGATTGTACCGCCCAGAAATGCATTGAACCAGCCGGAAATGTAATTACACCGGCCGGAAATGCATTTTACGGCGTTATGAGGTATTTCCGGGTGGTATTTCCTGTTTCCGGTTGGTTTCTTCCGGTATTGTATTGTTGCCATACCTTCAAGGTTTCGTAAATCTTGAAGGTATAAACGAATAAGCCTTACAGCTTCAGTTTATCGAACCCCTGACCGTAAACGCCCATAACACTTCCCATCGAGATAAAAGCATCCGGATCGATCTGTTTTATCTTACGGAAAATGGCACCAGTCTCCTTTTTCCGAACAACCGACATAATTACTTTCGTATCTTTTTTAGTGTACCAGCCTGTTCCGTCGAGCAAAGTAACCCCACGAATGGCCTCGTTATTAATGTATTCTGCAATTTGTTCGTATTCTTTTGAAATGATAAACATTTGGGCCGAGCGGTTGGCACCACTTAAAAACGAATCGAGCGAATACGAAACCACCCACATAGAAACGTAACCGTAAACCAGTTTTTCGGGCGAGCGGAATACCATATACGACGAAGCAATAATAATAACATCGCACAACAAAATAATGCGGCCCGGGCTAATGTTTCGGTATTTATTAATAATCATGGCAAAAATATCGGTACCACCAGTGCTGCCCCCTCTCGAAAAAACAACTCCTAAACCAACACCGCCGGCCATTCCGCCTAAAATAGCCGAAAGGAAGGTATCGTTTACAAGCGGCTGTATCGAAAAATTCTGAAAAAGGGCGAAAAAACCAGTTAAAACCAGGATACTGTAAATGGTTTTCACCCCATAATTGGCTCCTAAAATTTTAATGGCTATCAACACCAGAAAAACATTTATTACCAGATACGAGATACTTACCGGAATTTTTGTAGCAAAATAAATAACGGCCGCAACACCACTAATTCCACCACCGGTTATTTCGGCAGGAATAAGAAAAAGTACCCAACCTACAGCATACAAAAACAAACCGAAAGTAATAATTGCATAATCACGTATTGTGCGTGCCATGCGCGTCTTTCCCGACAATATTTCCTTAACCATCTTTAATAATTTATCTATTTCAAAAAAATCGCGCAAATGAACGAAGCCTTTACCTAAAAATTAGTGATGATTGTCAGGGATTTGCGAAATAACATTGATTTAAAAAACGAAAGGACAATCGTACGATTGCCCTTTCCATATAGCTCTTTAAATACCGCGTGATAAATAGATTATCCAACCGCAATATTTATAATCTTTTTCGGCACAAAAATGAATTTCCGAACGGTTTTCCCTTCTATCCATTTGGCAGCACGCTCATCGGCAAGTACTGTATTTTCAATTTCGTCTTTCGGCATATCCAAGGGCAGCTCAATTTTAAAGCGCATTTTTCCGTTAAACGATACCGGGTATTCGTACGAATCTTCGGTCAGTAAACTCTGATCAACTTCAGGCCACGCTTCGTAAGCCAGTGTTTCTTTGTTTCCGTATAACGACCACAACTCTTCAGCCATGTGCGGCGCATAAGGCGCCAGTATTTTGGCAAAAGTTTCAGCCGTTTGTTTGGTAACTTTTCCCTTTTTAATGGCCAGGTTATTGAATACCATCAATGCCGAAATTCCGGTATTGAACTTCATATTCTCAATGTCGTGCGCCACCTTTTGTATGGTTTGGTGCAGCAATTTTGCCACCTCTTTATCTTCTTCTCCGTCAACAATTTTCGCCGGGTCGGCAAAGAAACGGTAAACACGTGCCAGGAAGTTAAAAACTCCTTTCACGCCGTTTTCGGCCCAGGGTTTACGCTCATCAAGCGGCCCCATAAACATTTCGTACAAACGCAGCGAGTCGGCACCGTAATGGGCAATCACATCATCGGGGTTCACCACATTTTTCAGCGACTTCGACATTTTTGCAACGATCTGTCTCAGCTCCTCGCCGGTTTCTGTGTGGAAATATTTACCGTCTTTTTCCTCTACCAAATCAGAAGCCACTTTTGCGCCGGTTGCAGTTTCGTAGGCAAAGGCCAGAATCATTCCCTGGTTAAACAGTTTTTGGAAGGGTTCATCGGTTGAAACAACACCCAAATCAAACAACACTTTGTGCCAGAAACGCGAGTACAACAAGTGCAGAACAGCGTGCTCGGCACCTCCAACATACAGGTCAACAGGCATCCAGTATTGTTCCTTTTTCACATCGAAAATACTGTCTTCGTTATTCGGATCGATGTAGCGCAAATAGTACCAGCACGATCCGGCCCACTGCGGCATAGTGTTGGTTTCGCGGCGGCCTTTACGACCGTTTTTGTCGGTAACCATTAACCAGTCTTCGGCATTTGCCAAAGGCGATTCGCCGGTTGCGCTTGGCGAGTATTCTTCCAGGTTGGGCAACTGCAAAGGCAGATTCTCATCTTCCACCAAAGTAACTTCGCCATCTTCCCAGTGAATTACTGGGAAAGGCTCGCCCCAGTAACGCTGGCGGCTAAACAGCCAGTCGCGCAGTTTAAAGTTTACGGTTGCTTTACCAATTCCTTTTGCTTCCAGCCACTCAACAACTTGCTGAATTCCGGCAGCTTTGTTCAATCCGTTTATATCTAATCCGGTTTCATCGCTCGACGAGTTGATGTAGGCACCATCTTCCGTCCAGCAGGCATCGCCGGCTAAAATCTTATCACGATTTTCGGCATCTTTCGGATCAAGAATGCAGTTCACCGGAATATCAAATTCTTTGGCAAACTCAAAGTCGCGGGTATCATGAGCAGGAACTGCCATAATCGCTCCTGTTCCGTAACCCATCAGCACGTAATCGGCTACCCAAATCGGAATCAATTGTTTGTTTACCGGGTTCACTGCATAACGACCGGTAAAAACACCGGTTTTTTCTTTAGCCAGATCGGTACGGTCCAAATCCGATTTTAAAGCCGCAGCTTTTATATAAGCATCAACCGATTCTTTTTTGTCTTCGGTAACGATTTCGTTTACCAAGGCGTGTTCCGGAGCAATTACCATGTAAGTTGCACCAAACAAGGTATCAGGACGGGTAGTGTAAACACGTAGATTTTTATCCAATCCATCGATGGCAAAATCCACTTCGGCACCGGTTGATTTACCAATCCAGTTGCGCTGCATGTCTTTTACTCCTTCCGGCCAATCCAGGTTTTCAAGCCCACTCAGCAAACGCTCACCATAATGAGGGATACGAAGCAACCATTGTTTCAGGTTTTTCCGGATAACGGTGTTACCACATTTTTCGTGCGAACCATCGGTTAGTACCTCTTCGTTGGCACAAACTGTTTTACACGAATCGCACCACCAAACCTGTGCATTATCGTAATACGCCAGGCGTTTCTCACTGATGTATTCCTGTACAGCGGTTTCACCTTTGGCTTTAATATCTTCAGGAATTACCAATTCTGAGATTGGACGTCCCTTTTGTTGCTCCTCATCAAAATAGGTGTCGTATAATTTTTTGAAAATCCACTGTGTCCACTTAAAATATTTTGGATCGGTGGTATTTATTTCGCGGTCCCAGTCGTAGCTCAAACCAATCGCTTTAATCTGCCGACGGAAATTATCGCAGTTTTTCTGAGTAGTAATGGCCGGGTGTGTACCTGTTTGCATAGCGTACTGTTCGGCAGGCAAACCAAAGGCATCGTAGCCCATTGGGTGCAACACATTAAAGCCTTTCATACGTTTGTAACGGCTTAAAATATCGGTTGCGGTATAGCCCTCAGGGTGCCCAACATGCAGCCCCGCTCCCGAAGGATAAGGGAACATATCGAGTATGTAATATTTTGGTTTCGAGTAGTCGTCGTTGGTTTTAAACGTTTTGTTTTCCTCCCAGTACTTTTGCCATTTCGGCTCTATTTCTGCGAATTTATATTCCATTTTCTTACGTAATAAGATTCTGATTTTAAAGGCGCAAAGATAAAATTTTTGTTGGATGTATCAGGAAATTTACACATTCAAAATAAATCAAATGAAAATGTTTGAGTTTACAAGCAGCTCGCCACAAAAAACAAACTCCCAATCTGTTAACTGTTAAATAACATGCTGAGGTGCAACAAGGTAACTTCCGGCTTTTCGTAACTTAAACTATTATAACTAAAACCATTAAAATGATCACAAAAAGCAGTAAAGCATTTGTTGAAGATTTTATGCATTATATACGTGCAAAAGATCCCCGGCAACCGGAATTTCACCAGGCAGTGCACGAAGTTGTGGAATCGCTGGCCGATTATCTGCTCGACAACCCAAGGTATATTCACACACAGATTTTGGAACGAATGGTGGAGCCCGAGCGCATCATCCAGTTTCGTGTTCCCTGGATCGACGACCGGGGAAAAATTCATATCAACCGCGGTTACCGGGTAGAAATGAACAGCGCTATTGGCCCTTATAAAGGCGGGCCGCGATTTCACCCAACCGTAAACCAAAGCATTCTTAAGTTTTTAGCTTTCGAGCAGGTTTTAAAAAACAGCCTTACCTCGTTACCAATGGGTGGCGGGAAAGGCGGCTCTGATTTTGATCCGAAAAACAAATCAGACAATGAGGTGATGCGCTTCTGCCAGAGTTTTATGACTGAACTTTCGCGGCATATTGGCCCTTATACCGATATGCCAGCCGGCGATATTGGCGTTGGCGGTCGAGAAATTGGCTTCCTTTTTGGGCAATACAAACGCCTGCGAAACGAGTTTACCGGAGTACTTACCGGAAAAGGTGTTGAGTGGGGAGGTTCACTGATAAGGCCCGAAGCGACCGGTTATGGTGCTGTATATTTTGCCGAAGAAATGATGCAAACCCGTGGCGAAAATTTTAACGGGAAAATTGTTGCTGTTTCCGGATCAGGAAACGTAGCACAATATGCCACCGAAAAAGTAATTGAACTGGGCGGCAAAGTGGTGACTTTATCCGACTCCAATGGATCAATTTACGCCCCGGAAGGTATTGATCGGGAAAAACTCGATTTTGTTATGGAGCTAAAAAATGTGCATCGCGGAAGGATAAAGGAATATGCCGACAAATATGCGGTTAAGTACATGGAAAAACAACGTCCGTGGAGCGTAAAATGCGATGTGGCTTTACCTTGTGCAACCGAAAACGAGCTGAATATTGAAGAGGCAAAAATGCTGCTTAAAAATGGTTGTTTTGTTGTTGCCGAAGGTGCCAACATGCCATGCACCGAAGAAGCTGTACACCACTTCCTTGTGCAACGAATTCTTTTCGGACCGGGAAAAGCCGCCAACGCAGGCGGTGTAGCAGTGTCGGGGCTGGAAATGACACAGAACAGCATGCGCCTGGCATGGAGCCGCGAAGAAGTGGATACCAAGTTGCATTCAATTATGCGTAACATTCACGAAATGTGTGTGAAATACGGAAAAGAAAGTGCCGATTTTACCAACTACGTAAAAGGTGCAAACATTGCCGGATTTGTAAAAGTTGCCAACTCGATGATGGCACAGGGGCTTGTATAAGCCCATAATACGCCTTGACTTTTGCGATGGGTTCCGCTCTTTCGCTCCCACAGAGCAAAGATGTCAGCATTTGTGGCCGGCAAAGCGGTGAAATAAATAATTCATATTCCTTCAGGATTGAGAATTCAAACCTGATTTCATCCTGAAAATTTCTTTCCAATCCGTTTGGTACAGTTTGTAATGCAGCAGTTGTGCACACAGGCATAATTTTTGTTGTAATGCGCCCGATTAATACATTTGCACAAAATTATTTTCGGTGAAAAAATTCAATCTGACCTTTTTTGTATTTCTACTTTCTATTTCCGCTGTTATTGCCCAATCGTATGTTCGGGTAATAAATGCCAAAACAGGTAATCCGGTTGAGCATGCCATGCTTATTTCTGATCACTTTCTTACACAAACCGATAACCAAGGCAGGGCAAAACTCGATGGTTTTTTGGCGGAGGAAAAAATCCTCTTTAAACATTCATCGTACATACCGTATGTAAGTACCCGGCAAAAAATTGAAACCCAAAGCCGAACCGTATTGTTGGTTGAAAGTCCGGTTCGGCTTAACGAAGTGGTTGTTTCTGTTAACCGCTGGAAACAGTCGAAAACCGAAATTCCGCATACCATAAAATCGATACAGCCCGAAGAAATAATGCATTACAATCCGCAAACCACTGCCGATATGCTGGGTACCAAAAGTGGTATTTTTATCCAGAAAAGCCAGATGGGCGGTGGTAGCCCGATGATTCGTGGTTTTGCTGCCAACCGCGTATTGATTATGGTTGACGGCATACGAATGAACAACGCTATTTACCGCAGCGGAAACCTGCAAAATGTAATTTCGGTTGATGCGCAAAGCCTGCAAAATACCGAGGTTATTTTTGGCCCCGGTTCGGTAATTTACGGAAGCGATGCTTTGGGTGGCGTAATGAGTTTTAATACCCTTTCGCCCAAACTTTCTACCGACGATAATTTTGAAACTTTTGGAAAAATATACGCTCGCTTTTCCAGCGCCAATTTTGAAAAATCGAGCCATTTTTCGTACAATTTTGGCGGAAGAAAATGGGCATCAGTAATTAGCGCCACCTACTCGGGTTTTGACGATCTGACAATGGGAACTTCCGGCCCCCACGAATATTTGCGCCCTGAATATGTAAAAGACGCTTCCTATTCCGGAGAGGATCAGATTGTGCAAAACAGCAACAACCGGAAACAAGTATATACAGGTTACAACCAGTTTAACCTGCTGGGGAAACTGCGTTTCAGACCAAATGAAACCGTAGATATTTTACTAAGTGCACAGCACTCTCAAACCGGCGATATTCCGCGATACGACAGATTGATTGAGTATAGTGGCAACGAATTAAAATACGCCCGGTGGTATTACGGTCCGCAAAAGTGGACACTTTTATCAGGCCGACTGCAACTGGAAAAAGAAATGCTGCTTTTTGATAAAGCCAACTTATTGTTGGGATACCAGGACTACACCGAAAGCCGCCACGACCGCAAACGAAATAACGATGTGCTGCGCCACCGTACTGAAAATGTAAACGTGTATTCGGCTAACATCGATTTTGGGAAAAACATAGATAGTAAAAGTGATCTGTTTTATGGTTTGGAAGGCTATTTTAATACGGTAGGTTCAACCGGATTTTCTGAAAACCTGCTTTCCGGAGAGCAGCAAACCATTGCTCCGCGTTATCCCAACAATTCAAAGTATTCGAGCCTGGCAGCTTATTACTCCTTTAAATATTCCATTAGCCCGAAAATTATTTTTCAAATGGGATCGCGTTTTACCTACACGCATTTGGAAGGCGAATTCGATACCGATTATTACCAGTTCCCGTTTGATGGTTTCAACATGAACAACTCGGCATTTAACGGCAACCTTGGAATTGTTTGGCATCCCGCTACCGACTGGCAGATCAATATACATGGCTCCACCGGTTTTCGCTCGCCCAACATTGATGATGTTGCCAAGGTTTTCGATTCGGAACCCGGCACAGTTGTGGTTCCCAATCCCGGCTTGAAGCCGGAATATGCCCGCAACATGGAGTTAAGCCTTATCCGTTCGTACCAAAATAAAGTGAAGGTTGAACTCACCGGTTTTTACACCTGGCTGAAGGATGCAATGGTTCGACGAGCTTTCGACGGACTGGGACAGGACTCGATTTTATACGATGGCGAAATGAGCCGCGTGGAAGCATTGGTGAATGCCGAATCGGCCACAATATACGGAACAACCCTAAATGTAGATTACCTTTTTAATAACCAGTGGCGCACCCGCCACGATATTACCATTACAAAAGGAGAAGATTCGGAAGGTTTCCCCATCCGGCATGTGCCGCCGGTATTTGGTTCGTCGCACTTTATTTTCGAAGGGCCAAAATTGTACCTCGATTTATACTTTAACTATAATGGCAAGCTAAATTTCGAAGACCTGGCACCCGACGAGCAAGACAAACCACATTTGTATGTTCCCGATGAAAATGGTAATCCGTATTCGCCATCGTGGTGGACGGCCAATATAAAGTCGAACTACCAGATTAATTCCAAACTGACACTAAGTGGCGGACTAGAGAACATTTTTAACAAACGTTATCGCCCTTATTCTTCAGGGGTGGTGTCTTCGGGAACGAACTTCGTTATTTCGGCATTACTAAAAATATAAGCGCAATATACTTTACTTCTTTATCGGTTAAATTTTTACTATTTACTGACGATTTGCGTCTTTGCATCCCTCTTGCCTCAAGAGAAAATTTACTACTCCCAAATAGTCAGCTAGCGTTTTTCGCTCAAAAGAGAGTAAACAATTTACGAGAGAAGATTTCATTTATTCAATGGGTATGAGTTGAACATATTCGGCTAAAAACGGTTGTTTGTGGTAAGTATTTTTTAGGATGACCAACATAAAAAACGAAAGCCATTTTAAAGAACTTTGCGACTGGCGTACTGGCGTAGAGCCCAAACTGGAGGCCGTTATCCGAGAATACGACTACCCTCCGCTATGGTACCGCAAGCCCGATTTTGCCACACTGATTCTAACCATTTTAGAACAACAGGTTTCGTTGGCATCGGCAAAAGCAGCTTACAATAAACTGGCTGAGAAAATAAAGGAAGTTACTCCTGAAAACTTATTAAAACTATCGGATGAAGAGTTGCGTGCCTGCCATTTTAGCCGTCAGAAAATACAATACAGTCGAATACTTGCCAACGAAATAGTTAGCGGCCAACTCAATCTTGCTGAATTAAACGAAATGGACGAAGCCTCCATTCGAAAAATTCTGATACAACTAAAAGGCATCGGTAACTGGACTGTTGACATGTATGTTTTAATGAGCCTTCATTTTTCTGATATTTTTCCTCCCAGCGATCTGGCAACCATTAAAGCAGTTTACGAATTAAAGCTTGTAGCTCCCGAAGCCACAAAAGAAGAAATTATTGATTACATGCAACGTTTTTCGCCCAACCGCTCGGTGGCAACTTATATTTTATGGCATTTTTACATTCAAAAACGTAAGCTGATTCTGGAGTAAAGGGTAAATCAGAAAATCACATTATAAAGATTTTCATTACCTTTAAACCATGCTCGTTTCCAACAAAATTTCAAGAACACTTGAAGGCCCGTATCGCTTTATTGGTTTCTATTTTGTGTTTGTAGGAGCGATATCCCTGTTCGAGCAAGCCTGGATTATTTTCAGTATCCACAGTGTTTTAGGCTGGTTTCTTTTGAGCTCTTATTCCGGCGTTGATATCGACACCGAAAAACAACTATTCCGTAGTTTTAATATGTGGTTTGGCATTATAAAAACCGGCAAATGGGAACCGATTAATAAGTTTATCGGGTTAACCCTGGTATCAATGAATAAAGTATATAGTTTGTACAGCCGCTCGAACCGCAATTCAACTTCAGGCAGGAAAGAATTCAGAGTGTATTTTGTAAATAAAAAGAAACGACCTGCCCTTGCCGCTAAAACATGTAAAACAAACGATGAAGCACAACGATGCATGGACGAACTGGCCATTTGGTTACACCTGCCGGTTTATAGCACAAAACATTAATCCTTTATTTGTAGTGCAAGGTTAATTCTCCATAACAGCCATATATTATTTCTCCCGATTTTCCGTTATTTATTCAAACAAACTCAGAACGAAAGAAACATGAAGACTCTTCTCAGTATAATTCTCCTGGTATTTATAGTTTTAACCTCGTTTGGCCAAAGTAAAAAACGCGACAAGGTAAAACGCAAGTACCGAAATATTGAAGCTGTTTCGCGCGAAATGCCTACCGTTTACATACGTGGTTCAGTATATGATAGCGATTACAATCTGCTACCAGGAGCAACCGTTACAATCGACGGTACATCGAAAGGAGTAAATACCAACGAAGACGGCGAGTATTTTATAACGAACCTGGAACCCGGAAGGGCACGTATTCGTGTTTCGTTTATCGGATATAAAACCCATACAGCTGATATTATTCTGAGGGAAGGCAGGAATGAGAAGAATGTTATGCTGCCTACCGACGACATCCATTTGGAACCCATATTGGTGAGCGCACAAAAACGCGAACAACAGTTACTCGATGTTCCAACGGCTGTTTCATCGGTGAGCGATCACCGAATGAACGAGGCCAACATCACCGAACTGAGTACCCTTGCAGAATTTGTTCCGGGATTATACGCCCGCGAACAGGGTGCCAACCGTCCCACTTTTGCCATTCGTGGTTTAAGTAGCGATGAAGTCAGCCCCAGTGCTCAGCCACGTGTTTCAGTATTCTTTAATAATGTACCGATAAACCGCGCCAATTCGGCTTCGCTTGAGCTGTACGACATGAACCGGGTGGAAGTACTGAAGGGACCACAAAACACACTTTTCGGAAGAGGCGCACAGGCCGGAGCAGTTCACTATGTTAGCAAAATGCCGGAAAACAACTATTATGGCAGCGTTACAGCCGGGGTGGGTAATTATGGCCATCAGGAATACCGGGGAATAATCAACGTTCCAATTATCGGGAACAAACTGATGATGCGGGCAGCCGGAATTTACAATTCGTACGATGGCTATGTGGAAAATACCTTTGGCGGCGACCTGATGGGTAAAGAAACACTTGCCGGACGCTTTTCATTGCGTTTCAAGCCACAGTGGAACCACCGTTTTGATGTAGTGGTGAATTACCAAAAAGACGATACTCCGGGAATTGCGTTTATGCCCGGCGGTGTGCCAAACACCAATGGCGACATTGGAATTTTTAGCGGTGTTGCCTCGCACGAGCAAGGCAAAAATCTGGGAACGGGAAAAGAAATTTTTGACGCCACACTGAATTATCGTCTGTACATGACCGAACATACTTACTGGACCAGTATCACTTCGTATCGTAAAACCGATGCCTCATCGCGATGGGATGGCGATGGCACTGCATCGGCAGCCATCGATATGGCAGAGTATGCCGGAGCATCACAGTTTTACCAGGAAATTCGAGGAAATTTCTCGCAGAACAGCCGGCTAAACGGTTCGCTGGGAGGTAGTTTCTGGCGAGAGAAAGCTGATCAGACTTACTGGTTCTCGCCCAACGAGCAGCATTTAGCCAACCTTATGCTATCGCAACCGCCGATGCCACTTGTGGATGCCAGCGGTCAGCCAGTTTCAATTCCTGCCATTCCGAACTACGATGCACAGCTGGATACTACGTTTTATATTCCTCTTCCAACAACGCACGAGGAAGAAATGTACAGTAAAGCCACGAATATGGCAGTGGAAGGGTTTATGGACCTGAACTACCAGATTGCCCGGAAGTTTTTTGTTTCGGCCGGTGTTCGGATGGTTTACGATCCCTATAAACTAAACAGTGAATCATCTTTTGTAAGTGGTTCGCCGTCAGTTTTGGGAACATTCACCGGAAACTATCCCAACGTTTTCTTTTTGCCATACGATGCGAAAGAGATCAGGAAAAATACGCTTTCGTTTACCTGGCGCGGTGGCTTAAAATACCGTTTTAATGAATACGGAAATGTTTATGCCAACTACTCGCGCGGACGCCGACCGGCGGTGTTACAATTTACCTCAACAGGCGAAGAGGAAGTGCTGGAGCCCGAGATCCTCGATAATTTTGAGCTGGGCTTTAAAGGAGCATTTTACAACCGTGTGTTTGTTGACCTAACTGGTTTCTACTCGCTTTACAAAGATTTTCAAACCCGTGCCTGGGTGGCCAATAACGAAACGGGCGAATACAACCTACTGTTTAAAGACGGCGGACAGGCGACATCGTATGGCGCTGAAGCCAATTTACAAGTAGCCATAATCGAACAATTGGATCTTTTTGCCAATTACGCATGGTTAAAAACCGGGTTCGACTCCACTGATGTTGACGGAGCTGCACAACTATATTCGGGCCATGTTTTTAGCCTGGCACCGGAACACAGTTTTGCCATAGGACTGAATGCCCGTGTTAACATTACTTCCAATATTAAGCTGTTTGTAAGGCCAAGCTATTCGTATAAATCGCATATTTATTTTGAGGATGCCAACACTCCCGGACTGGAGCAAGACGGCTATGGTTTGCTGAATATTAACGGCGGACTGGAATTGGCCGATCCAAACATACGGCTCACCATTTGGGCAAATAATGTGCTCGATGAAAAATACATTACCAGCGCCGGAAATACCGGGAGCCTGTTTGGCGTGCCAACCTTTGTGCCAGGTACGCCCAAAATGGCAGGCGCAAAGTTAACCTGGAATTTCACTAAGGATGATCGTCGGAGAAGGAGACGATAAATGTGTTTCATCATTGTGGATCCCGTAACCTTTTATAAATGTTTTATGTAAAAAAAGTTGTAATAGAGAAATAGATATTGCGAAGAAAAAAGGAATAAACAGAGTATTATGAAAACAATGCAGGCACATACCAGGCTTTTAGTTATTGCTGTTGGAATATTATTGGTGTCTATCCTGTTTTTACTTATTGTTACCCCGGCAGCTTATACAAAAACACTACCTAACGAGAACAATTCCGGAGCTTTAATAGGATTATCACTGGCAATTGGTCTTCGTTTGGTACTACTTTCAGCCTATCTGCGCATTATAAAAAAGCTCAGAAAAAACCACAACATTCGGATTGGAAGCTACATTGTAATTGGGGTTTTTCTGCTTATTCTGGGTTTAATTGATACCGATGGCGCTTTTGCCTACCTCAACAATACCGATGCCTTTTACATTTCCTTTTTACTTTTCACCAGTATTTTTTGCGATCTAACTGCCGCCGTACTCACTTTTATATCTGCTTCGTTAAAGCATAAAAATGTGGCCGTTAACACTTCGCCCGACAAAATGTTATTGTATGGAATTGTGGTTGGTATCGGCGTAGTTATGATGATTCTTTTTGCCTTTCCATGGGGAATAATTCTTTCGCTGGCCTTCTGGATCTACTTAGGGATAACCATTCGGAGAAAGCCGTCATTTTTCTCAGATAAAATTGAAGCCACGCTTGCAGAAAAACTCCAGAAACGATTAAAAGGACTTCTTACTGTCGCAGTAATTTCGCTTCCGGTTGCCGTTGCCGGTTTAGTAATACACCATGTAAACTCGGCTGGAACAGACCGTGAAGAATCACTGTTTTTCTATATTGGTATCATTGCCGAGTATTCTTTTGTTGTAGCATCTGCAGCCGGTATTATCACTTTTCTTAAAGGGCAACAAAACCCCAATTAAGTGCAAAACATTTGGAGTGAGCGATGCTTCCACCGGAAGTTACCTGTTATCCGTTTTGAATGTAGGTTTTTTGACAAATGAAAATTAATCACTTGTACTTTTTGATTTAATCACTTGTAATCTTTAAAAGCATCACAGGTGATCATTTTATTACTGTCTTGTAATGAAAATTGTTGTTTGAAAAACGATATGCCAGAGGATATGATATTCCCCTCTTTTAATCAAACAAATAAGCAACAAAAAAGGGAAGCGTTTGCTTCCCTTTTTTTGTATCTAATTCAATGAATTATCTTTCAGCCTTTTTTCTTGACGAGTAGTTAATGTTCAGTGCAGCCGATTTACGCAGCTCCTGCTTCACATCTCCTACAATACTCATTCTTGTATTCTCATCAATTTTCAACGACGTAACCATAAATGGTTGTTCAGCCTCATCTCTGGCTTCGCGTTCAGCAATAATGAAATCTTGTACTTCATCAACTGTTGCGAATTGATCGTTCAACTGAATACGTGGTGCCTTACCAAATGTTTTTTGATACATAGGCAGAGGTTCACCAATATAAATGTAACTTACTAAAGATTTCTTTTCCAGTTTGCTCAATTCAGTAGCTTCCGGAATACGCATTTTTACCTTTAGTGTTACCTCACGCATTGTTGTACTAACCATAAAGAAGAACAGAAGCATGAACACAATGTCAGGCAATGAAGCTGTTGATATCTCGGGAGTTCCCTTTCCATCATCTTTTCTAAATTTGCTCATAATCTATTCTTAAATATTTTTACCTTTTGGTTCAGCTTCAGAAATTTTCTGCGGATAAATCTTTCTAATGGCATCTTGTTTGTCATCGTCAAGATCTTCGTATGCTTTACCAAACTGTTGTTTAGCCAACTCGTCTCTTAATTCATTAATGGCAGCAACCAGTTCGTTTTGAACAGCGAGATAGGTTCCGTATTGAGTATCCAGGTCGTTTCGTAACGAAATCACCCCTTTTGATACCATAACTTGTCCGAAGTATGGTACCTCCATTGGTTCTTTCTCAGGCAAATTTTCAGCATTATATGGGTTCGCCATAAATTCTTTTGCCCTTTCACGCAGGTTCTCAATTTGTTCGTAATCACCTTCTACCAACAGGTCGTTATTTTTGTTAACAAGCACAACGAAAATGTTTCTTTCATTGATTTCGTTATTCTGATCCTTTAATTCTGAAGGATCGACCCATTGCGGAAGTTTTCTTCGAAGACCGCTGTCAACGTCCATCGTGGTTGTTACCAGGAAAAAGATAAGCAACATAAATGCAATATCTGCCAACGATGAGCCCGGAATTTCAGGTACTTTCTTAGCCATAATTTTTTCCTGTTTTTATTACCACAATTAAACTTATCTAAACAAACGCATTACTGCTGATGATGCAACCGACAAAATCGCCAATCCTATAAGGATATAGGTTGCATACAGCCCGGTGTCTGTTAATTTTGCTACTCTCTCATTTAAGGTTCCGTCTGCCAAAAATTTATCAACTCCTATAAATTGTGGAATTTCAGGAGAAGCCAATAGGTAGGCTACAAGAAACACTACTGCCATAAATCCCAGGGCAATAAGCCCTGACTTTGCAGCTCTTTTGTCGGTGAACATGTGGAACAGTCCTGAAAGAACTGCAACACCGGCACCAATAGCTACAAGTATGTAGCTCCATATCAAGTTGGAATTAATCCAACGCCCCATGGTGGGGTCAGTATCTACATCACTAATGTTTACAAATAACGAAACAAGAAGAATGGTAGAAACAATGATAAGAGCCCATAGTATAATAGTTACTATTTTTGCTGTTTTACCCATTTCTCTACTCCTTATTTTTTCATGTTATGTTTTACCAACAAGTCTAACAACGAGATAGAAGCATCTTCCATGCTGTTAATGATGCTATCGATTTTAGCTACACAGTAGTTGTAGAAAACCTGTAGAATCATTGCAACCACAAGACCTGATACAGTTGTAATCAAAGCTACTTTAATACCACCAGCCACAAGAGAAGGACTAATGTCACCTGCTACCTCAATAGCATCGAAAGCGCCAATCATACCGATTACTGTACCCATGAAACCTAACATAGGAGCCAAAGCGATGAAAAGTGCGATCCAGCTTAATCCTTTTTCCAAAAGACCGGCTTGAACACCACCGTAAGAAATAACTGTTTTTTCAACTACATCGATACCGTGATCGAAACGATCAAGGCCCTGGTAGAAGATACTGGCAACTGGTCCGCGAGTAGTACGACATACTTCTTTTGCAGCCTCTACACCACCACTTTCTAATGCTTCTTCAACACTAGCCAACAATTTTTTAGTGTTGCTGGTTGCAAGGTTAAGGTAAAGAACTCTTTCAATTGCAAAGGCAAGACCTAAAATGAGGGCTACCAATACGAAGCTCATAAAAGCAGGGTCACCTTCAATAAATTTTTGTTTCATCTGGCTGTGAAGTGATTTTCCTTCTTCTGCAGCGGCTGCAGCATCTTCTTCAGCTATTGCAGCAGATGTTTGCTCTACTTGTTCAGTAGCAGCTGCTTCTTCCTCCTGAGCAAGCGCTACATTCGATGCCATAAAAAACAGCATCCCAAATACGGCTATTAACGCGAATAGTCTTTTCATAATTGATTTGAATTTTTAATTAATAATCTCTTTGAATTTGTTTTTGTATTGATTTTTAAAATATTAATCCATTTCCACAAAAAACATGCCTCTATTAAAAAGCTTGTTTCTATTTTTAATGAACGTCCCATTTTTTGCGGAGAGAGAGGGATTCGAACCCTCGGTACCCTTTCGGGGTACACACGCTTTCCAGGCGTGCCAGTTCAGCCACTCCTGCACCTCTCCAGTATTCGTTAGCGCGGCCTCCCAAAAATGAGGGCTGCAAATTAATAAAAAATTGTGAAAAAAAAACTTTGCTATTCACTAATTTCCCCGCGCAGACTTTTATTGAGGTACATTTTGATTTCGTCCGGTTTAAGGCTTTGCCCGAGCAAAAACATCAACTTTGTAATTGCCGCTTCGGTGGTCATATCTTTTGCAGAAACGACTCCTGCATTCAGTAACTCAACACTGGTTTGATACTGCCCCATGACTACCTTACCTCCCTGGCACTGCGTAACATTTAAAACCACTATACCTCGTTTAATGGTTCGCTTAATGGCATTAATCAACCAGCGCGATGTAGGCACATTGCCTGACCCAAACGTCTCGAGTACAACACCTTTTAATCCGGGAGTATTCAGCACCGAGTTAAAAACGTTCTGGTTAATCCCGGGAAATATTTTCAGGATAACCACATTGTCATCAAAATCGGTATTTACTTTTAATATGCCTTTGTTTTCGGGGTAATAAATAAACTCGGTACTAAACTTGATGTCGATTCCGGCCACTGCCAGCTCCGGATAATTTACCGAACGAAATGCGCTAAACAATTCGGCATCGCGTTTTAAGGTACGGTTTCCCCGGTACAATTTAAAATCGAAATAAATACAAACCTCTGGAACAATACTGAGTCCCTGAATTTTTGCCGCAGCAATTTCAACGGCCGTTATCAGGTTTTCTTTTCCATCGGTTCGAATCATCCCGATAGGCAATTGCGATCCGGTAAGAATAATAGGTTTATCGAGGTTTTCGAACATATAACTTAAAGCCGAAGCAGTATAAGCCATCGTGTCGGTTCCGTGCAAAATAACAAAACCATCGTAGGCATTATAATGCCGCTCAATAGTTTTGGCAATTTTAATCCACGTAATCGGATTCATGTTTGAAGAATCGAGAGCCGGATTAAAAGTAATGGTCTTTATTATGAAATCAAATTTCTTCAACTCAGGAACTACCTCCTGAATTTTATCAAACTTTACTGGTTTCAAGGCACCATTTTTGGGATCCTGAACCATACCAATGGTACCTCCGGTATATATTATTAATATAGAAGTTTTTTTGGCAGCTCGTGTGGTCATGCAGTTTTTAATTAGGCCTGCAAGTTATCAAATTCCGAATAAATTACGGGCATTGGTGGTGGTTATTTCTGCAATGCGGGTAAGTGGCAAACGGTAAACATCGGCAACTTTTTGCGCAACATGAATAAGATAGGAACTCTCGTTGCGTTTACCTCTTTTAGGAACCGGGGCCAGGTAAGGCGAATCGGTTTCGAGAACAAGGTGATGCGGATCGATTTCTTTAATTACTTCGTCGAGATCGCTGTTTTTAAAGGTAACTACTCCGCCAATTCCGAGCAAAAATCCCAGTTCTGTAATTTTTTGTGCTTCCTCCACCGTTCCGCTAAAACAATGAAAAACACCACGGAGTGTTCCGTCTTGCTCTTCCTTTATAATTTCGTAGGTTGGGTCGAACGACTTGCGCACATGCACAACAATGGGCAGGTTTAACTTTTTTGCCAAACGTATCTGATAGCGAAAAGCCTCTTTTTGCTCCTGTTCGTATTTGCTTTCCCAGTACAGATCGATACCAATCTCGCCAATACCATAGAATTTACGCCGTTGCAACCAATATTCAATGGCTTCCAACTCTTCTTCGTAGTCTTCTTCTACTGAAGTGGGGTGCAAACCAATAAGCGGAAAACACAAATTTGGGTATGCCCCTGCCAGATCAAGCATATGTTTTATCGAGCCGGAATCAATGTTCGGCAAAATAATCTTTTTAACTCCACTCTCATCAGCCCGCTTTAATGCTTCGTCCCGATCGTGAATAAAATCTTCTGAGTATATATGCGAATGTGTATCTATTAACATCTAGGTACTTTTACCTTAAGCTAACTATTGCTTGTTTTTCTATCTATCCTTAATTATCACAATTAATCGTCTGTAAAATCAGATAATTAAACCTGAGTGGCCGACAAAAGTAAAAAAGTGTTTGTTCCTTACCCTCTTTTCAACTTTACCTAAAAATTAAATTTTCACTTTTCGGGATGGTCGCATCGCTGAATTAAAGGCAAAATAAAACATCCGCCCGAAATCCGAGCGGATGTTTTTGTATTTCCAATATTAAGTATTTCTTAACGAGGCTACACAACACCCTGCGCCAACATGGCTTCGGCAACTTTAACAAAACCGCCAACATTGGCACCTTTTACATAATCAACTTTATTTCCTTTTGAGCCATAGCTCACGCACGTTTCGTGAATCGCTTTCATAATTCCCTTTAAACGCTCATCCACTTCTTCGCGTGCCCAGTTGATACGCATACTGTTTTGCGACATCTCCAATCCGGAAACAGCAACACCACCGGCATTTACTGCTTTGCCCGGAGCATAATCCATTGCCTGACTTAAATAGTCGACAGCTTCAGCGGCACATCCCATATTCGATGTTTCGGCCAATAGTTTACAACCATTTTTAGCCAACTCTTTTGCATCTTCCAGACCTAGTTCGTTTTCGGTGGCACAAGGCATTGCCATATCAACCGGCACTTCCCACGGGCGTTTACCGGCAACAAACTCGGCATCGAATTCTTCGGCATACGGCGAAACAATATCATTATTTGTGGCGCGCAATTCAAGCAGGTAGTCGACTTTATCGCCTGAAATTCCATTTTTATCGTAAATGTATCCATCTGGTCCTGAGATGGTAACAACTTTTCCACCCAGCTCATTAATTTTTGAGATAGCTCCCCAGGCAACGTTTCCGAATCCCGACACTGCGATTGTTTGTCCTTCAATGTCTTTTCCAATTCGGTGCAGCATATGTTGCGCAAAATACACGGCGCCAAAACCGGTAGCTTCAGGCCGAATCAAACTTCCACCCCAAGCCAAACCTTTTCCGGTTAATACGCCGGTGAATTCATTTTTTAACCGCTTATATTGTCCGAATAAATAGCCAATCTCACGTCCACCCACTCCGATATCACCGGCCGGAACATCGGTATTTGGCCCGATGTGGCGATACAATTCCGTCATAAAACTCTGGCAAAACCGCATAATTTCGCCATCGCTCTTTCCTTTCGGACTAAAATCCGACCCGCCTTTTCCGCCGCCCATTGGCAAAGTGGTAAGGCTATTTTTAAATGTTTGTTCAAATCCCAAAAACTTTAAAATACTGAGGGTTACGCTGGCATGAAACCGCAAACCTCCTTTATACGGGCCCAATGCCGAGTTAAACTCTACGCGATAACCACGATTTATTTGCACTTCGCCCCGGTCGTCGACCCAAGGCACCCTGAACATGATTACGCGTTCCGGTTCAACCATTCGCTCCAAAATTTTGGCACGCTGGTAACGTGGATTCTTTTCATAAAAATCCCAAACTGAACCAATAACTTCTTCTACTGCCTGGTGAAATTCATTTTCGCCCGGAGTTCTGTGTTCCAAATTCGCAATGAATTCGTTTATTTTTGTTTTCATAAGGTTAAAAATTAGATGACAACCAACGTGCGGCTGCCCCATTAAAAATCATACTTATTTATGAGCTTGTGCAATCAAAATTTGATTGTTTGGCAAAGGTAGAGAAGTAAAAAAACAAATAACAAGCTTTTCGGAAGATTTGCAAAATCCTTTTATCACTGATAAACAACACTTTAGACTCCTGCAAAAAGATGTTAAAAAACACTGTGTGACGGAAATCAGTATTCCTGACATCATTCCCTGAAACACCTCAAAAACAGGCAATTGTAAGTTTTTACATCTCCAAAGTTTAAAATTCTAACTATTGTATTTAAGAAACTTTAGCGCCTGTAATTTAATAACTGCTTTTTCTATCAAAGTATCAAAATACAACGCTCAGTTTAAGCCGGCAAACACAACGCATAACCAGGCGCGTTCATTTTTGAGAAATAAAATCAAAAAAACGGGTATAAAAAAAGCCCCTCCCAAACGGGAAGAGCTTTCTGTATTTTTGTGAGCTGATTTTTACATCATGCCGCCCATGCCGCCCATACCTGGACCACCCATTGGCATTACTGGAGCATCTTCTTTAACTTCAACAATTACTGTTTCAGTAGTTAAGAACATACCGGCAATTGAAGCAGCGTTTTCAAGCGCAACACGAGTTACTTTTGCAGGGTCGATAACACCTGCTTCGTATAGTTTCTGATACTCATCAGTGCGGGCATTGTAACCATAGTCGCCTTCGCCGTCTTTTACGTTTTGAACAACAACAGCACCTTCTTTACCAGCGTTAGCTACAATCTGACGTAATGGCTCTTCAATGGCACGTTTAACGATTTCAACACCTGTTGTTTCGTCTTCGTTTTCGCCTTTCAGGTCTTCCAATGCAGCAATAGCGCGAACCAAAGCAACACCACCACCAGGAACAATTCCTTCTTCAACAGCAGCGCGGGTTGCGTGCAATGCATCGTCAACGCGGTCTTTTTTCTCTTTCATTTCCACCTCTGAAGCAGCACCAACATAGATAACAGCAACACCACCGGCTAATTTTGCCAAACGCTCTTGCAGTTTTTCTTTGTCGTAATCAGAAGTTGTAGTTTCCATCTGCGTTTTAATCTGGTTAACACGAGCAGCAATAGCTTCTTGTGCACCGGCACCGTTAACTACTGTTGTATTTTCTTTGTCAACAGTAATTTTTTCGCACTGACCCAACATATCAATTGTAGCCTGCTCCAGTTTCATACCTTTTTCTTCGGTAATTACAGTACCACCAGTCAGGATTGCAATGTCTTCCAACATTTCTTTTCTGCGATCGCCAAAACCAGGAGCTTTAACAGCACATACTTTTAACGAACCACGCAAACGGTTAACAACCAAAGTTGCCAATGCTTCGCCATCAACATCTTCAGAAATGATCATTAACGGACGACCTGTTTGAGCTGTAGCTTCCAAAACAGGAAGAAGATCTTTCATTGTGCTGATCTTTTTGTCGTGGATCAAGATGAAAGGATTATCCAGTTCTGCAACCATTTTTTCTGCATCGGTTACAAAATATGGAGAAAGGTAACCACGGTCGAACTGCATACCTTCAACTACGTCAACGTAAGTATCAGTACCTTTTGCTTCTTCGATGGTGATAACACCTTCTTTGTGTACTTTTTTCATTGCTTCAGCAATCAACGAGCCGATAACTGCATCGTTGTTGGCAGAGATTTTAGCAACCGATTCGATTTTTGCGTAGTCGTCGCCAATTGTCTGAGCTTGCTCTTTAATGCTTGCAACAACAGCTTCAACAGCTTTGTCGATACCACGTTTCAGGTCCATTGGATTTGCACCTGCAGTAACGTTTTTCAAACCAACATTAACGATCGATTGTGCCAAAACAGTTGCAGTTGTAGTTCCGTCACCAGCGTCGTCGCCGGTTTTCGAGGCTACTTCTTTTACCATTTGCGCACCCATATTTTCGTAGGCATCGCTTAACTCAATTTCTTTTGCAACAGTTACACCGTCTTTAGTAATTTGTGGTGCACCAAATTTTTTCTCGATTACTACGTTACGACCTTTTGGTCCTAAAGTAACTTTTACTGCATTAGCCAGCTGATCAACACCACTTTTAAGCAAATCGCGTGCTTCAATATCGAATTTAATTTCTTTAGCCATCTTTTCTGATTTTTACTTGTTGAAATTAGTTAATGTATAAAACGTCAGATTGCGACATCAATAAATAATCTACTCCATCAATGTTCAACTCAGTACCTGAGTATTTACCGTAAAAAACAATATCACCAACTTTTAATTCCATTGGTTCATCTTTTTTATCGGCACCCACCAATACAATTGTACCAACTTGTGGTTTTTCTTTTGCTGAATCAGGAATAATGATTCCACTCACTGTTTTTTCTTCTGCTTCCTGCGGTTGAACCAGGATCTTGCCAGCAAGAATTTTACCTTTTAAATCTGCCATTTTGTTTTAGTTTTTATGATTAAATATTTTTTTCGTTTTAACGCACTTTCCGTATCATATTTTGTGCCAATCGGCAAAAAGCATTCAAGCCCTCCAAATTAAAGACAAAATAACACGAACAACTGCAAAAACACCTCCAACACACCCGACTAGTACCTGTATATCTGACCATTACAGCCATGTCAGATTTCCTGCCATGGTGACAGCAACAGTAATAATCTACTGCACCAAATTCTATTCAATACCTTTTTGTCCTTTTATTCTTCTTTTCGCAACTAATAACCCGCTTTATTCGTACTTAATATAGTCGGAAAACAGAGCCAAAGTACCGTGGTTTTGTAACATTAAAAACAGAAAGCCATGAAACTCAAAAATTTAATTTTATTGGGGGTACTCTTACTGCCTCTGTTTGCCTGCGACGAAGCAGACACAGATTACACTACCGAAACCAAATTAATCGTTGATATTCCAACAAAATCGTATTTAGCCAATTTCAGCGAATCACCGGAAACTTATCATTTTGATGGCATTGGAATTTTCTGTCTGGGTTACAGCGATGAGCTCAAAAAATGTCCGGGCGATGTTGTTCAGATCCATCCGGGAGCGGGTTCTATCCTTTCATTTGAAACCCTGCAAAACAATGAAACAATTAAAGAACTCCGGCTTGCCATCTCGTTCAAAACTCAAGGCGACGAATACTACCAGCAAATCCACGCGGTAGATTTATTGCAGGAAGGTAATTTTTTAAGCGGCGATTCACATTCGTTGGTTCTGGATGATGTTCTGGCTCCGTTAACTAACCGTTTGAACGAAAATCCACGCTATCTTATTTCGATTGAAATTAAGGGCCTGGCCAACTTTAATCTTTCATCTGACGCGCAATTTGCTATTCCGCTAATTATTGAAAGCGAATACCATTCACCACGATTTACTTTATAGAGATTGCAACAACATGAATGATCATAACCGGGGATTAGCTGAGCATTCAACATAACAGTTTTAGAAATACCCGGCTATTCTCACTTTAAAGCACTCCGCACACAACACGCAGCGTGTACTCAAAAAAAATCCTTACACATTGATTTTCAATATGCTTTTTTGTACTTTTAAGCAATACACCAAACAAAATTGCTATGCAATCAAAAAAAACAATGGCCAATCACAGTTTCGACATGCTAGCCGAATCGGGGGAGTTTATGAATCTGGTTTTGGACAATATTACCAGCTGTGTGTTACTGCTCGACAAAGACATGCGACTGCAGGCTTTTAATAACGCACTAAAAACAATCTTCTCGAACAAAACCAACGAGGATCTTTTATACATGCTATGTGGCGAAGCAATTGGATGTGCCTACCAAATTGAAGAAGCAAAAGATTGTGGAAAAACCAGTAAATGTTGCACCTGCGAGTTACGGCTGGCCGCGTTCGATTCGTACCTGAACAATACTGCTGTGTATAAACAACATATCAGGCGCCCGTTTTTTAACAAGCATGGTGAACGTGAAATGAAAGACCTGCAGTTTTCAACCCGGCATTTCTATTTTCAGAAAGAGAAATACATCATCCTGATAATTGATGATATTACGGGAAGAACAACCACCCCGAACTTCCCTGAATGACAACATTAAAATTTTATCCAGAAAAAAAGCCGCTCGAAATCGAACGGCTTTTATATATCATTTTGTCTTGAATCCTAATTTTCACCACCTTCATCGTCGGCAGCCGGAGTTTCTTCAGTTGCAGCCGGAGGAGTTGTCGGGAATGTTGGAACCTGAGTAGGATCAACAGCTGTTTCAATTTGTTCCTGCACACGACTTTGGTCGGCTTCTGATTGCTCGCGAGGAATAAAACCCGCTCCTACAACAGAAAGGAATAATAAAGCTCCTGCCAAAAACCATGTTCCTTTTTCAAGGAAATCGGTTGTTTTTCGCACGCCCATAACCTGTCCTGAAGACTGGAAGTTACTTGCCAAGCCTCCTCCTTTTGAGTTTTGCACCAGTACAATCAGTACCAAAAGGATACAAACGATAAATAGTAAAACGGTGATTAAAGTATACATCTTTTTTAATTATTATTCTTTAACAATTCTATTTCTTCAATACGGCCTGCAAAGTAAACACTTTTTTCCGGATATTTCAAACTTAATTTTTTATAGGCATCCAAAGCTTTATCAAAGTTCTTTTGCTGAAAATAAATCGATGCCAAAGTTTCGGTTACCAGCTCCTCATCTTCTATTACCGACTGATCGACAATCCATTTCTCGCCTCCGTTCCCATTGGTATCCTGATTATGCTTTACAGTCCTCAATCGCTCACTGTTGATCGACAGAAATTTATCGATCAACGAGTTTTCCGCTTGCAATTCAACATCTCCTTCCAAACGATAAGTTGCCGGGGCGTTCTCGATTGAAGTCTCCACGTGTTTTTTAGGCAATTCATCATTTAAAAATTTAAACAACACTTTTCTGTCGGGAACCATAACCGCCACTTTCTTTAAAACAGCGTCATAATCGGCATGCCCCAGCTTCTTCAGATTCTTTAAATACAACAGCCAGCCGCCTGAAAACCACGGAAAATCGACAGTGAGTTTTTTTGCCTCATCCAACGTTTCCCCATTCAGCGATTTCGATGTATTTATATAGGTCAGAAACTGCTCGCTTTCCATATTACCAGTTTGCAATGGTTGCGTTAAAAATATCTTCGGTGAGCTTTTTAATTATTTCAGCACTCAGTTCTTCTTCTACCGAACTGATTGAAAGGTTACTGTCAAAGTCTTCGTAAGCCGAGAATGACTTTTCGAAATTTTCTTCTGGCACCTGATTGTTGGTGTACTTCAGATTAATTGTAACGGTGAGTCGTGTTTGTGCCGACTCATCCGCTTTTTGTATCGACATCGGACGAAATTCGTACCCAGTAATCTGCCCTTCAAATTCAAGGTCGCCACTTTCCGAAAGCTCGTTTAACGATGTTTGGCGTGTTAATTTCTCGCGCAATTCTTCGGTAAAACTCTGGCTTAAGGTCGGATTAATTAAACGTGCACGGTTGGGAAAATAATACACAGTAAAAGTTTTTACATTGGGCGACAAATTAGCTCCGGTAAATGTATAATTAATTTTACACGATGGTGCCAAAATGCCAACCAGGCCAGCCACAACGGCAACAAACAAAAGTTTTCTCAACATGTTTTTATCCCTTAATATCGTATTCTTTAATTTTGCGGTATAATGTCCGTTCCGAAATTCCCAATTCCTGAGCGGCATATTTTCTTTTCCCACGGTGTTTCTCCAGCGCTTTCTGAATCAACTCAATTTCTTTATCGGCCAAAGAAAGCGATTCTTCCACAAATTCCTCCGTATCCTGAATATTATCTTTATCAACCGAAGTAATATGTATCGGATTAGGCACCTGTTCTTTTGCCACAAAATTACCATCGTCGGTATTATACAAATTCCGGATAATCTGTGCCTGATCGCCTGAAATTGGTGCATCGCGGTTTTCCATTAAATCGAGCACCAGCTTTTTCAGGTCGTTCATATCGCTCTTCATATCAAAAAGAACTTTGTACAATATTTCGCGCTCGTTGGCAAACGACTTATTGTCTTCTTCGCGCGCCAGCAAAGCCGGCAAGTTGGCTCCTCCGCTTACCGGTAAATACGGCCGCAATGATTCGGCTGAAATATCGCGTTCCTGCTCAATTATCGAAATCTGCTCGGTAATATTTTTTAACTGGCGTATATTTCCCGGCCAGCGAAAGTTTACCAAAACCGTTCGTGCATCTTCTTCCAAACGCACGGGTGGCATTCGGTATTTTTCGGCAAAATCGCGTGCAAATTTCCTGAACAGCAAAATAACATCGTCGGGGCGTTCGCGCAAGGGAGGAATTGAAATCGGCACCGTATTTAAACGGTAATACAAATCCTCACGAAACTTTCCCTCTTCAATTGCTTTCGGAATATTTACGTTGGTTGCGGCAATAACCCGCACGTTGGTTTTAATTACCTGCGACGAACCTACCTTCATAAACTCGCCGGTTTCCAACACACGCAGCAAACGCACCTGGGTTGATAAAGGCAACTCGCCAATTTCATCCAAAAAAATGGTACCGCCATCGGCTTCCTGAAAATATCCTTTCCGGTCGGCAAGCGCTCCGGTAAATGCCCCCTTTTCGTGCCCGAACAACTCCGAGTCGATTGTTCCCTCAGGGATAGCTCCGCAGTTTACGGCAATGTATTTACCATGTTTCCGGCTCGAAAACTGATGTATTATTTGTGGAAATATTTCTTTACCAACACCACTTTCCCCGGTTACCAAAACCGACAAATCGGTTGGCGCTACCTGAACAGCAACTTCAATGGCCCGGTTTATTCCGGCAGTGTTTCCTATTATTCCAAATCTTTGTTTTATTGTTTGTATATCCATATTATATTCAGTCAACAACCTGCAAATTTACAATTTTTCGATGGCAATGACAGAAAGTCAGTCACAATTAAGTTTTTTTAGGGTTTTCTCCATCCGGAAGTGCCAGGCAAATCCCGTTCCAACATATTTTCTGCACAAAGCAGCTTAAATCTGAAGCGATTATTATCTTTGATGCGTCGATAAATTGTTCTGACAAATTGTTCGCAAAACAGACTGTAAACGCATTTAAAAAGAGAAAAATGAACTTCATTGGAATTATACCAGCCCGTTATCAATCATCACGTTTTCCGGGAAAACCACTGGCAAAAATAAAGAACAAACCGATGATTCAGTGGGTATATGAAAATGCTTCGAAAGCACTACCGTATGTTTGTGTTGCCACCGACGACGATCGTATTTTTGATGCCGTAAAAGCTTTTGGCGGCGAGGTGGTAAAAACACTTCCTACGCACCAAAGCGGTACCGACCGTTGTGCCGAGGCGGCATTAAAAATTGCTAAAAACCGCCCCGTAGATATTGTGGTTAATATTCAGGGCGACGAGCCTTTTGTAAAACCGGAACAAATTGAATTGATTAAGTTGTGTTTTGAAAGCGAAACAGAAATTGCCACACTGGTAAAAAAAATCGATTCGGAAGAAGAACTTTTTAATCCGAACCGCCCGAAAGTGGTGCTCGACAAAAACGATTCCGCCTTGTATTTTAGCCGCTCTCCTATTCCGTATTTTCGTGGGGAAGAAAACAAAAACTGGGTAAAAAAACATACTTTCTGGAGCCACATTGGCATGTATGCTTTCAAGGCTGATGTGTTACAAAAAATAACGCAGCTGGAACAAGGAAAACTGGAACTGGCCGAATCGCTGGAACAACTGCGCTGGCTTGAAAATGGCTACAAAATAAAAACCGCAGAAACAACATCGGCCACTATTGGCATTGATACACCGGGAGATTTGGAAGCCGCTTTGCAACTGTTTTAATTTTTTCCTGTATACAGCATATACAGGCATGCAATTTGCTGAATACACAAGGAAACAATTAAACAGTGCTGCCATGAAATATATTATACTTTTCTTATTTACATTATTTGTTGCTTCGGCGTCTTTTGCTCAAGACACCGGATTTTCTTCATTTCAAAATGAAGAAGAAGCAAAAAACGAAGTAAAAATTTACCCAAATCCCTGCAAAAACGATAAAGTTACCATTGATTATTCGCTAAACGAAATCAGCGAAATCCGTCTCACCAACATTACAGGGAAGCAAGTTTATTTGAAAGAATATAAAGTTCCTGTTTCAAAAATACAACTGCAGGTTAACGATATTCCAAACGGAATTTATCTGATTCAGATTTTAACAACCGACAATAAACGAACAATAAAAAAACTGATGATCTCGAGAAATTAATTTTTGAACAATTTTCTTTTTCCCCTGTAAATTACAACAGTATTTAGTTATTTTCACCTGCAAATTAAATAGTATGTTGCGAAACGAGCATGAACAAGATTTACACACAAAAGCAGTTAATCAAACTTATGCGAGTTCCCTTTCTGCCGACAGGCAGGCATCTTAAACCTTTAAAAACAAACTTTTTTAAAAAAGATGAAAATCTCTACATTTATTCTATTTCTTTTTTTTAGCGTTGAATTATTCGCTCAAACAAGTATTTACGAGGCACGTCAGCAAGCAACAAGCTCAAGCGTTACGGTTTCAGGCATTGTAACCAACGGCTCCGAACTCGGTTCCATCAGATACATCCAGGACAATACGGGGGGAATTGCCATTTACGACAATAAACTATCGGAAGTACAACGCGGAGACTCCATTACCGTAAGCGGCCAACTTGTTGATTACAACAACCTGCTCGAAGTTAGCTCTGTTACCAACTTTTCAATACACGCATCAGGACTGCCATTACCTGAACCACAAATCATCAGCATAAGCGATATTGGCGAAGAATATGAAGCAGAACTTATCCGGATAAATAATATTGAATTTGTAAATGCCGGCGGAGAATTTGGCGGAAACACGAACTACTCGTTTACAGATGGAACAAATACCGGAGAAATAAGGATAAGCTCAGGCAGCCCACTTGTTGGAGATGCCATTCCAACCGGAACATTCGACCTGCTTGCTATTTGCTCACAATACAAGACAACTTATCAGCTTCTTCCGCGCGATGCCGATGATTTTATTTTTAACACCAACATCCAACTTACGTCGGCGCTTGAAGTAACTGAAACTACAAGCAACTCGATTACAATTGAATGGAACACCGACACCGATGGCACTTCCGAAATACGATACGGATCAGAGATGGAAATCGCAGCATTGACGAATCATGCCAGCGGCCAATCAACAACCAGTGCCGATGAATATACGCACCGAGCGCAGATTACGGGCTTACAAAGTTCAGAGATTGTTTACGCGCAGGCTTTTTCGATTAACGAGGGCGACACCGCTTTTTCGGCTATCAGTGCTTTTGTTAGTAAATCAAATTCATCAGGCGCCATAAAAGTATATTTCAACACCGAAACTGACGAAAGCTACGCCAATCCAACTGTCGCCACTAATATTGATGATTTTATGGCCGACACACTCGCTGCCTATATTGGCAGGGCCAGCGAATCGATTGACTTCTGTATATACAATTTCGACAATTCAAAAATATCGGATGCACTGAATGCCGCATACGATCGTGGAGTTGCAATTCGGTTTATCACCTGCGGATCAACAAGTCACAACAGTGTTTACGATTTAAACAACAACATTCCGGTTCTTGAACGCCCGGAGATAGCCGAAGGTGGCATTATGCACAACAAATTTGTAATTTTCGATGCAAACGCCACAGATGCTAACGCAGCCTGGGTTTGGTCGGGCTCTACAAACCTCACTCCAAGCCAGTTAACTTACGACAGCAATAATATGATTTTTATTCAGGACCAGTCGCTGGCCAAAGTTTACGAGCTTGAATTTGAAGAAATGTGGGGAAGCACTAGCAACCAGCCGAATGCCGGAAATGCAAAATTTGGTGATGCAAAAATTAATAATACACCCCACCAGATTCAGGTAGGCGATAAATTAATTGCCTGCTATTTCAGTCCGTCGGACAACACCAATCAGCAGCTTATAAACGCAATTAATACGGCCGATTACGATCTGGATATTGAAACCATGCTGATCACCCGCTCTGATTTGGCTTATACTATAATCGATGCCTACGATCGTGGCGTTAACGTTAATGTTATTACTGAACGCGAAAGCGACAATACCGACCTGGTGAATAACAACCTTAGCAGCTCACTGCCCGCAAAAAAATACATTTTCGACGATGCAGCAGGTCAGCTTCACCATAAAGTAGCATTAATTGATGCCAACAATCCGGAATCTGATCCGCAAACGATAACCGGCAGCCACAACTGGAGTAGTTCGGCCAACGAACGAAACGATGAAAACACTCTCATTATTCACGATGCCGATATTGCCAACCAGTATTACCAGCAATTTGCTTATCGTTTTAAACAAAACGACGGAACGCTGGTGGTTTCGGCACAGCTGATAAAATCAACTTCGGTTAAGGTTTTCCCAAATCCAACCGAAGGAAGATTGATGATCACTGCAGATAAAGTAATCTCGCGTATTTCGGTATATAACACCACGGGCGTAAAAATCGAAGAGTTGCAGCCCAATGAAAACACGGCAGAATTCAATCTGCCACACCATTTAACCGGGCTGTTTCTGCTAAAAGTAGAATTAAGCAACGGAGATTATAACACGTATAAGATTTTGAAAAAATAAAAAAGGAGCTTCCTGAAACGGAAGCTTTTTTTCTATTCCCCAAATCGTTTTTTCGCTTCTTCAAGAATAGCAACTGTTGCCGTGGCTCCACAACGTGTGCAACCGGCTTCACGCACAGCCAGCAGAGCATCGAGTGTACGCACACCTCCGGCGGCTTTTATTTTTACGTTAGGCCCGCTGCTATCGCGCATCAATTTTAGGTTTTCAATGGTAGCTCCCATGTACGAGTATCGCCCATCGGCACCTTTTACAAAACCAAAGCCGGAAGACGTTTTTACGTAATCGGCACCAACCTCTGTGCATATCTCACACAGCTTTTTAATGTCTAATTTATTCTCAATGTAGTCGGTTTCGAAAATCACTTTTACAATCGCTCCGTTTTTATGACAGACTTTTACCACCGTACCAATTTCAAGTTCAATATATTTCCAGTCGCCCTGCAACGCTTTCCCTATATTTATAACCATGTCAATCTCAACCGCCCCGTCTTTACAGGCTGTTTCCGCCTCAAAAGCTTTTACTTCAATGGCTGAATTTCCGGCCGGAAAACCAATCACACAACCTACCGCCACCTCCGTATTTTTTAACAATTGCCTGGCCTGTTTTACCGCATAAGGTTTTACACACACCGATGCCACATTATACCTTGCCGCAACGGCACATTCCCGTTCCAAATCGTAATCGGTCATCGTGGGATGAAGGATCGAATGATCGATCATTTTTGCAAGCTGCTGAACACTAGTCATTTTAATTGGTTTTAAGTTATAAGGTAAATTTACAAAATATGCCGACTATCTGTGATATATTTTAGAGAACCTTTTTTCAAATAATAAGTATTAAAACAGAAAAACCATAAAACTTAATGACGATGACCAACAGAAGATCTTTTTTAAAATCGCTTGCCGGCGCTACTGCCGGAATTAGCATGGCTTCGGGCTCTTTTGCCTCCGGGCAGGAAACGCGCGACCGACTTGGCGAAGTATTGCCAAAACGAAAATTAGGAAGAACCGGCGAACACGTTACCATGCTTGGCACCGGTGGCTACCACGTGGGCTGGACGACCGAACGCGATGCACAGGAAGTCATTGAAGCTGCCTTAGAAGGCGGTGTCCGTTTTTTCGATACGGCAGAAAGTTATTCGAGCGGAACCAGCGAAGAACGTTACGGAAAATACCTGACACCAAAGTTCCGCGACCTGATTTTTCTGATGACAAAATCAACCGGCCGCGATGCAAAAACAGTGCAGGAACACCTGGAGGGATCGTTACGAAGATTAAAAGTTGATCAAATCGACCTGTACCAGGTTCATGCCATTTCAACGCCCTGTGATGTTGACAATCGAATAAATAACGGTGTTTTAGACGTACTTTTAAAAGCCAAACAAGAGGGCAAAATAAAATACCTCGGATTTACAGGCCACCAAAATCCGTATGCCCACATGCGAATGCTCGAACAAACGGAAGCAAGTGATATTTTCGACACTGTATTAATGCCGGTCAACCTTCTCGATGCATCGTATTATAGTTTTATCGAAAATGTAATGCCAAAGGCGCTGGATCGAAACATGGGAATCTTATCCATAAAATCGTTGGCCGACGGAAGATTCTTTTCGAAAAAAGAAGAAGCCAACTGGACATCCGACGACCCGGTTATCCCGAACTATGTAAGCATAAAAGAAGCGATGCATTTTGTTTGGTCGCTACCTGTTTCAGTATTAATAGCAGGCAATGAAAATGCAACATATATGCGCGAAAAAATTGCGCTGGCACGTTCATTCTCAAAACTATCGGAAGATGAAAAACAGAATCTTATCGACAAAGTAAAACTTCTTGCCGAGTCGGGAGGAATTGAATACTACAAACAAAAGGAATCATAAAAGAAAAATCCCGGAGCCTCTGCTACCGGGATTCAAACTAAACCTAACTAAACCAAACTTATGAAAAAACAGCATATTGCTGTGAAGTATTTTGTTTCTAATTTGTTTTCTGAATACAATTAATAGTACTCAGTTTAATTGTTTTCATGACGAAAACTAAAATACAAATACCGTGCCAAAAGTTGATCACAGGAGGACAAACTGGAGTTGATCGTGCAGTTTTAGATGCCTGCCTGAACTATTCATTCCCGTGTGGCGGCTGGTGTCCGAAAAACCGAAAAGCTGAAGACGGTAAAATCGCTGCAAAATATCCGCTGATAGAAATGCACGAAGAAGACTATGCGGCCAGAACACGAAAAAATGTAGCCGGGTCTGACGGAACATTAATAGTGGTCTCCGGAGACTTAAAAGGCGGAACACTGCTTACCCAACAGTTTGCTCACGAGCTAAAAAAACCGTTGCGAATTGTTCGTCCATACACAAATCCTTCGCACTTAATTCCGTGGCTGATTCTGAATAATATCAGCACGTTGAATGTGGCCGGCCCCCGCGAAAACGAGTGGATTAACGCCTACCCGCTAACCTACCGATTTATTACCGAATTGATTGTAAAAATTAAATCATCAGCATCGGCGATACTGCCCTGATTTATATCAAAAAATAAAATATCTTTGCGCAAAATAGAAGGAACCATTTAATAGAATGGTTGTTAAGAGGTAGTAAATGGAGAAAATTAGAAACTTTTGCATCATTGCACACATCGACCATGGAAAGAGTACGCTGGCTGACCGCCTTTTGGAATTTACCAAAACGGTAAGCGAACGCCAAATGCACGCCCAGGTGCTCGACAGTATGGATCTGGAACAGGAACGTGGGATCACAATTAAAAGCCATGCCATTCAAATGGATTATGTGCACGACGGTGAGCCCTATAAATTAAACCTGATTGATACTCCGGGACACGTGGATTTTTCGTACGAAGTTTCAAGATCGATTGCAGCGTGCGAAGGAGCATTACTAATTATCGACGCTACCCAGGGAATTCAGGCGCAAACCATTTCGAATTTGTACCTGGCCATTGAACACGACCTGGAAATTATTCCGGTACTGAATAAAATGGATCTCCCCAACGCCATGCCCGAAGTTGTTGAAGATCAAATCATCGACCTTATCGGTTGCGACCGCGAAGATATTATTCGTGCCAGCGGAAAAACCGGAGAGGGAGTGCAGGAAATTCTGAACCAGATTATATACAAAATACCCCACCCGAAAGGCGATCCTAAAGCACCACTGCAGGCACTGATTTTCGATTCGGTTTTTAACTCGTTTCGTGGAATTATTGCCTATTTCAAAATTCAGAATGGCGAGATACGGAAAAAAGACCTGGTGAAATTTGTGGCCACCGGCAAACAATACGATGCCGATGAAGTGGGCGTACTAAAACTAAGTTTGCAACCGCGTGATGTTTTAGGCCCCGGCGCTGTTGGATACATTATTTCGGGTATTAAAACAGCGAAGGAGGTAAAAGTTGGCGATACCATTACCCACGTTGATAACCCATGCGACAAAGCCATTGAAGGTTTTGAAGAAGTAAAACCGATGGTTTTTGCCGGAGTTTACCCTATTGACGCCGATGATTACGAAGATCTGCGTGCGGCTATGGATAAACTTCAATTAAACGATGCATCACTGACTTTCGAGCCGGAATCGTCGGCAGCACTGGGATTTGGATTCCGATGCGGATTTCTTGGGCTTTTGCACATGGAAATTATCCAGGAACGACTGGAGCGCGAATTCGATATGAACGTTATTACAACGGTACCCAACGTTTCGTATAAAGCTCACCTTACCGACGGCAGCGAAATTACGGTTTACAACCCTTCGGGAATGCCGGCTTCAACAACTGTTGATGAAATTGAGGAACCATACATCAGAGCCAATATAATTACGGCCTCGGAATTTATCGGGCCGGTAATGACCCTGTGTCTCGATAAACGTGGCGAACTGGTCAGCCAGAATTACCTGACTGCCGAGCGTGCCGAACTGGTTTTTAACCTTCCGCTGGGCGAAATCGTTTTCGATTTTTACGACAAACTAAAAAGTATATCGAAAGGTTATGCTTCGTTTGATTACCACATGAGTGGTTTTAAACCGGCCAAACTGGTACGTTTGGATATTCTGCTGAACGGCGAAATGGTAGATGCCCTGTCAACATTAATTCACTTCGACAATGCATACCCTTTCGGTCGCCGGATGTGCGAAAAGCTAAAAGAACTGATTCCGAGACAACAGTTTGACATTGCCATTCAGGCCGCTATTGGTGCAAAAATTATTGCGCGCGAAACCGTAAAAGCGGTTCGAAAAGATGTAACGGCAAAATGTTATGGTGGCGATATTACACGTAAACGCAAATTACTGGAGAAGCAGAAAAAAGGAAAGAAACGAATGAAACAAGTGGGTAACGTTGAGGTACCACAAAAAGCTTTCCTTGCCGTATTGAAACTGGATTAATACCGATTCATTTGCGAAGATGCGCTAAGCGGATGTCAACCGCTAAGCGCCTGGAATACAAAAAAGCCTGATAACTTTAAAACTATCAGGCTTTTCTTTTGCTATAGCGTTTCATCAAACAATCAGTTTATAACCTTTTCCGTGTACATTTATAATTTCAACGGAAGGTTCTTCTTTCAGGTGCTTGCGCAGTTTGGTAATATAAACATCCATACTGCGTGCATTAAAATAGTTATCGTCAATCCAAATGGATTTTAATGCATAATTACGTTCCAGCACTTTATTGGCATTCTGGCAAAGTAGTTTCAGCAAATCCGATTCTTTGGTAGTCAGTTTTACGGCGTTCTCGCCTTCGGTAAGCGTTTGCTTCCGGGTGTCGAAGGTAAATTTACCAAGGGTAAAAACCTGCTGAGTACTGGCCTGTCCTTCCTGCGAGGTACGACGCAAAATCGCCTCCAAACGCATAATCAGCTCTTCCATACTAAAAGGCTTGGTAATATAATCGTCGGCCCCCAGCTGAAAACCTTCCAGCACATCGTCTTTCATGTTTTTTGCTGTCAGGAAAATTATCGGGATGTCGGCATTTATAATACGTATATCTTTTGCCAGTGTAAATCCGTCTTTTTTGGGCATCATCACATCCAACACACAAATGTCGAAATGCTCTTTCATAAAACCTTTGTAAGCTGCTTCTCCATCAGGATACAGCTCGGCATCATATCCTTTTGCAACCAAATATTCTTTTAATAATAAGCCTAAATTCTCGTCGTCTTCTGCCAGTAATAATTTTGTTTTTTGTTCCATGGTTAATTATTTATTTGTGGGAAATAAATTTTAAATTTCGTTCCTTTATTCAACGCACTTTCAACTTTTATTGTACCGTTGTGAAGGTCGATAATCTTCTTCACATAGCTTAATCCCAGACCGAATCCTTTTACATCGTGAACATTTCCTGTTGGCACCCGGTAAAAGCGATCAAAAATCTGCGCATGATGTTCTTTAGCAATTCCAATGCCATTATCCTGAACAGAAATAACAAGCTGATCTTTTCGATTTTCGGTTTTCACCCAAATCTCAGGTATGTCCTTGCTGTACTTCATCGCATTGTCAAGCAAGTTAAAAATAACATTTGTAATATGCACCTCGTCGCCTTTAATAAGTGCATTATCTGCTGAAATTTCAGTATGAAGTGTTCCGTTTTTATTGTTAACCCGCAACTCGAAATTGGCGGTTACTGTTTTTATCATCTTATTCGCGTCGAACTCGCGGAACTTTAACTTCAGGCGTCCTTCATTAAAAACAGCCATCTGCAGCACTTTTTCCACCTGGAAACCCAAACGCTTACTTTCCTGGTTAATTACGTTAGCAACGTGTTCAATTATCGACGGCGTATTCGTCACACTGCCATCCTGCAACATTTGACTGGCCAGCGAGATGGTTGAAATTGGAGTTTTCAACTCGTGGGTCATATTATTAATAAAGTCGTTTTTAATGTTCGACAGCTTTTTCTGGCGCATAATAACCATTAAAGCATAAGCAAAAATGGCAATCAGCAATCCGGTTAAAATAAATGTTGGTATAATGGTTAATCCGGTTTGTTTCACCAGGTATCTTCTTCGCTCCGGAAAATAAATATTTAAATAATTGGGTTTCGATCCGGTGTAATCGTTCTGAAAAAGCAACTGCGGATATTCTTTCTTTTTACCCGGCTTGTAATCTGTATCGCCAAAAATAATCCGGTCTTTTCCCAATGTTGAGTTTTTAATGGCGTATTTATAGTCCAGATCGATTTCGGTTTGCGCCAGCGCATTTCTCAAAAACATTTCCAACCGTGCCGAATCAATACGTTCTTCAATGGGACGATCTTCCAAAAGAATATCGTAATTTTTCCAGTCGGCATCGCGAAGCCACTGTTGTCGTCTTCGCTCTTGCTCCAGGCTTTCTTCCAAAAAGCGCTGCATTTGCGAAATAGCACTCACTTTTACCGAATCGGCCACCTCTGCCTTATATTTTTCTTCCATTTGCCCGTAAACGCTACCCTGCGAATAGCTGAGCTGAAAACTTACCGTTGCCTGCGACAGGCTATTTCGCGGAAAAACGTTGCTAAACTCACTTGGATTATTCTTTTGCCCCGGCACTATTCCGCGGCTTGCATATTCGCGTGCCAGTCGCTGTTCATCTAAATCCAGCTGCACGGCAACCATATCCAATGCATTAGCCACTAACTGGTTAAACTGCTCCTCCCTGATATCAGATGCCGACTTGATCATCGATCCCTGCACCAATATCAAACCCGACAGCACAACCGCCATCAACACAATTAATGTTATTAGCATTTTACGACTCATGCGACAAAGATAATTTTATTGAAATGCTGAGAATATGGCACTTAACATTATTTAACAGGATATTGTAATTTGTAAAATTAATTAACCAACCCGCCATATTTCCGGTTAATTATTGACGTTTATTAGCTATTTCGGTTTAGCACTTTTTCGATTACCTGTGGGTAATGTTCGTATTCCAACGCATGTACTTTTGCTGCAAGCTGTTCGGGTGTATCGTTGGGCAACACCTCGCATTGTGTCTGAAAGATGATTTTTCCCTCGTCGTAATTCTGATTTACGTAATGAATTGTGATTCCCGAGTGCGTTTCTTTGTTTTCCACCACCGCTTTATGCACATGCATTCCGTACATTCCTTTACCGCCGTATTTGGGCAGCAAAGCCGGGTGTATATTAATAATCGTGAAGTTTTCGACCAGCTTATCCGGAATTAACCACAAAAAACCCGCCAGCACAATAACATCCACTTTACGATTTCTTAATGTTTCAATAATTTCGTTGGTATTATAGAATTGGTTGCGATTGAATACAAAGGTTTCTACCCCATGTTTTTGTGCCCGCACCAATGCATAAGCTTCAGATTTGTTTGCCCACAGTGAATCGATCTTAATTTTTTCATTTCCAAGAAAATACTTAAAAATATTCTCGGCATTGGTTCCCGATCCCGAAGCAAAAACAGCAATCCTCTTTTGTTCCATTTTAACGTTTCTTTAGACTTTAGAACTTTTAAACAATTCGTTCAATTTTAGGCGATTAATAGTTATATGAGCTGCAACGTTAACATCTTTTTTAATTTTTTTCTTGGAGATTTAAAGCGTAAATGTATTACTTTGCAGCGAATTATTTTAAAACAAAATTTAGTATTAATTAAAATTAAGAATTATGTCTGACGTTGCAGCAAAAGTAAAAGCAATAATCGTTGATAAATTAGGTGTTGACGAAAGTGAAGTAACTACAGAAGCATCTTTCACTAACGATCTTGGTGCTGACTCACTTGACACCGTTGAATTAATCATGGAATTCGAGAAAGAATTTGATCTTGCTATTCCAGACGACGAGGCAGAAAAAATTTCTACAGTAGGTGAAGCGATCGCTCACATCGAATCTGCACTCTAATTTTTTAGCACAAGAAGTTATATTCATAGAATTCATTTATGGAATTAAAACGGGTAGTAATAACCGGTGTTGGAACCGTTAATCCTTTAGGGAATTCCGTTGAAGAGTACTGGAAGAATCTTAAGAACGGCGTAAGTGGAGCTGGGCCTATAACCCGCTTCGACGCTTCGTTGCATACCACAAAGTTTGCATGCGAGATTAAAGATTTCGATCCTCTTAAGTACATGGAGAAAAAGGAAATCCGCAAATACGACCTGTACACACAGTATGCATTTGCATCTTCAGAGCAAGCTGTTGCTGACAGCGGCATTGATCTGGAAAAAGTTGACGGTGACCGAGTTGGCGTTATTTGGGGTGCAGGAATTGGAGGCTTACAAACTTTCCACGAGGAAGTAAGAGCTTACAAAGAGGAGCGTCCTCGTTTTTCTCCGTTTTTTATCCCTAAAATGATTGCAAACATTGCGGGTGGTTTGGTATCGATGAAATACGGTTTCAGAGGACCAAACTATACCACTGTGAGTGCATGTGCTTCAGCTTCTCATGCCATGATTGATGCGCTTAATACCATCCGTATGGGAAAAGCCGACATGATTTTGACAGGAGGATCAGAAGCCGGTGTAAACGCATGTGGTATTGCCGGATTTAACTCAATGCGAGCTATTTCAACACGCAATGATGATCCAAAAACTGCTTCGCGCCCATTCGATAAAGACCGTGACGGTTTTGTTATGGGAGAAGGTTCTGCAGCGTTCATATTCGAAGAATACGAACATGCCGTAGCTCGCGGAGCAAAAATTTATGCAGAAATTGCAGGTGGCGGAATGTCGGCCGATGCTTATCACATGACAGCTCCCGATCCGGAAGGAAAAGGTGCGTACTTAGTGATGAAATGGGCATTGGAAGATGCAGGGTTAAAACCTGAAGACGTTGATTATATTAACGTTCACGGAACTTCAACTCCGCTTGGCGACATTGCAGAGCCAAAGGCTATTCTGAAAACATTTGGCGAACATGCTTATAAACTGAGCATCAGTTCAACCAAATCAATGACTGGTCACCTCCTTGGTGCTGCAGGAGCCATTGAAGGTTTAGCAAGTGTTCTCGCCATGCGCGATAGCATTGTTCCGCCTACAATCAACCACTTTACACCTGACCCAGAAATTGACGAAAAGTTGGATTTCACATTCAACAAAGCCAAAGAAAGGGAAATCAATGTAGCTATTAGCAATACATTTGGTTTTGGTGGACATAATGCAACAGTAGTTTTCAAAAAACTATAGTACACTGTGGTTAGAAAAATAGTACAACGAGTAAAACTCTTTTCGTCTGATCGAAAAGAGTTTTATTTGTTTTTAAAAGATCTTTTAGGATTTTACCCCCAGAATTTGCGTTTGTACGATCTTGCTTTTATTCACAAGTCGGCATCAATAGTCGATTCGCAGGGCAATTTTGTAAACAACGAACGTTTGGAGTACCTCGGCGATGCCATTCTAGGAGCCGTTATTGCCGATTTTTTGTACAACCGTTTCCCGCAGGAAGATGAAGGTTTTTTAACCAAAACCCGCTCGAAATTGGTAAACCGTGCCATCCTTACGCAGTTAACGCACGAAATGGGATTACACGTTTTTATCGATTCGAACACCACAAAAAACATCGACAAAAGCCACATTTACGGCGATGCACTTGAAGCGCTGATCGGTGCCATTTATCTGGATAAAGACTACAAAGCGGCAAAGTTTTTCGTTACCAAAAAGATCCTTCCTCAATTTGTCGATCTGAACGAAATTGAACAGGAAGACTCGAATTTTAAAAGCCAGTTGATTGAGTGGAGCCAGAAAAACAAACGCGAAATAGAATTTGAGACCACTGAAGAAACCGACGAAAAAATTAAGCAGCCACGGTTTAAAGCTGTTGTAAAAATCGACAATAAAAAAGCCGGCGAAGGTGTTGGAACGTCTAAAAAAGAAGCCCACCAGAAAGCCGCACACGAAACCTTAAAAAAGCTCGACCAGCTTTAATATTTCCGATGCTCGCACTGCTTATTGCTTACGTTTATTAAATTTGGCCCGCGATAACCATACATGGAAAGTATTTTAATCATAGGACTTGGATTTTTTGCCCAGGGTTTATTCTTTATCCGCACCATTGCGCAATGGTTTAAATCGGAGAAAGAAGGAGAAGTAATATCGCCGGTAATTTACTGGCAGATTAGCCTGGTGGCATCGATAATGATGCTGACCTACGGAATTCTGCGCCACGATTTTGCCATTGTTATGGGGCAGTCGCTGGTGTACGGCATTTACATCCGCAACCTGCAGCTTAAAAATGTGTGGACCAAAATGCACTGGGCCATTAAAGTTCTTGCATTGGCTATTCCTGTTGCTTACTGGGTTTGGCTGCTCACTTCGGGCAGTTTTGCCAACATTCTGCACAACGAAGACGTATCGCTTTTCTGGATGATTTGGGGAACCACCGCACAAGTGGTGTTTATCTCGCGTTTCTTCTACCAGTGGATTCATTCCGAAAACAAAAAGGAATCCTACTTCCCGCTGGGATTTTGGATTATCAGCACCTGCGGCTCGCTTATGATTTTTACTTATTCGATCATTCGTCTCGATCCGGTTCTTTTTGCGGCTCACAGTTTAGGGCTGTTTACCTACATGCGAAATATTGCCCTGCACTATGGCAAAAGCAGCCTGTTCGACAGGCTCAGCAAAATTCCGATGTTGAATAAAGTTATCGGTAAAGTTTCGGATAAGATTAAGTAGCCTCGTATTTCCCGGTTGTTTTAAGGGCATTTTAAATGGCAGATTTAGGATTATCTACCGCCAGGGTAGCCCGTGTAATTTCGCCGCATTATCAAAAAAAAGCAGGCCTCCCGAAAGAAGCCTGTTCAAACATTACTTTGTTTAATTGTTTCCCGTCATTTTCAGTTTAATAAATTCTTTTAACACATAGTAAATCGGCAAAGAAACAAGCAAAACGATTAGTCCCCAAATGGTGCTGTAAAAACTAACAATTGCACCGCCCATAACAATTTCGGGCGAAATATCGCTAGCGGCACGTATGGCCTCCAAAGCCTGCACAATGCCAATAATTTGCGATAAAACTCCGAATGCAGCCGCAAACAATCCGCCCATACGGATTAACCTGATTAGTTTCAGGTTGTATTGCTTTAGAACTACCATTTGGTAAATTTTAATTCCGGCTATAACCAACACCAATAAGCCCATTAAAGAAATAACTCCCATATTTGGGCCACCTGCTTTATGAAATTCTAAAAAGTTCATGATAGTTAATTTTAAAGTTTACACCGGCAAGCTACTCCACATTGTTTAGTTTACAGGAATTTAATCGTTTAACAACCACAAATCAAGGCTCAGTAACCATTTCCGTGAAGGATAACTTATCGGGTGGCTTTTAGGTTATTCATCTTCATTTCGGTGATTTTGGACGATAAAAATAGGTTAATCCAAAAATCCTCGATAATTTACGTATTAATTGTGTTATGACCGATAAGATCCAACATATAATAACCCGGGTAAAAACCTCGAAGTACATCCGACCTGCCTACCACATAGCCTTTTGGATACTGGTTGCCTGTTTCTACTTTTTCATGTTTAGCTGGAACAGTGCTTTTCGCGAGGCAACTATTATTTTCTCGGCCGGATTGCTGCCGGTGGCTATTTTGCTTACCTATTTCTTTAACCACTTTTTAGTGCCGCGCTACCTCTGGAAAAAGCGCTATGGCCTTTTTCTTTTGTACAGTTTTTTCACCCTGCTTGCCGGCGTTTGGCTGTCGTTACTCATCGTTTTTTACGCGCTCATTTATATTCTGAAAAGCAAAGCAATGATCGATCCGTCAGTGCTTCATCCCGAGCTACAAGTGATTTCGCTGAACTTCATTGTGTTTTTTGCCATCGCCGTAAAACAGATAAAACGTGCCTTTTTTATTCAGCAGGAAAAAAACGAGCTGGAACGTAAAAAATTGAATACCGAGCTAAAGCTGAAAGAGGCTAAACTGAAGTTATTAAAAGCACAGATTCATCCCCATTTTCTTTTCAACACACTGAACAACCTTTACGGGCTTACCATGGAAAAATCGGATGAAGCGCCGGGGCTGGTGCTGCGTCTTTCCGAAATTCTGGATTACATTCTGTACCGTTGCAACGAAAAAAAGGTTTTGCTCTACGATGAGATCCTGAACCTGCAAAACTACATCGAGATTGAAAAGCTGCGTTACTCTGAAAAACTAAGTATTACCGTTGATTTCCCCGAAGAAACCAACAACCTGCAAATTGCGCCTTTGCTTCTGCTGCCGTTTGTTGAGAATGCGTTTAAACACGGCGTTAGCCACAATCCGGGCACGGCAAAGATTATATGCAGTTTAAAAACACGACACACTTCAATGGTATTCAAAATCGAAAATTCCATGAATCCGGCGAAACCATATATTAAAAATCTGTCGAAAGGAATTGGCCTTAGTAATGTAAAAAAACGGATGGAGTTACTTTACCCTAAAAAATACGAGTTGAAAATTGACGAAAATGAAGCGACTTTTTCAGTAACTTTAGCCTTAGAATTAGCTGAATAATGTACCGCTGTATCATCATCGACGACGAACCTATTGCCATTCGGGTAATCCGTAACCACCTGTCGGCTTTTACCGATTTCGAAGTGGTTGCCGAGTGCAACAATGCACTGGAAGCAATGCCCGTTCTGCAAAAAGAAAACATCGATTTGCTGTTTTGCGATATACAGATGCCTCAAATTACCGGCGTCGATTTTATTCGTTCGCTACTGCATCCGCCCAAAGTAATTTTCACCACGGCCTATCGCGATTATGCCATCGATGCATTTGAACTAAATGTGGTTGATTACCTGCTGAAACCCATTTCGTTCGAGCGTTTTACCAAGGCCATTAACCATTTTCTTGAATTACAGACAGCTTCTCCCATTTCAACTCCTGAAGCACAGGAAACCCGCGATTTTATTTTTCTGAAAGCCGACAAAAAACATCACAAAATAAACCTTACCGACATTCTGTATTTCGAAAGCCTCGGCGATTATGTAATTGCTCACACCAACGAACAAAAAATTGTTACCAAAGAACGTATCAGCCATCTCGCTGACTTACTTCCGGCCAAACGTTTTCTGCAAATTCATCGCGGCTATATTGTTTCTATCGATAAAATTGAATCGATTGGTGCAGGTTTTGTTGAAATTAAGGGCAAAAAATTACCTATTGGCCGAAACTATAAACCCGATCTACAGAAACTGTTGTCGTAATAAACGTTTCGTTTTTAATCTGTTTTACCTACTTTTAAACCCAATAGAAAACCGGATGCAAAACAACAAGTATATATTTCGAGAAGGTTGGATATCCATTATTGTCAACACGCTTCTTTTCGGCTTGAAATACTGGGCGGGAATTGTAACAGGCTCGGTAGCTTTAATTGCTGATGCCTGGCATACACTCACCGACTCGGTGTCGTCGGTAGTTGTATTGATCGGTGGAAAGATTTCGAGCAAACCGGCCGACGATGATCACCCCTTCGGGCATGGCCGTGCTGAACATATTGCCGCCATAATTATAGGTGTTTTGCTGGCGATAGTTGCTTTCGATTTCGTATTAAAATCAGTTGATAAATTTGGCACCCACGAAACTACGGTTTTTGGCACCGTTGCCTGGGTGGTTACCATTATTTCCGTTGTGGCAAAGGAATTACTGGCCCAATATGCTTTTTGGGGCTTTCGGAAAACCAAATCAACCATATTAAAAGCTGATGGCTGGCACCACCGAACCGATGCGCTTTCATCGGTAATAATTTTAGTTGGTATGCTCGTGGGTAAATATTTCTGGTGGACAGATGCGGTTTTGGCACTAATAGTCGCCATAATGATCGGGTATGCCAGTTTCGAAATCCTATCGAAAGAAATCAAGTCGCTGCTTGGAGAAAGTCCTTCTGATGACTTGTTGGAACAGATCCACAAAACAGTTCAACTTAATTGCAAAATACAAGTTAACCTTCATCACATTCATTTACACCACTACGGACAGCATACAGAAATGAGCTGCCACATAAAACTCCCTCCTGAAATGACGCTTTACGAAACACACGAAATCTGCACAAAAATTGAAAAAACCATTAAAAAGGAATTTGGTTTTATCACCACCATACATCCTGAGCCATTGAGCGATAAACGCACAACATTTGAACGTTTTTAAGGCGGAGCTCACTAAAAATTATTTTTTACAGATCCCAACTCTTTTTTAACATGTAAAAACGCAGCGAGTCAGCTTAAATATTGATTTTTTTCCATATTTTTATCATCTATTTAAATTTTTTAAAAACTAGCTAGATGAGAAAGATATCAGTTTTGTCCATTTTTGTAATCCTCCTGACCATGTTTCAGTCGTGCTCTGAGAAAGTTGAAACCGACCTTACTAAAACGGCTTTTATACCAAAACCAACCAGTGTAACAGCAACAGGCGACGGCTTCAACCTTAATAAAGCCAGTGTAATTTATGTGCAGGAAGGTAGCGAAGGAGTGCTCCGTTCGGCCGAGATACTGGCTGAAAAGATCAACCAGCTTACCGGTGGATCGGTTACCGTAAAACCAACAAGTACTCCTCCATCAAGAGAAATTTACATTTCTGATGTCGACACCAAACACTTAAGTGAGCAAGGTTACGAGCTGAAAATTGAAAAACACCTGATATCAATTCAGGGTGCCGATGCAGCCGGATGTTTCTTTGGTGTGCAAACCTTGTTGCAAACACTACCGGTTAATGCCGATAATACACAAACCTTGTATGTACCAACAGGAACTGTGACTGACTCGCCGGAATATAGTTACCGTGGAGCCATGCTCGATGTTTCGCGCCACTTTTTCAATGTTGAAGAAGTAAAACAATTCATCGATTTCCTGGCGATGTACAAAATGAATGTGCTTCACCTGCATTTATCCGATGACCAGGGCTGGCGAATTGAAATTAAATCGTGGCCAAAACTTACCGAAATTGGTGGCCAAACCGAAGTAGGCGGTGGCGAAGGTGGTTTTTACACACAGGAACAATACAAAGAGTTGGTTCAATATGCTGCTGATCGCCAGATTATGATCGTTCCTGAAATTGATATGCCGGGACATACCAATGCAGCACTTGCATCGTACGCCGAATTAAATTGCGACGGCAAAGCCCGCGAACTTTACACCGGAACCGAGGTTGGATTCAGCACACTTTGTACCGATAAAGAAATTACTTACCAGTTTATTGACGATGTAATCCGCGAGTTGGCTGAAATAACTCCCGGTGAATACATCCATATTGGTGGCGACGAATCGCATGTTACCGCCCACGACGACTATGTGTATTTTGTGAACAGGGTTCAGGAAATCGTAAAAAAACACGGCAAAAAAATTATCGGCTGGGACGAAATTGCCAACGCCAAATTGATTGATGATGTTACCGTACAATTCTGGGCCGATGTTGAAAACACCACAATGGGCGTTGAAAAAGGTGCACAGGTGTTGATGTCGCCGGCAGCGCGCGCTTACCTCGATATGCAGTACGATTCAACAACTCATCTGGGCCTGCACTGGGCCGGTTACATTGAAGTGGATCATGGTTACGACTGGAATCCGGCAACACTGGTTGAAGGCATTACCAAAGAGAATATTCTGGGAATTGAAGCGCCACTTTGGGCTGAAACAGTTACCAATATTGATGAAGTGGAATACATGGTTTTCCCTCGCTTGCCGGGATATGCCGAAATTGGCTGGACAGCACCTGCAGAAAGAAGCTGGGACGAGTACAAAACGCGTTTGGCAAAACACGGCAAACGTTTTGAAGCCTTGGGCATCGATTATTACAAATCGGCGCTGGTTCCGTGGGAAGAATAGAACAAACTGATAGGATTAACATAGGAAGCGGGTTGCAAAAATGCAGCCCGTTTTTTTTTACATCATTCAAATATTACTTTCGAAATTCGACCTTGACTTCCGGCAGCAAAACCGGCCAGTTTACCTGGAATTGCCCGAAACGTATAATAACCTTCGCCGGAAAGAAAGTTCCAGTTTATTCCTCCATCGGTTGAAATATCACACCCGGTTTTTCCAATGGCAAATAAAAACGAAACCTCATCCGCTTCTACATCCTGAACGCATGATCGGTATTCTTTTGGCATAGTAACAGCCGGCTGCCAGGTTATTCCGCCATCAAATGTATAAGAAGCAATATTGGTGTTCAGTTCCGGCTCATCGTAAATTCCACCAACAACTATTCCTTCCCGATCGTTTTTAAATGCAACCGAAAATATTCCTGATGACGCCAATCCGCGAACCATTGGTGTTTTACTCACCTTCCACAATTTCCCAAAATCGTCGGAATAAAAAACACGGGCAGCTTTCCCTCCACTGGCAATCCAGGCTTTCCCTGTGGGCAAATATTCAATACAGGTATTTGAAGCTGCAAAGTTGGCCTCTCCTTCTGCCACCTCCGGAAGATCAGTAACCTGCTGCCAGGTGTTTCCGGCATCTTCAGTTCGCAACACAAAAAACTTTCCGTTAACCGGGTCGCTGACAGCCAAACCATTTTTTGCATCGGCAAATTTTACCGAGTTAAAAAACAGGCCACTTGTAGTGTCACTGAAAACCACATTCCACGTAGCTCCACCATCAACGGTTTTGTAGCCAAAATCAGGGCCGGCAACACCAAAAACGGTGGCCGTATTTTCGTCCCAGGCATGAATACTTCGGAAATCGTTTTGTTTAGCTCCCGGAACTGACACATCCTTCCAACTGTTTCCGCTATCAGTCGATACCAACACAGTTCCTCCTGAGCCACTCGCCCAAACAACGTTTTCATCAACTACGTGCAAGCCACGCAAGCTGGCTTCAGTATTTGGATTAAGTTCAGAAAAAACAACTGCGGCTGGTCTCTTAGGAGTTTGTGTACAAGAAAACAGCAGCAAAATAAAAGCGGAAGTCAGAAGAAATTTCATGTAAGTATCGTTTTTTATAAAACTAAAATAAAAATAATTGTAAGTTTAGGGTATAACTTAAATCATAATCTAAAACCAACAAAATGAAACGAGTTATTCTACTTTCATTCCTATCCCTTTTTATCACATTTTCCTACGCGCAGAAATATAAAGCCAACTGGAAATCAATTGATAGCCGCCCCATACCGCAATGGTTCGAGGATGTAAAATTTGGCATTTTTATTCACTGGGGAGTATATTCCGTTCCGGCCTGGGCACCGGCCAATGCCGATATTGGCGTTTATGCCAAATACGCCGAGTGGTATGGCTTCCGAATTAACGACAATAGCAAGGCCGGAAAACTTTTCCGCGAATACCATAACAAAATGTATGGTGAAGATTTCCTGTATCAGGACTTTGCGCCACGTTTTAAAGCCCAACACTGGAACCCGGAACAATGGGCCGAATTATTTAAACGCGCCGGAGCAAGATATGTGGTACTTACATCGAAACACCACGAAGGATTTACCCTGTGGCCAAGTGCCCAAAGCTGGAACTGGAACAGCGTTGACATTGGTCCGCACCGCGATATTTGCGGCGACTTAACCACTGCAGTTAAAAATGCCGGTCTGCACATGGGCTTTTATTATTCGCTTTACGAATGGTACAATCCGCTTTACCACAACAACCTTGAGAAGTATGTTGACAACCATATGATACTACAAATGAAAGATCTGGTTACCAGCTACGAACCTGATATTTTATGGACCGATGGCGAATGGGATCACCCGAGTGAAGACTGGAAAAGCACGGAATTTTTGGCCTGGCTTTACAACGAATCGCCGGTTAAGAATCAGGTTTGTGTAAACGACCGCTGGGGAGAAGAAACACGCAGTAAACATGGTGGATTTTACACTACTGAGTACGACCTGGTTCACGACGGAAAAAGTGATGGACTGGAAAAAGCATGGGAAGAATGTCGCGGAATTGGAACTTCGTTTGGCTATAACCAGATGGAAACCGTTGAGAATTACATGAGCTCTGAAGCCCTCATTCATTTGCTGATTGAAAAAGTTGCCGGAGGAGGTAATCTCCTGCTTGATGTTGGGCCTACCGCCGATGGCCGTATTCCTGTAATTCAGCAACAACGCTTACTCGACATTGGCACCTGGCTGAAAACAAACGGCGAAGCAATTTACGAAACAAGAAAATGGGAAGGCGCTGAAGATAATGATATCGCTGACGTATATTTCACCAAAAAAGGAAAGGATTTGTATGTACATTGCACAAAGTATCCTACATCCGATTTAAAAATAAAAGGGCTGAAAAAAGCATCATCGGTAAGTCTGTTAGGCTACGCGGGCGATGTAAAATTCAAAAAATCGGGTAAAACAATTACCCTTTCAGCGCCGGTGTTAACGCCGGGCAAACTTACCCAAACTTACGCCTGGGTGTTTAAACTTGAAAATGTACTTAAATAAGAATAACCAAATAAACGTAATAGCAAAATGACCAAAGCAACTGATTTTTTGAAAAGCCACAAGATGACGGCTGACGACATTAACATGAAAGCGGTGGTGAACGCCTTTCTGGACGAAATGGCTAAAGGACTCGCCGGGCAGGAAAGTTCACTTCTGATGCTTCCAACTTATATTGAAGCTGACGGTGAAGTAAAAGCCAACGAACCTGTTGTGGCCATTGATGCCGGTGGCACGAACTTTAGGGCAGCCAAAGTTTATTTCGACGATAACCTGAAACTGGTGACCGAAAACATTAAAAAGGCCAAAATGCCAGGCGTTGAAAAAGAATTGACAAAAGCCGAGTTCTTCGACACTTTTGCCGCTTACCTGGCAGATTATAAAACCATATCGAACAAATTCGGATTTTGTTTTTCATACGCTGCCGAGATTTTCCCGAACAAAGACGGCAAATTGATTGAATGGAGCAAAGAAGTAAAAGCTCCCGACGTGATTGGTGAAATGATTGGCGAAGGCCTTTTGAACGCCATGCAAACACCCGACAAACAGTTGGTATTAATGAACGACACCGTATCTACCCTGCTGGCCGGGAAAGCAGCACGAGCGGTAAAAGCATACGACACTTACATTGGCTTTATTTTGGGCACCGGAACCAACACCAGTTACATCGAGGCCAATAAAAACATAACCAAAACCGACGGGCTGAATATGGAAGGCAGCCAGATCATCAACATCGAATCAGGCGCATTTACGCTGGCACCACGCACCGATATCGACATTGCTTTTGATAACACTACCGAGAATCCGGGCCGTTATGCTTTTGAAAAAATGTTCTCGGGTGGCTACTTTGGTGGTTTATGCACCAAAACGTTAAAAACTGCTGCCGCCGAAGGTGTTTTTGCCAGCCCCGAAGTTTTTGAGAACCTGAAGGAATTAACATCGGAAGAGGTGAATAATTATGTGCACGGCATTGAAAGTGCCCACAATGTTTTGCCCGGCGTTTTTACCAGCGATTCGGACAAAATGCTGGTTGCCGAAATTATCGACGGCCTTATTGAGCGCGCAGCAAAACTGGTAGCTGCTAACCTGGCTGCCGTAATTCTGCAAACCGGAAAAGGCAAACACCACGAAAAACCGGTTTTAATGACCATTGAAGGGACAACATTTTATAAGCTTCATCATTTTCAGCAGCTATTTGAAGATTACCTGCAGGATTTCCTATCGGGCGATAATCAACGTTATTACGAAATTGTTGAAGTGGAGAACTCCAGCTTACTGGGTGCAGCTATTGCAGCCATTGTAAACTAATTAATTTGGTGAGGTTTTCTTGAAAGATAAGATGGTTTGCGTAGAACATCACCCTGAACTCGTTTCAGGGTCTGTTTCCCGCAAAGCAAGATTCTGAATCAAGTTCAGAATGACGGAGTAAGCAACCTACAGGAAAGCCTCACCACTTCTAATTTTCAACCAGCGAAATAACCTTGGCACGCATTAAATCAAGCACAAAAACCTGATGAAACCGCGACTCAAACTCTTCAATACTGATCTTATTCAACAGATTGATATTCTTATCTGCCCGCAAGCAATCGGTGGTTATTAAAAGCCAGTATTGCTGCAGGTTTTGCTTCTGATAAATCCGCAGTTTTTCATCTTTTTTGGCAATGGCTAAATGAATATCGTCAACCACATTGTTTGATACTCCCAGGTTATTCGAACGTTCCCAAACCGACTCTTTTAGTTCCGGATGATAAGCAATCATAACGTGTTCCAATCCGGCAGGCAATTCAGAATTTGTAATTATTTTATGGTAAAAAGCGCCATCCGATATATCTGCAATAGCCGATTTTATTGTTGCAACGGTTTTCGATCGCACTATTAATTCGCGTTCAGGAGTGATTTTGTGTTTCTCCGAAAACATAAATTTCACAAAAAGCTTTGTCTCCGATCCTGCCTCAAAAAGCTCCCGCATATCGGCAACCAATTCGTTTCTGAAGTTAATCAGTGCTTGCACCTCTTCTGTTTTTGTTACCGCATTGGCCGGATTTAGCCGTGTAAGTTCAATGCCCAGTTTGTGTGCATTTTTCATTTTCACCACAAAATCGGGCGACTCGGATGCCACAACTTTCCCCTTTGGAAAACCGGGATAACAATCGCGAAAAAAGTTCACCAATAATACTTCCAGTTGTTTCTTAACTTCTTGCATACTAACCGATTTGTGTTTTTAAGTCTGAAAACCTAAAGAGCTTGTTATTGAAAAAACTAAAGATAAGAAAATACGGCATTGAAAAAACTTGATCGGATTATCATAAAACCGATCAAGTTTTTCTGAAAACTTTCAACCAAAAGCAAAATCTGGTGTTACATTTCAATAAAAACATAAATTATGTATCAAGGACTATTACACGCACATAACGGATTTCGCTGGTTGGTTTTAATCGCACTTGTAGCTGCAGTTTTGCTTGCCGTTAGCGGGCTGGCAAGTAAACGAAAATGGGGCCGCGCCGATAACCTGTCGGGATTAATACTGGTAATGTTAATGGATATTCAGTTTCTGGTGGGAATTGTACTTTATGCCTTTGTAAGCCCGATTACGAAAGCGGCGTTTGCCAATTTTGGTGCGGCAATGAAAAACAGCGACCTGCGTTTCTACGCTGTAGAACATATTCTGTTAATGATTATTGCACTTGCGTTGGTACACATCGGCAGGGCAAAAGCGAAAAAGAATGTGACTCCGCATAAGAAACACCGGGCAGCGGCTATTTTTTACGGTCTGGCATTGGTGCTGATTTTGGCAGCCATTCCGTGGGACAGAGCTTTGTTTTAATCTTAGTCGATTAATAAAAGGAGCATCGTACTCCGTACGTTTGAAGAAAACTGCGTGGGGGAAGCATCGTACTCAGTACGTTTGAAGAAAACTGCGTGGGCGGAGCATCGTACTCAGTACGTTTGGAGAAAACTGCGTGGGCGGAGCATCGTACTCAGTACGTTTGGAGAAAACTGCGTGGGTGAAGCATCGTACTCAGTACGTTTGGAGAATACTGCGTGGGGGAAGCATCGTACTCAGTACGTTTGACAAAGAATGATGCCCCGGAGAATAAAGCATGTTAGTAGAAGCGGCTGTCTGCTCTTCTATTTTTCCAGAAGTTGAAGTATTATACCAATTGTATTTCAACGTGAGCTTTAAGCCATACGTTAAGATTATCCCGAATTCTTTTCGGGAGTTAATGCCGATAATAAACGAAATAGACTTTAGGAGTTTGCGAACTAAAGGCTGGTTTCGATATTAAATCGGTATTAGAACAATTTGGCGAATAAAAAAGGCTGCAAGAATAATCCTGCAACCTTTTCAGTTTGATTCAGCATGTGCTTTCGCACCTGTTTTTTACTACTATTTTTTGCCACCTACGGCATATATATCATCAATTAAGTGCTGGTATTTTACGGCAACAGCATTTCTTCTCAGCTTGAGTGTTGGCGACAGTTCGCCCGAAGTTGGCGTCCACTCTTCGTGCACCAGTCGTATTCGGCTGATTTGTTCGTGCGATCCCAGGGTTTTATTCACCTTCATTACTTCCTTTTGTAATTTCTGAATCACCTCAGGCAGTTGAATCAACTCTTCATTGTTCTCGTAGTGTAATTTATGTTCTCCGGCCCAGTCGTGCAGAATAGGGAAACACGGCGAGATAATGGCACTTGCAAATTTTTCGTTGGCACCAATTACCATTACCTGCTCAATCAATTCAGATGTTTTCAACTTGTTCTCGATCATCTGCGGAGCGATATATTTTCCGCCCGACAGTTTAAAAATTTCTTTTTTTCGATCGGTAATCTTCAGGTATTTGTCGTCAACCAACATGCCAATATCACCGGTATGGAACCATCCGTTTTCATCGATTACCTCATCCGTTAACTCCGGGGCTTTGTAATAGCCCTTCATAATACCGGGGCCTTTACATAAAATTTCACCATCAGCAGCAAATTTTACGTCGTAGCCTTCCAGAATCGGGCCAACTGTCCCCACCATCATTTCCATGGTAGTTGGATTGTTTACGGCAATTACCGGCGAAGTTTCTGTTAAACCATAGCCTTCGAGCGTAGTCAATTTTGCCATTCCAAATACGCGGGCAATGCGCGGCTGGAGTGCTGCTCCACCTGAAACAATATAAGTGATATTTCCGCCAAGTGCTTCCCTCCATTTCGAATAAATCAGTTTATCGGCCACCGAAATTTTCAGTTGCATCAGTGGCCCAAACTTTTTATTGTATTCAAAATTACGGGTAAGATTCAATGCCCAGAAGTACAATTTTTTCTTTATTCCGGAGAGTTCTTTTCCTTTAGCCACAAAACCATCGTAAACTTTTTCGAGCAGGCGGGGTACCGAGTTAAACATATGCGGTTTCACCTCTTTAATCGACGAAACAATCTGCGCCAGGTTTCCCACATAATAAACGCCCATTCCCCTGTGCTGAAAGTGGTAATTCACACTTCGTTCGTAAACGTGGCAAAGTGGCAGAAAACTCAAAGCTCTGTGCTCTGTTCCCAAATTGTGGAGTTTTGCATGCTCGGTAAAATTCGATACCAGGTTACGGTGACTCAACATTACTCCTTTGGGCACGCCTGTAGTTCCCGAAGTGTATATAATCGTTGCCAGATCGTCAGGCTTGATATCGTTTTTAATGCTTTCAAGTTCTGCAGATAACTCTTCTCTTTTTGACTCGCCAAGTTCAAGTATCTGTTCATAGTGTTTGGCTCCTTCCACTTCTTCAAAAGTGTAAACCGTATCAATGCCATCAATCATATTGGCCATCGGACTCATGCTTTTGAAAAGCTTTTTATCGCCCACCAGAATGATCTTCACCTCGGCATGATTCAAAATGTACTTGTATTCGTCGTCTCCCAAAGTTGGGTATATCGGCACATGAATAAAACCACCCATTGCCAATCCCATATCGGCAATATTCCACTCGGGGCGATTGGTTGTAACCGTAGCCACTTTGTCACCACGTTTTAAGCCCAGAGCCATGAGTCCCAGGGCAAACTGGTGCGATTTTTCGTAATATTCCCCGGTTGAATAAGTGCACCATTTACCATTTCGTTTACCGGCAATGGAATCTTCGCGGGGGAATTCTTTTAATGCACGTTCGACTACATCAAAAGTACGTGTAACTGTCTGTCCCATATTTCAAATTTAAAAACCTCGAAATATAAGGCTTTTGTTGTTGGTTGATTTATAAAGCGATTATGCTATTTTTCAGCTTATTCTATTTATATGTATTCTAAATAATTTCAATTAACTGTAAAACAAAATGTTAAAATCCCGACCATCGACTTTCCGAGCCTTTTGTTCTAATATTTCACACTCAGACTGCAGTCATCATTCCCCGGCTTCAGCTTGTTGGGCCTGGTATTTATTGTCTTTTACATAAGCCCAGATTATTAATCCGGCCAGTACTAAAATTGATGCAGGAACGGCAGGATCAACACCATCGGCAACTCCTTTTCCGTACGAATGCAGTCCCGAGAGGTAATAGTTCACGCCAAAATAAGTCATCAGCACCGAGGCGAAACCAAAGATCGATGCAAAATTATAGTTGAAAATTCCCTTTAACGAAGGAATCATTCGCATATGTACAATAAACGAGTAAATCACTACGGTAATCAATGCCCAGGTTTCTTTTGGATCCCAGCCCCAGTAGCGGCCCCAGCTTTCGTTGGCCCAAACGCCGCCAAGAAATGTTCCGATAGTGAGAAAATACAAACCAACCGTTGCCGACATTTCGTTAATGGTTGTTAGTTGCTCGATAAAACCGTTTACTTTTGCCTCGTTCACGCCTCTGCGCAGAACAATTAAAATCATTACCAAAACACCGAGGAACATACTCAGCCCAAGAAATCCGTAGCTGGCGGTAATAATGGCCACGTGAATAGCCAACCAGTAGGATTTGAGTACCGGCACAAGATTGGTCACTTCGGGATTCATCCAGCTGAGGTGAGCTACAAACAGCGCAATTCCGGTTAAAAATGCTGCCGTACCAATTACCATCGGGTATTTTCGGCCAAAAATAATTCCGGCCAGCATGGTTGCCCACGCAACATACACCACCGATTCGTAACCGTTACTCCACGGTGCATGTCCTGAAATGTACCAGCGCACAGCTAATCCAACCGTGTGTACCAAAAACAGGATTATAATGAATCCGAAAAACGAATACCGCAGAAACGACGGCAATTGCTTTTGTCTGAAAATATTGATAAAAAGTACTGTTAACAGCAAGAAACCAAATAAGAGGTAAAACGGAAAGATGCGTTTAAACGGATTTACTTTGTTGAATAGAATTTCAACGTTTTTCTTTTTGTCGCCGGGCAACAAATCGGCTCCGTATTTTACCTGAAAATTATCGACGGCTTGTAAAACCTGCACCGCATTCTCACTTTGGTTTTCGGTAATCGACTGCAAAAGCAACTGAAATCCGCTTTGTATAAAAATAGAATCGCCGTCGGTATATTCAGTGGCAGTACTTCCGGGCGCATACCAGGTATCTTCAACCCGTTCGCGCGGGAAAAGATGGAAAACAGAACCCTGAAATACCATAAAACAAATATTTACGCGTTCATCCACATTTATGTATTCTTTATCCGCACGGTTGCGCATTCCCGGCGCTTTGGCATAAGCTGCCCGCACTTGGTCAGCAATTTTATAATTACCGTTTACATCAAAAAGCGATTCAACCGTAATGTATTTATTTTGTGCACCAAGTACCCCTTCCAGCGATTTATCGGCGACCTTTATTATGGGCATCGATTGCCAGATTTCGGGATAGGCCATCATACTCAGCACCACCCCATCGGCCGACAATCCATACAAACCTGATTTACGGCTAATCTTCCGAACAATCTCGCCCGACAGTGTTGACACCGGCTCAATTCGTCCATCAACTCCCTGCACCCACAATTCGCTGAATTCTTTTACAACTTCCGTGTCGATCGGCGGGATTCCGGCACCAACACCACTTTGTGCCGATGCTGAAAAAGCCACACTTCCCAACATCGCAACAAGCGCAATTACTTTTACCGAACTGGCTTTTAACTTTTTAGCCAGGTATTGAAAATAAGAATTCGGATTGATCAGCGACATAATCACTCCAACAATGAGCAGTAAATAACCGAGGTACGAAATCCACGTTCCCCAAAAGTCGTAATTCACGGAAAGTATCGTGCCTTGTTCATCTCTGTCGTACGACGACTGAAAGAACTTGTAGCCCCGGTGACTCAATGTATTATTCATGAAAATGCGAATATCTTCGTTAATGCCTTTTGCCTGATCGACCAAAACAACCTCTGAAGCAAACGACGATGGCGAGTTTGATCCAGGATAATGCTCCAGCTGAAAATCTTTTAAATGAATACTAAACGGAACCTGCAGCGGCAGTGCGCCATAAGCCATTTTCAGTGTGCCGTTACCCAGTGGAACGCGCACGGTATCGGGGCGTTGCCCTGAATGACCAAACACCGGAATATTTTGCTGGCGTATTCCATCCGAAACCTGAATCATTACCGCATCTTCACCTGTTTCGGCCTGACTTTTTACCGCAGTGAATGTTGCACTTGGCAGGAATTTCCGGACCAAAAAGCGGAAATTGTCATACCCATACAAAAACATCGGTTTTACCGGAATTGTATCGCCGGGATGTAAATCGACCGTTTCCTGCGAGGCCATAGTTGTTTCTTCAAGTTGCGCAAAAGAAGTCATAAACAAGGCGCCATCCTGCAGAAAGAAGTTGATTACTTTTTCCTCATCGACCTGAAAACCGGCTGAAAAACCGGGGTAATCCAACACATCTCCTTCTTTAAACGAAAACGACTGCATCCCTTGTCCTCCGGGTGCCGAAAAAACAAAATCGATAACCGGCTCACCCGAATCGGAAGCGATAGCTTTTTGTTCGGCATTTTCGATAAAACCAACAGCTTTAACTTTTACCGCCTTTCCGTTAACATCGAATTTCGCTGAATACTGCTTAGGCGTAACCTCCGAAAAGCGCACCTGCGAAACCTCTTCCTGGCCTTCAAATGCGGCATAAAAATAATCATTGGTGGAAAGGATATAGTCGGCACTCTGGCCTTCGCGAATGTGCATTACCCCCTCGAAACTGATAAAGCGCGTTACTGCACCTCCGAGTATCATCACCAAAAACGACACGTGAAAAATGCCCAACGTGTATCGCCTGTTGGTGAAAAAACGGTAACGAAACATGTTATTGATAAGGTTGAGCGCAAACAGCCCCCAAAGCACCTCGAACCAATGCGTGTTGTACACCAGCGCACGGGCGGTTGGCGTACCATAGCTACTTTCGATAAATGTGGCAACAGCCATTGAAAAAGCAAGTGCCAAAAAAATAAATGCCGCGAACGGCATGGATGTTATAAACGAATAAAATTTCTTCATTACTATTTTATCAATTTAGTTTCAAGTGATTTTTATACTACCAATTGGTATAACCGTTTCCTTACAAAATAGTTGCTGAAAATAATCCTTATTTAGAACAATTCAAAAAAAAGAGCCGAAACAAAAACCTCTTTGGTATTTTTTATCAATCACCAACAGGGCGTAACTCCATTTTATGCGCTAAGCACATTACCTTCTCTGCGGGGGCAGCAAAAGCAGTATTATTACCTCAAACAAAAGCTGTCATCTTAATACAAAAAAGACCTTCAAGGTTTTGGGAACCTTGAAGGTCTAGATTACCAGCGGTTATAAACCGCTGATCCCGTTATGCGAAAATCAGCTAAATCCGCATTATCAGCGTTCAATAAGTTCTTCTACTGCAAAAAGGAAAGTGCTTTTTCGATAGCCGCCTGCAAACCGCTAACATCTTTACCACCGGCAGTAGCGTAAAACGGCTGGCCACCGCCGCCACCTTTAATCTCTTTTCCGGCTTCGCGAACAATTTGCCCGGCATTTAGTCCTTTTTCGGCAACAATATTATCCGAAATCATTACCGTAAGGTTCGGCTTACCGTTTATGTCGGCACCAATTACCAAAAACAAATCATCAATCTCGCCTTTTAGCTGGAAAGCCAAATCTTTTACCAAGCCGGCATTGTCGATTACAATTTTATCGGCGATGATATTTACGCCGTTTTCGTTTAACACTTTGCTCTTCAGGTTGGCCTTGGTCATTTTTAAACTCTCCTGCTGGAAAGCCTCAATTTGTTTGCTCAACTCGTTATTTTGCTGCAGCAGTGTGGTTACACTTCCCAGCAAATCTTTCGAACCTTTTAGCGTTTCCTTAATGTTGTTAATCAGTGCCAACTGGTCGTTAATGTATTTTTCAGCGCGGTCGGCAGTAATGGCTTCAATACGGCGCACACCGGCAGCAATCGCACTTTCCGACACAATTTTCAGCATCCCGATCTGGCCGGTGGCAGTAACGTGTGTTCCACCACACAGCTCCACCGATTCGCCAAATTTAATTACACGAACCGCCTCGCCGTATTTTTCGCCAAACAACATCATTGCACCCGATGCTTTGGCTTCTTCAATCGGCATTTCGCGGTTTTCTTCTTTTGCTGAATTTTCGCGAATTTTTTCGTTTACCAGTTTTTCTACCGCTGCAATTTCCTCATCGGTCATTTTTTGGAAATGCGAAAAGTCGAAACGCAAATGATCGGCATTTACCAACGAACCTTTTTGTTCCACATGCGATCCTAAAACTTCGCGCAAAGCCGCATGCAACAAGTGCGTTGCCGTGTGGTTATTGGCAATATTTGTACGGCGTTTGGCATTTACCACAGCAGAGAATGTTTCTTCCGGGTTTTCGGGCAGCGCATTCACCAAATGCACAATCAGGTTATTTTCTTTTTGTGTATCGATGATCGAAGTTTTTACGCCATCAAATTCGATGTAACCCGCATCGCCAACCTGGCCACCCGATTCGCCATAAAACGGCGTTTGGTCGAATACCAACTGGAAGAACGATTTTTTCTTCTGCGTTACTTTGCGGTAACGGGCTATTTTAATTTCGGCTTCCAGTTTGTCGTAGCCTAAAAATTCGGTTTTTTCAATTTTGCGCAGTTCCACCCAATCGTCGGTTTCCTGGGCAGCCGCATTGCGCGAGCGATCTTTTTGAGCCTGCATTTCTTTCGAAAAACCATCCTGATCTACACCCAGGCCGTTTTCGCGGGTAATCAACTCTGTCAGGTCGAGTGGGAAGCCAAAAGTATCGTACAATACGAAAGCATCTTTTCCGGCAATTTCTTTGGCGCCATCATTTTTCGCTTTCGAAATCATATCGTCCAACATTACAATACCGGTTGAAAGGGTACGCAGGAACGACTCTTCCTCTTCTTTAATCACCTTTTCAATCAGCGTTTGCTGGCTTACCAACTCGGGGAAAGCTTCGCCCATTGTGTCTTTTAACACACCAATTAAACGATAAATAAAGGCATCTTTTAAATCGAGGAAAGTATAACCATAACGCACGGCGCGGCGCAAAATACGACGGATTACATAACCGGCTTTATTGTTCGATGGCAACTGCCCGTCGGCAATGGCAAAAGCCACCGCACGCAGGTGGTCGGCAATAACGCGCATAGCAATGTCAACCTTTTCCTCTTCGCCATATTTTTTATTACACAGCTTGCCAATTTCGGCAATTGTATTCTGGAAAACATCGGTATCGTAGTTCGACTGAACACCTTGCAACACCATACATAAACGCTCGAAACCCATCCCAGTATCCACGTGTTTAGCTGGCAGACTTTCTAGGTTACCGTTTGCTTTTCGGTTAAACTGAATAAAAACCAGGTTCCAGATCTCAATTACCTGCGGGTGGTCCATATTTACCAAATCGCGGCCGGGAACTTTTGCACGTTCCTCATCCGAGCGAATATCAACATGAACTTCCGAGCAAGGTCCGCAAGGTCCGGTTTCACCCATTTCCCAGAAATTATCTTTTTTGTTACCGTTCAGAATGCGGTCTTTTGGCAGGTACTGCTCCCAGTAACCGGCAGCTTCGTTGTCACGTTCCTGATTATCATCGGCACTTCCTTCAAAAACGGTGGCGTACAAACGGCTGGCATCAATACCCATACGTTTTACCAAAAACTCCCATGCCCAGTCGATCGCTTCTTTTTTAAAGTAATCGCCAAACGACCAGTTTCCCAGCATTTCGAACATGGTGTGGTGATAGGTGTCCAAACCAACTTCTTCCAAATCGTTGTGTTTTCCTGAAACACGCAGACACTTTTGCGTATCGGCCACCCGCGGATATTTTACCGGTTCGTTACCTAAAAACTGGTCTTTAAACTGGTTCATCCCCGCATTGGTAAACATCAGCGTTGGGTCGCCTTTTACCACCATCGGTGCAGAGTTTACAATCTGATGTTCTTTCTCGGTAAAAAAGTCGAGAAAAGCCTTACGTATCTCTTTAGAAGTCTTCATTTTCCGTCTGTATGATTTATCAATTCGTTAAAAAAATTTAATGCAAAGAAAACAAATTCATTAATTATGAGTTATTTACTTACCTTTGCCGCGTGAAAAATCACGTTTTATTAAATCCATGCAAAGTTATAGGATTTAATGAATCAGCATTAATAAAGAGAAAAAACCGGCCTTTTATATGGCAAAAAAGAAATATAAATTTAACCCGGATACGCTGAGTTACGAGAGCGTAGGATTAAGTTGGAAAGCCAAAGCAGCAAAAATACTCACCTATTTTTCGAGTAGTCTGGCCCTGGCTATTGTAATCACGCTAATTTTCGTAAACTTTTACGATACGCCGCGATCAAAGCATTTGATGCGTGAAAACAAGCGCTTGCTTACCCAATACGAGTTACTTTCAAAAGATTTGGACAAGGTAGCCAATGTATTGGCGGAGCTGCAACAGCGCGACGATAATATTTACCGTGTAATTTTTGAAGCCGAACCCATTCCGTCAACTGTACGAAATGCAGGTTTTGGTGGTGCCAATAAATATTCGGAGCTGGAAGACATGGACAATGCCGAGTTGGTTATTGCCACCGCACATAAGTTGGATGTAATTTCGAAACAAGCGTATATTCAGTCGAAATCGTACGACGAAGTGTTGGAACTGGCGCTGAACAAAGAAAAAATGCTGGCTTCGTTACCAGCAATTATGCCCATTACCAACACCGATTTAAAACGTACATCAAGTGGTTGGGGCTATCGCGTTCACCCGATTTACAAAGTACGAAAAATGCACTGGGGCCAGGACTTTACAGCTCCGGTAGGAACGCCAATTTATGCCACCGGCGACGGTAAAGTTACCGACGTGTCAGGTTCGAAAAGAAGCAAAGTTGGACTGGGATTACATGTTAAAATCGACCACGGATTTGGCTACGAAACGGTTTACGGCCACATGAATGAATTTAATGTAAAACGCGGCCAGCAGGTAAAACGTGGCGATATTATTGGCTATGTTGGAAATACTGGCGGATCAACTGCACCACACCTGCACTACGAAGTACATAAAGACGGACGAAAAGTAAATCCCGCCTATTACATGTTTAAAGATCTGACACCTCAGGAATACGACAAAATGATTGCGATTTCGTCTAATATTGGGCAGTCGCTGGATTAAGGCATTCTTAAAAAGCCCTTCCTATTCGAAGAAAAACAGAAAATAGATCACAAAGATTATTACAATGATAATCCATGTAAATAATCTCACTGAACCAATCTTCTTATGAAAGAAACTCTTCATGATTGCTAAATAGGTTTGTTCAAATATGTTGAAAATAACAAAAAAGCTTTAGCACTTCTCATCCAAAACCAGTTCTTCAAAGGCTTCCCGGTAAAACCGGTTTTTATTAATAAGTTCTTCGTGTCTGCCAATTGCTGCTACACCTTTATTTTCAATCACATAAATTTTATCTGAATAACGAGCAAGTTGAGGCCTGTGCGTTACAAAAATTATTGCAACGTCCTTTTTAATCCGGTTCATCATTTCAATAACAAATTTCTCTGTTCGTCGCCCCATTGCAGACGTAGCTTCATCGAGTAATAGCAATTGGGGCTTGTTATATAAAGCTCTTGCTAAAGATATCATTTGCCTTTGCCCCCCAGAAAGATTAGTACTGTTCTCGTTAATGATGGTTGCATATCCTTGTTGGAATTCTGTAATGAACTCATGAAATCCATATTCCTGGCAAAACTGAACAACCTTTTCTGTATCAGGATTCTCTTCCAGCGCAATATTTTCCAGTATAGTACCATTAAATAATTGAACATGCTGCTCTACAACTCCTAAGTATTTCCGCCATGTTACTGTTTCATTCCTCAACCAATCTTCTCCATTTACCAGAATTCTACCGGACTCAGGCTTCTGAAATCGTTGCAAAACAGAAAGCAATGTACTTTTGCCACAGCCAATGTCTCCAAAAAAAGTTACCATTTCTCCTCTGTTCACCTCGAAATTGATATCCTTAAGCAACAAACTCCTCCCGGGAAAACGGAAGTTTAATTCTTTTACCTGAAGGTTGTTAAGTTGAAACACATCTTCTTGCCTATCAAAATCGCAAACCTGGTACTCAGGTTCAGCAGCAGCAAATTCATACATTCGATCAAAAGCAATGCGGGCTTCCTGAAACTGAATATTCGCCATGGCAATATTTATTACCGAGGTTCCCATTCCTCCTACCAAAGTAATAATGGCCATCATTTGCCCCAACATTAATTGTTCAGACAATATTAAAAATGAAGTCCATGAAATAACTCCTGCAACCAGTATTGCACTTCCGAGGCTAATCCAGAAATTAAGCCGGGCTCCAAGCAATCCTAAACTGTAAACTTTCTGCATAAAAAATTCATAAATAGCATTTACAACTTTTGAAAACAGGTTTTCGCGGTTATACGATTTAATCGCTTTTATTCCGCTAATGGTATCTATATACTTGCTTTCGGTAGCAGCATAGCTTTGCATTACTTCGCGTTGGGCAACAATAATCCTTTTGTTGTAACGCCACGCCAAAAAGCCAAAAACCGGTACCGACAATAAACTTATAAAACCGGTTGATACCGAGTAAAAGAAGATGTATCCTGCTGATATCAATGTAACCAATACATCAATAACTATCTGGCTGCTTAAATAAACAACAACCTTTTGTATACGGCTGGCATCATTCATACGAGCAATCATATCGCCGGTTGAAGTGCTATCGAAAAAAGGTTTGGGCAAAAAAAGCAAATTGCCAAAAAAGTTAGCAATTAAGCGCACATTCATTTCTTTACTTTGCCGTACCAAAAATATACTGCGCACATAGGTTATAAGCGCCCTTGCCAAAAGAATAATGGAGAAAATTACAATTCCAAACACCAGTGTTCGAATATTTCTTTCGGGTAAAATCTGATCGATTAATTTTTGCGAGAAAATAGCGGTGGCCAAACCTAATACCGAAATTACAACCCCAAGAAAAGCAGCAATACCCAATAGTGGGAAATCCTCTTTTATTAAACGCAGAAACCAGATACGTTTATTCGTGGTTTCAGACTCTTTTGTAATAAAACTTTTACCGGGAGAAAGTTTAAGAAGCGTTTTACTTTTCCAAACTGCAGCCAATTCTTCTTCGGTATATTCTGTAACTCCCCACCCCGGATCACCAATGATAAATTTACCATTAGCAAAGCCGTAACAAACCACAAAGTGCTCCAGTTTTTCTTCTTTTAAGATGTGCAAAATTACCGGTTCACCTTGTTCTTTCAGGTTCTTTATATCTGCCTCATAACCACCCGCCTCAAAACCCAGCTTAACAGCCGCCTGATACAACCCCAGCATAGACGTACCATTTAGCGTAGTTCCGCTTTCCTCGCGCAGTTTTTCCTGGGTGGTTTCGCCACCATAATATTTAACAAGCGATGCTAAGCAGGCAAGTCCGCAGTAAAACTGGCTATGTTGTTTAATGAAGGATTTTGTGATGTATTTAATCTGATGTTTGGGTCTCATAATTTTTAATCAGTTCTCTTTTTTGAATACTTTGCTCAACAGGAACTTCTTCTTGCTTGCTTCTGTCTTTGGTTTTTGTATTATTTATTAGAACTAAATTTGCCAACAACAAGCCCAAATAGAAGAATATTTTTGCTATGTTTTTCATTTATTCTCTAAAAAATAGTGTATCTGAATCACTCCCAATTTCTGCAGTAATAGCTTCGGGCTTGGTTTCACCCAAAAATTGTTTTTTCAGCTTTTGCCCTTTATCGTAAATATATACCGACGGCAAAACCGCTTTCCCAAATGATCGTTCAAACTTACTATCCCTGTCAAGCAATACCTCCAAATTATCGATCTCCTGTAAATGGTATTGTTCGCAGAATTTTTCGATACGTACTAATGAATCATCAGGAGTTATCATTACTAACTGGCAATTATTAAATTCATCAGCTCGCAGCCCAATTTCTTTGGCTTCGTATTGACAATGTTCACATTCGGGGTGGAAATAGATTAAAATCAATGACTGGTCTGAATCAAAATCCTGTAAGTTTATTGAATCGCCAAAAACAGAAGCAAAAGCAGCATCCGGCAATGTTTGTATTCTTATTTCTGCTTCTTTCTTTTCGTTGTATTTACTGATAACCTGAACAATAAGATAAGCAACTACAATTCCTATTATTACAATTACAAGGTATTTTATTATTTTTCGCATTTAGCTTAAGTTTAGTGTTAAAAACATACCCAGCACTACCCACAACAAAAGGCCACTGCCATACGATGTAACTACCAGCTTTAGAGCTCCTCCGAAATTTTGTGTTGGTTTTTCTTTTTCCTCGTTAATAAGATCTTTTAACAGCCACGCCAGTACCAGAAAATAAACAAGATTGAAAATATTAAGCATACCCAATGGATGAACAAACAAAGGATCAATTGCATTTTTATCGAAAATATTAAGAAGGGAAAAGGGTATAAACTGTAAATCGTTTAGAGTTGATAGTTCTTTGAAGAATATGAAAACAACCAATTTTGTAATACCGGATAAAACATATACAAACTCGGCTAGCAGGGCTATTTTAAATAACTTGCTGAATTTTAGATCAATTTGTACAAAAAAAATTCCGATATAAAGACATAAACTGGTAAAAACCACTCGTATAAAAAGAATTATCGGGATGAAAACATAGCCCAACCATTCCCATTTTTTCGAAAGCTCCAGCATTTTATCAATTCGGCTTAAGGCCAATTGCTCTCCGTAGGTTTGGTAATACAGTATATCACTCACAAATAAGTAATTAAACGAGAATGCCAATAATGCATTAACAAAACACAACACTAAAAACAATATCCATCCATTATAATAAGTATTCTTCATTGCAATTTGAGGAAATTAAAAATGATTAACACAATAAGACAATCACCAAGACAACTGATTGACTAACTTTTACACGCATCGGATTTTATCGCAATAACACATTGCCCATAAAATGGTATGCCCACAACAATTCAGTGAAAAATAATTAAACTTTATTGTGGTGAACTAATGAATAAATACCACCATTATTGTGTAAAAAATTACACAATAATGGTTGATTCAATTCTTATAGAAGAGAATCAAAGTATCCATATGCTAACACAGTAATCACATATAGCAATCACAAGAGACACTGACCAGGTTCTCCTTTTTTATAAACCAAAAATGCTCTTTAAATGACAATGTTTGTTTACTAAGAATTAATTAGAATAATCTCAGTTGAGATTTGTAATGAAATTCCCTCAAGTAGAACAGTTAGATACCCATGTGCTAGTTATTACAACACACCCATGCAACAATAAATCCATAGGTACTAATTAGCTGAATTACTTTTATTTCTCTTGCTCACATATGAATTTAGAAAAAAAACAATTGCTAAAACAACAAGAGCAACAACAAATGCGGTATGTAAATAATCATTCGATGTTCCAAAAATAAAAATAGAACCAAGTACTAGCACAACTGAAGAAATCAGATACATTAAAATTTTCAGCGTTCTCATTTTATTCGATTTTTTTATCTTAAACAGCCTTCCCATACAATAAAGGAAGGCCATTTGAAAGAAATTATACAATTAGCAAGAACTATATACATTCGCGATATTCCCGGCAGCAAGTGTTGCCGCACCATACCAAGTAGCTGGAACGGCCCAGATGCCTGGATTAACTATTGTTGCTCCAACAACACATACTGCAGAAAAAGCAGCCACTCCAATGGCCCAGCCACAAGAGGAACCTCCATTAACAACTTCCATTCTCTCAAAACTCAATTCTTTCATAACTATAGAATTTAAGTATTAAGGCGTTGTGCCCCACTTTAACAATTGCCAATTTGCAAAAGTGCGTCCCGGATGGTAGTTTTGTATGGGCGGTTTATCAAAACTGCCTGCCTCCCCGGGCCGGGAACAAATATTGCGAGTACTTGCCCCCGGGGAGGCTTACCCAATAAATTTGTTTTTCCCTATTAATGAGAGTTGTTGCATTTTAGTTTGTCTTGAATCCTGAATCCGGGGTATGAAATCAGGGAGTTTTCATTTCTTCAAATTTTAAAAAAAAAATGATAAAATAAAGCCGATAATTGAACTTTCACTTTCACAAATCCCAAAACAGCTGTCTTAATGACATCTACAGAGCATAATTTCAAACACATGTTTCATAACACTCAGTTTCAGGTATTACCTTTTAATCATAAAAGGAATATACATAGTTAGTCCCCAATCTCATATTGACCCAATTTTCACCCTTTATCATGTTAATTGTGAGAATGGAAAGATTTACTCCTTATCCGATGAGCTTCAAAATTGTCATCCCGAAGTCGGTACTCCTTTTTCAGTTTATCGGCATTAACCATTGTAAAATGTAAAATTTGCCATACGGCATTTTACATTACAATTGGTATTATTTTATACAGACCAAATTTCTATATATATTGCATCTTAAATTCAAAAAAATTGTGCCGTACAAAAAGCCCAAAATAGAAAAGATGTTGTACTCCATTGGCGAGGTGGCCGATATGTTTGGCGTAAACGTATCGCACATTCGTTATTGGGAGAACCAGTTTGAGGCGCTGAAACCGGTAAAAAACAAAAAGGGCAACCGCCAGTTTACGCCAAAGGATCTGGAAACCATCCGAATGATAAACCATTTGGTAAAAGAACGCGGACTTACCATTGACGGCGCCCGGAAGAAGTTGAAAGAAAACCCGGAAGACACACTAAACAATTTCGAGGTAGTGAAACGTTTACAGGACATCAGACAAGAACTAATCGCGATAAAAGAAGGACTCGGGGAAAATGAAAATTAAAGCTATTACCAATTTTTTGGAAGATCTTGCACCGTTAAAATTGCAGGAATCATACGACAATGCCGGGCTAATTCTTGGCGACAAAAACGCTGAAGTAGCGGCAGCTTTGATTACACTCGATGTCACCGAAGCCATTGTTGATGAAGCGATAAAAAGAAAGGCAGGATTAATTATTGCCCACCACCCCATTGTTTTTTCGGGATTGAAAAAAATTACGGGCAAAAACTACGTTGAACGCACGCTTATAAAAGCCATAAAACACGACATTGCCATTTACGCCGCACACACCAATCTCGACAGTGTTACAGGTGGAGTAAATGGCAAAATCTGCGAAAAACTGGGATTGGAGAACTGTAAAATTCTTCAACCCGCCGGCGGAATGCTGAAAAAACTGGTGACTTTTGTTCCGGTTGATCATGCCAACCAGGTTCGCGAAGCTGTTTTTGCGGCCGGTGCCGGACAAATCGGGAATTACGACTCGTGCAGTTTTAATGCGCACGGCCAGGGCACTTTCCGCGGAAGCGACACCACCAACCCTTTTGTTGGAAAAAAAGGCGAGCAGCATTACGAAAACGAAATCCGCATTGAAACCATCTTCCCCGATTACCTTCAGGGGAAAGTTATAAATGCCCTCGTTCAGGCGCATCCGTACGAAGAAGTAGCCTACGATATTTATTCGCTCGACAATAAATTCGACCAGATTGGCGCGGGTATGATCGGGACCTTGCCCAAAGAAAAAAGTGAAACTGCATTTCTTCGCCAGTTAAAGAAAACTTTTGAGGTAAAAATGATCAGGCACACCGCTTTACAAGATAAAAAAGTAAAGAAAATAGCCGTTTGCGGAGGCGCCGGTTCGTTCCTTCTAAACCAGGCAATTGCTTCGGGTGCCGACTTCTTTGTTACCGGCGATTTTAAATATCACCAGTTTTTTGATGCCGAAAATAAAATAGTTATCGCCGATATCGGACATTTTGAGAGCGAACAGTTCACTAAAGAACTTTTTTATGAGTTACTTACGAAAAAATTCCCTAAATTTGCAATCCATTTATCAGAGGTGAATACCAACCCGGTTTTTTACTTCTGATTTTTATGTATAAAAAAATATTACGAGCATGAATGCACCATATTCAAGGCAAGAAGACAAAGACATTTCAGTAGAAGAGAAATTACGCGCGTTGCATGAATTGCAGAGTGTTGTATCTGAAGTTGATAAAATAAAAACCCTAAGGGGTGAGCTTCCTTTGGAAGTTCAAGACTTGGAAGACGAAATTACCGGTTTAAAAACCAGGTTAGTAAACCTTGATGACGAGGTTAAAAATCTGGATACTTCAATCAACAACAAAAAAATTGCGATTAAAGATTCGCAGGCGTTGATTGTAAAATACACCGAGCAGCAAAACAACGTTCGTAACAACCGCGAATTCGACTCGCTTTCGAAAGAAATTGAATTCCAAAACCTGGAAATCGAACTTTCTGAAAAACGAATTAAGGAGTTCACTGCCGAAATGGCTCAGAAAAAAGAAGCTATTACAGCATCAAAAGAACAGTTGAAAGAGCGCGAGGAAGATCTGGACAGAAAGAAAAACGAACTTTCGGAAATTACGGAAGAAACCAAGATTGAAGAAGAAAAGCTAAGAGCGAAATCAGAAAAGATCGAGTCGTTTATCGAGCCTCGTTTGCTGGGTGCTTTTAAGCGTATTCGTAAAAATGCACGCAACGGTTTGGCCGTGGTTACTATTCAGCGTGATGCTTGTGGTGGTTGCTTTAACAAAATTCCACCTCAGCGCCAGATGGACATTGCCAGCCGCAAAAAAATTATTGTTTGCGAATATTGCGGTCGTATTTTGGTTGACCAGAATATTAACGTAATTGATGATATTGCCGAGTAAGCATTAAAATATTGATTAAAAAAAGCCGGTTCAAGATTTTTGAACCGGCTTTTTTTTTTTGACGGACGTTTTAAAAAGAATACTTTAAAATTCCGCGCATAAAAAAATCCCGGCGTCCACTCCGGGATTTTTTTTCATTGCATCTATCCTTCTTTTGATTGACTCTGTTATTAAGAGTTTGTATAAATCGGGTTTGTACAATACAAATGTAGCGGATATGATTGAGCCACAGCATTAATTTTTGCCTAATTGAAGTAAACAAAAGCAGCATTTAGGTATGATGTTTTTCGAAATTGGTTGTGCAAGCATGCTTAAAAGGAGGGTTATAAAACCCGAGTACCGACAGTGAAAAACCTTAAAAAGAAAAAAGCCGCTCCTTCCGAAACGACTTCCTCAAATTTGAACATTGTTGTTTATGTAACGAAAAATAAACTTCTTTTACCAGCTACCACCGGCGCCTCCGCCACCAAAGCTTCCGCCGCCAAAACCACCGAAGCCTCCACCTCCGAAACTTCCGCTACCCGACGAAAAGTTTCCAAACGAACCTGATGAACGCTGACTTCCCGATAGCATTCCCATGGCTAACCAAAATGGTAAACTTCTGCCCGGTGAATAAAACCGGCCTCTCCGGCTCTTACCGAACAGGGTGATCAGCAACACAAAAAAGATGATTACAAACGGAATTCCGGCACTGCCGCCGGCGTTAACCTTTTCCTGGTAATTCGCCGCGGTATATTCGCCGCGGGTGATATCCATGATTACGTTTAATCCTGCCGCCAGTCCGCCGTAATAATCATTCTGTTTGAAGCGCGGAATCATTTCTTCGTTAACGATTGTGGTATTTAAAATGGCATCAGGCAAAACACCTTCCAGCCCGTAGCCCGTGGCGATAAAAACCTCACCTCTGCTGTTGCCTGTTTTTGGCTTTACCACTACCACCAAACCATTATCATTGCCTTTTTGGCCTACACCCCAATTTTCGCCAAGGCGTTGTGCATAATCAGCGCGATCATATCCTTCCAGATCAGGAACGGTTACCACAACAATTTGTGTGGAAGTTTTTCGTGCAAACTGTGCCAGTGCACTTTCCATATTTTGCTTTTCGCCATCGCTTAAAACATGGGCAAAATCGTTTACTAAACGTTCCGGTTGCGGACGTTCGGGAATTTGTGCCAAAATGCTTGTGGCGCTTACGATCAGTGCAATTAGTAATATTATTGATTTTTTCATCATATCTGTTTATTTACCCCTCTGCCTTCGCGAGGGAAGAACGTTTCTTAGGAAGCTTTGACATCAACATGTTTTCCCTAAAAAACGAGAAAAGTTCGATTCCTATTTCCCGAACGAAATTTCGTCCGATAATTCATTCACATCATCATCCTGGTAGGGAAAATGCGTTTTTAACTGTTCGCCTGCCATTACTATTCCATCGGCCAGAGCTTCAGCGTATTTCCCTTCTTTTAATTTGGCAATCACCACTTCCTTGGTACTTTCCCAAAAATCGTCGGGCACTTTTTGGTTGATTCCGCCATCGCCCAAAATCGCAAACCGTTTATCCTCAACCGCCAGGTAAAAAAGAACACCATTACGTAATTCAGTTTTGTGCATTTCCAGTTTTTCGAAAATATACGCTGCCCGGTCTAACACATCGCCGGCACAATGTTTTTCAATATGCACCCGTATCTCGCCCGAGGTATTGGTTTCGGCCACCCGAATGGCATTGGTAATTTGCAGTTTTCCTGCTTCGTTAAAGTATTTTTGAACTCTCATAATCTCCTTCATTTTATTATTACTGCATCCCAACAGAATGCTTCTCCTCTTCCCTTGTCAGATGCTGAATCCATCAGCTGACGAACAGCATGACATCCTTTTCAAAACTATTAAAACTGTACTTCAGGAGCCTGTTCTGCACCTTGCTGCGCTTCGAAATAGGTTTTCTTTTCGAAACCAAACCAACCGGCATAGATTACCCGCGGAAATTTCCGGATATAGGCGTTGTACGATTGTGTTGTTTGATTGAATTTACGTCGTTCCACGGCAATACGGTTCTCTGTTCCTTCCAGCTGCGCCTGCAATTCCAGAAAATTCTGGTTGGCTTTTAAATCAGGGTAACGCTCAACCACCACCATTAACTTGCTTAAAGCAGAAGAAAGTCCTTCCTGTGCCTGGTTAAATTGTTGAAGCGACTGCGCATTTAATTTTGTAGGATCCACATTCACAGAGGTAGCTTTCGAGCGCGCTTCAATAACGCCGGTTAGCGTTTCCTGCTCGTGCTCGGCATAGCCTTTTACGGTGTTCACCAGGTTTGGGATCAGATCGGCACGACGCTGATACACGTTTTCAACCTGTGCCCACGATGCAGTTACCTGCTCATCCATTTCCACCATTTTGTTGTAACCACAACTCGAAAATAAAACTACACTTACTAACGCTATTAATACAATTCTAAATCTTTTCATCTATTCAATTATTAATTGTTTTCCCTTTAATTTATACAATAAGCACAAATATTTCCAAAAGGTGTGAAATATCAGAAGTAAATTCGGGGAAAGGCGATAATTTGCCGTTGTATTTCGAAATAATTAAGATTAAAGTAGAGGAACCATGGATTTAGCAGCATTTAAAACCGCCATTTTACAAGGGATACCGAACGAACTTCCAATGCCGAAACCGTATGAAACCAACATTAACCATGCCCCCAAAAGAAAGGACATATTATCGGCGAATGAAAAAAAACTGGCGTTAAAAAATGCTTTGCGTTATTTCCCTACGAAATTCCATGAAGTACTTGCCCCCGAGTTTTTGAACGAACTGGAAACTTTCGGGCGTATTTACATGTACCGCTTTCGCCCCGATTACAAAATGTATGCGCGCCCCATTGATGAATACCCGGCCAAATCGAAACAGGCAGCATCGATTATGCTGATGATTCAGAACAACCTGGATTACGCGGTGGCACAACATCCGCACGAACTGATCACCTACGGTGGAAACGGTGCGGTTTTTCAGAACTGGGCGCAGTACCTACTTACCATGAAATACCTGGCCGAAATGACCGACGAACAAACGCTGGTGATGTATTCGGGGCACCCGATGGGTTTATTCCCGTCGCATAAAAATGCACCGCGTGTTGTAGTTACCAACGGCATGGTAATTCCGAACTATTCGGGCCGCGACGATTACGAACGAATGAATGCACTTGGCGTTTCGCAATACGGACAAATGACTGCCGGATCGTACATGTACATTGGCCCGCAAGGCATTGTGCACGGCACTACCATTACGGTTATGAATGCCGCCCGCCTACACTCGCCCGGCGATTTTGGAGGCAAAATATTCGTAACCAGTGGCCTGGGAGGCATGTCGGGAGCACAACCCAAAGCAACAGTAATTGCCGGAATGGTTTGTATTGTTGCCGAAGTGAATCCGAAAGCGGTAGAAGTTCGCCACAGCCAAGGTTGGGTTGATGAAGTTTATACCGACCTGAATGAATTGATGGCTCGTGCACTAAAAGCCCGCGAAAACAAAGAAGCTGTTTCAATCGCATACCAGGGTAATATTGTTGATTTGTGGGAAAAACTGGCTGAAGAAAATATTCCAGTAGAGTTGGGCTCCGATCAAACGTCGTTACATAATCCGTTTGCAGGAGGTTACTACCCCGCCGGATTGAGTTTCGAGGAAGCGAATAAAATAATGGCCGAAAATCCGGAACAGTTTCAAGAAGAAGTTTATAAAACCCTGCGCCGACATGTAGCTGCCGTGAATAAACTTACACAAAATGGCATGTATTTTTGGGATTACGGCAATGCCTTTTTACTGGAAGCCAGTAGAGCCGGCGCCGATATTACCAAAGCCGATGGTAAGTTTAAATACCCGTCGTACGTTCAGGATATTATGGGACCGCTGTTTTTTGATTATGGTTTTGGGCCATTCCGCTGGGTGTGTACCTCAGGAAAAGCAGAGGATTTGGAAACTACGGATAAAATTGCAGCCGAAGTACTGACTGAAATAGCAGCCTCAGCACCGGAAGAAATTACCCGCCAAATGGAAGACAATATTCACTGGATAAACGAAGCCGGTAAAAACAAACTGGTTGTGGGTTCGCAAGCTCGAATTTTATATGCCGATTGCAACGGACGTACAAAAATTGCGAAAGCCTTTAACGATGCTATTGCCGACGGACGCATTTCTGCTCCCATTGTTTTGGGGCGCGATCACCACGATGTGTCGGGTACTGATTCACCTTACCGCGAAACGTCTAATATTTACGATGGTTCGTCGTTTACAGCCGACATGGCTGTGCAGAATTTCGTGGGCGACGGTTTCCGTGGCGCTACCTGGATTTCGTTGCACAACGGCGGTGGTGTTGGTTGGGGAGAAGTAATTAACGGCGGTTTTGGGATGACCATCGACGGCTCGCCCGAAGCAGAAGAACGCCTGAAAATGATGTTGCACTGGGATGTAAACAACGGCATTTCGCGCCGCAGCTGGGCACGCAATAAACCGGCACGTTTTGCCATTGAGCAGGCCATGAAAGAAAATCCGGATTTGAAAGTTACTTTACCAGAAGAAGCTGATGACGAACTGCTGGATGGGCTCTTTAAATAGGCTCACTTTATAAACAAGCATGTTCCGTAATTCATTATGAATTGGAGTAACGTACTGAGTACGATCGGTGAAAACAGTGGTAGTGATGAAACGTACTGAGTACGATCAGTGAAAACTGTGGTAGTAATGAAACGTACTGAGTACGATTGAGAAAAACTCTGAGAATGGCCCATCGTACTGAGTACGATTAGAGAAAACCGCATAACTGAAGCATCGTACTAAGTACAATAGCTAAAGATTAAAGTGGCAGAGCATCGTAGTCAGTACATTTAGAGAATTATACTTCACCGCTGAAGCTAATCAAAAAGCATGGAATAATAGCGCCCAATTTCATCCTGAAGTTCTCCAACACTAAAGGCGCGACTTTTTCGAATGGTTTCGCGGCCATCGAAAAACACCACGATTGTTGGCGCGGTAAATACGCTGTTTTGTGCAGCTATTTCAGCCAGCACATCTGATTTTACGTAAAGCAACTGCATTTTCGGAAACGCCGTTGTTACCATTTCCTCTACTTTTGGTTTTAACACTTTACACACCGAACAAGCTTCGTTTGAGAAATACGCCAATACTGCAGCATTTTCTTCCTTCTGCACTAAAAACTCGTCGAGTGATTTTATTTCCTTGAACATGGTAGATACTGGATGCTGGTTACTGTATACTAGATGCTGGATGCTGGATGCTGGATACTTCGTTCTGGTTAATGAAAAGGATCCGATCCGTATAATTTTCAGTTAAAACGGATCGGATCCCTTTGTTTTGTTAATACGCCCCGATACTTAGCAACACCAAAGTACAAGCTTCTTCGGCTTCAATTCCGTTGTTTTTCAGTTTTTCGGCAAACTCCGGATTTTCTGTTCCCGGGTTAAAAATAACACGTTGCGGTTTCATTCTTATAATATCCGAATAATACCCGGGCTGATGTTGTGGCCCCACATAAAGTGTTACAGTATGCACTCGTTCGTTTTGCGGAAAAGTTGTTTCAATGGCAACATCATCAACCTGTCCGTTGCGTTTAGCCAGCGCCACAACCTCGTGTTCGTTCCGCCGAAGTGCCAGAATTGCTTTATTGGAGTAGCGTGCCGGATTTTCGCTGGCCCCGATAACAAGTGTGCGTTTGCTCATTTACATACGTTTTAAAAGTACCACCGCATTAACCGACATGCCTTCTTCGCGGCCTTCAAAACCCAACGTTTCGGTAGTTGTTGCCTTCACCGACACGCGATCGACATCGATTTCCAAAACATCGGCCATACATTGTTCCATCGCCGGAATATGTGGTTTTAGCTTTGGTTGCTGCGCCTGAACGGTTGAGTCGATATTTACAATTTCGTAGCCCTTTTGCTTTACCAGCTCATACGACTTTTTAAGCAAAATTTTACTGTCGATATTCTTGAACTCAGCGGCAGTATCAGGGAAATGAGTCCCGATATCGCGCAATTTCAGTGCACCCAGCATGGCATCGCAAATGGCGTGTATCAGCACATCGCCGTCAGAATGTGCCACCGTTCCCTTACTGTGGGGAATAAGAATACCGCCTAACCACAAGGTTTCTCCTTCGGCCAGACGGTGCACATCATATCCTTGTCCGATTCTGAAATCCATTAGCGCTGGCTACTAAATGCGTCAATATCAAACGCTAGCGAGAAACGCAGCGTATTTTCCAATGGGTGGTTACGTTGTGTTGGCAACAGGTAGGAAAAATCGAGCGCAAAAACGTTCATTTTTAAACCGGCACCTGCAGTAATAAACTGGCGGTTACCTTTGTTTTCGTTCTCGTAGAAATAACCGGCGCGCAAAGCAAACTGTTTGTTGTACCAGTACTCAACACCTACCGACCACGTAATTTCCTGCATCTCTTCTTTTAAACCGCCAGGTGCATCGCCAAACGATTTGAAAATACCTTCGATAACACCAATATCAGAGTTAATACCCCCTGACCAAATTACATCGCCCTCGCCATAACCGGTTGAATCGACCGGAGGAGTTGGCACCAATAATTTATTGGCTTCAACTGCAAAAGCAAACGAGTTGTAATCGTCGAGCTCCATGGTGTACGAAGCACCCAGTTTCAAGGTAGTTGGGATGAAGTCTTTTACGTCTCCATCGGTATAAGATATTTTTGAACCAATATTCTGGATATTGATACCGGCAGCAAAAATATTGTCTTGCCGGCCTGCTCTGAATTCGTTGTAATAATAAAAAGCCACATCGGCTGCAAACGAAGTACCAGCACTGCTTTCCACACCGTTAACTAACTGTCCGCCGGTAAGGTCGGAACGAATATAGCGTACAGCAACTGCTCCCGAAAACTGTTCACTTAAAAGACGAGAGTAACCAAAATCGATAGCAAATTCGTTCGGACTTTGTTGCCCCATAAATTCTCCCTGATCAGAAGTAAAAGCGATATCGCCCAATGCAAAATAGCGCAACGAAGCACTAATCGCCTGCACATCATCCAGTTTCTTGTATCCAGACAAGTAAGCCAGATTTATATCGTCAACCAGGTTACGCAACCATGGCGAATACGATAAACCAACTCCCATCTCACTCTCCATAAAAACATATTTTGCGGGGTTCCAGTGTTGCGAATTCACATCGGCGGTGGTACCCACTCCGGCATCCCCCATACCTCCTGCGCGCGAATCAGGCGTAATAGCCAAAAACGGAACGGCGGTGGATATTGCATTGGCACCCGACAAGGTTCCTTGTGCCATTACAGTCTCAGTTACCGTGGCAACCAGAGCCACCACAAATAAAATTCGTATTAATTTAATCATACCTTTAAAAATTGAGCGTGCAAAGATATAACATTTGTCCTTGCAGCAATAGGTTAAAACTTTACCCTGAATACTTTTACATTACGGGTGTAGCTATCCTTTTGTTGTAGTTGTTAGCCTACAAAATTGAGAACGCAGCTTTTAAAGAAAAATTTTGCAGAGGTTGAAAAATTATCAGATCACCAATAATTTCCCTGATTTTGAAGCAATTACTCCTTCGTTGTTTTTCAGAAAAACCTGATATACATAAACACCCTGTGTTAGCGGAATTTTTGATTCTGAGATATCCCAGCGCACCGGGTTACTGGTGCTTCCGTTCGAACTGATCTCTGTTTCAAACTGATCGACCAGCTTGCCGTTGATGTTATAAATATCGAAAACCGCCGCAAAGCTTTCGCCTGCCTGGTTGTGCTCGATTACAAAATAGGTATAATCCTTTATCGGATTCGGGTAATTGCTTACCTTATTAATGATAAAGTCGCCGGTAACTTCAAACTCAATTTCCACTTCGGATGAGTTATTGGCAACATCCCAGGCTTTTAACGACAGCGTGTGCTTTCCAACCGCCAAATCGTTTAACGGATACTGCAATGAGCCACTTGTATAGTCATCCTTTTCGGCCTGATAATAATTGTTCAGCACATAAACTTTTGAATAATCGTTGTCGATTACCGCTGTAATATCGTGTCCAATTCCGGTACCAACCGTATTAATGCCGTTTTCATCTGACAAATAAGCCAGCAATGTCGGGTTCTTTCCGGTTTTATCGCCCGACTGAAAATCTTCCGAATCCAGGAAAAGCAGAATCTCAGGTCCGCTGTTATCTGTACTATTCGAGCCTTCGCCACCCATACTAAAATTTGTAAAGGCACCGTGCGCATCTTCTTCGCCATTTTGGGCGTAATACATTATTTTCCCCGAGCCAATTTTATACGAAATGTCTTTTGGCACAACAAAACTAAAGCTGAAATTTCCGTTGGTAACAGTGGTTGTTCCCGAGTAGATAATGTTATTCTGCACCTGGAAAGTCAACGGCCGGTTATCATCACCATTTCCAAGTGTTGTTATATCCATTTCCTTATCGTAAACCGTGTGCGTTATCTCGCCGTTAAAATCATCAATCCGGTTACCGAAATAATCGGCCACATAACCATCGATGGTAATTTTTTCGAGCGTGCCAATCGTATCGGGGCTACTGGTTGCATCCTGTCCATTTATTGATGTGGTTACCACCTGGTATTTCGGGTATGAAAGTTTTAATGCCGGATCGGCCAGTAACGAAAAGTTGCGTTTGTTAATTCCGTTGGACAGATTTGACTTGGCAAGGCGCATTACATCTCCCATACGGTAATGCTCACCGTTTTCGTCTTTGGCAAAAATATAGCGATAAAAACTACGGCTCAGCATAAAATTCGCTCCTGAGGTTACCACGCGTGTGGTAGAAAACAGCCCGATACCTCCGCCATTTGGATTCATCAGTACTTCCTCTCCGGCCGAGGTTTCATCAGCATCAAACCGGCTGAACTCGCAGGTAGCAGTTACAAAGATTGGTAACTGGTTTCGGTTCGACCACGAATTAATGTCTCCCTTCTCCAATACGTGCTCGTGCGCCAAAAAACTATTGTTGGCATGTCCGATATAATTCAAAATCAGCACCCCTTTTTCTACCCTTTCGTTTATTGCGGCATTTACATCCGGATATCGTTCACCCGCGGGTGTAACATCTTCGGCATAAGCATCAAAATATATTTTATCGGTAATAAATTCTCCGTGATTACTGTTTAGCGAATCGGCAATTTGCTCCGACTGACGCATATGAATTCCGGTATCGCCATCGTCTCCGATCACACACACCACATTCCGCCAGTCGCCCAAAGCTTCCGGTTCATAATAACGTTTAATTTTATCCACCACCAGCTGCGCCTGGTAAGCCGTTGATGCAGGAATTCGTCCGATCCCCAAATCGATGGAACCATTTGATAAGCTTTCCCCGGCATCGAGCATTACAAAATAATCGTCGCTTACGTATGAGTTTAACGGATCCAACGAGTTCGAAGATTGATAAGTTGGGATAAAGTTTAGTCCGCTTCCCATGATGTTTCGGTTATCGTAACTACCATCGCCAAAAAGCAATACATATTTTAAAGTATTCCCCCGATCGTAAATCATTTTTATAAAATTCCTTATTCCGGTGGCGCTTTTACTTCCCGAGCTGAACTCGTTATAAACATCATTTACATTAACCACTTCCACGCTCATTCCATCCTGCATACGATGAAAATCGGCCAGCTCTTGGGCAGAGCTCATAAAATTCGGGTGCGAGATAATCAAAAATTCCGGTGTATTTATGGCGTGTAAATTCTGGTTCTCAACTTCTTCAACAAATGCCGGCTCAGGGAAACTGCCTGTAGTATTGAATACCACATATTCCTTCAACTCCGAAGCTTCCTGTTTAAATCGCAAGCCGGTACCATTTAACACCGCATTAATTTCTTTTGTATTGTTAACATCTGAAACGTCCAGAACTTTAGTAGCATCTCCAGCATTGGCAATCTGAAACTCAACAACATTCCCGGCCCCTACAGATTTCGAATCGCGAAAAAATAAAGGTGCGTCACCCACAGTAATGTTTCGTCGGTAGTTCAGTTCCAGATAATCGAGCCAGGCTTCGGCACTGCTGTTCGATGCATTGTAGGTTACCCAAATTTCCTGCCCGCCTTCCGCTAAATCAACATCCATTGTTGTGGTTTCCGAATCGGCATAAATACCGTAAGTTTCATCGGTGTCAACGCTTCTGAATGGCACAGTTCCGGCTTCTGTTCCTTCGGCGGCAACCGAAAAATGCGACGACCGAAACGAGCGCGCAGCACCGCTAACTGTTAATTGGGCTGAAACTACTTCTGCCGGATCAGTAATTGTAAAAGTGTAGGTTTTTGATCCGCCATTTGTAAACCGGTCGCCATACCACCGTTTCCCCGAACCCAATTCCAGCAAGTTGTATTTTTCATGCTCTATCAGTTCAAGGCAATCAAACGTTGAAGTTGAATGGGTGATTTCACCAGAAAAATTATCGAGTGTTTCGGGCTGTTTAGGTATTCCCGTATTTCCCAAAAAGAAATATCCCTGGGTAGTATATTCATTCGAATGATGCGTAAACTCTCCTGAAGTGCTTACATCCCATTCGGTAATTCCGGGTGCATAAAAAAACAAACATTCTTCGCCATTATTATTGGCTGTCCACGCGGCGCACTCTTCCAAATCATCGTAATCAATCTCACCGGGGTCTTCCGACTGCATTTTTCCTCCGCTTCCAAATACGCCAACTTGCGCAGGATCTGAAAATCCCCAATCATTTAATGTCGAATATGGTATTTTATAAATCCCCTTTCCTATGGTCCGGATTTTTACCCAGTCGCCCGTTGCCAACACCGATTCTGATTTCCAATTTATAGCCTGAACCGATTTTTTATAAACATCGGGTGCAGCGCGTAATGCAAAACTTTTTAACCGGTAAATTTTACCATTCTCTTCTTTTAGCGGAATGATCTGAAGTTCTATTTTCTTTTCGTTCCCCGACTGCAAAACAGATGTAGTAACTTGCAGTTCTGAAGGAATTTCAACAGCTAATAGTTGCTTAATACTATCGCTCACCTCTTCAAAAACAAGATTATCGATATTAAACCGAAGTACTTTATTTGGATTATCGAGCGGATAAAGCCGGGTATAAACAGGCAAAGCCAGATGCGCCAGGTTGCCCGACAGATCAGTATTCTCGAAAAATTCCAACACCTCCCCATTGTGGCTACCCGGATTTTCCTGCCAGTTGAGTACAATAATCTCGTTATGCACATCGCTAACAGCAAATCCAAGCAAAAAAACAACTAACAGGAGTAGATATTTATACATAAAATTCGGTCAATAATGTAAGCATGTTAACGGCTACCGTGTACAAATATTGCAAACAAAGCAGCAAACCACCACGGATTAAGGCCTAATGATGCCAAAGATATTAACATCCTTATTAAATCAAGAATAAAATAATTGAAAAGGCTGAACAATAAGAATTGAACAAATTAGTTATATTTGTGTCGATGAGAAAATTTATACAAACAATGAATTTTAAAAGATTAAAACCATTCGTTTTTATTGCCTTGGCCGCATTCGTTTCCGGATGTGGATTATTCGGAATAGGAGGTAAAGGAGATTCATCACGAACTACTGGTTGGGAATACAATGCTGAAGAGACCGGAAATATTCCAAATATTTCGGGTTACGAGCAGGAAGCCGGACCGGGTTTAGTTTTTGTTCAGGGTGGTACGTTTACAATGGGTCGTGTTGAACAGGACGTAATGTACCGCAACGACAATTATCCCCGAAGAGTTACTGTAGCTTCATTTTACATGGACGAAACAGAAGTTTCAAATCAGGACTATCGTGAATTTACACACTGGACCGGTCGTGTTTACCCCGGTGATGTAGAAAAAATGAAGGCTATTACACCCGACTCAAGTGTTTGGCGTAAAGATTTAGCCTACAACGAGCCTTATGTAAATAACTATTTCCGTCATCCGGCCTATTCAGAATATCCGGTAGTTGGTGTAACATGGGAACAGGCAGAAGCTTATTGTGCCTGGCGTACCGACAGGGTAAACGAACAAATATTAGTAGATAAAGGCATTATTACACACGACAATACCCAATCGGGAGAAAACGTTTATACAACAGATACTTATTTAACAGGCATATACCAGGGAACAGAAGGTGACAAACCTGTTGAAAATCCTGACGGAACAACACGTCGCCCAAAATGGGAAGATGGTATTATGCTCCCGAATTACCGCCTGCCAACTGAAGCAGAGTGGGAATATGCAGCCTACGGTTTAATTGGTAATACCGATGGCGAATTACTTACCGACCGAAAACTGTATCCGTGGAACGGTTCGTACCTTCGCCAGGATAAGAAAAAAGAAAAAGGCCGTTTGAAAGCCAACTTTGTTCGCGGACGTGGTGACATGATGGGTATGGCTGGAGCACTGAATGACAACGCCGATATTGCGGCACCGGTTTTCTCATACGAACCTAACGATTACAACTTATATTGTATGTCGGGTAACGTTAATGAATGGGTAGCCGACGTTTACCGTCCAATGTCGTTAAACGATGTGGAAGAGTTTAACCCTTTCCGCGGTAACGTAATTACAGAATACCGTCGCGACCAAAACGGTCAACTTATGAGAGACCAATATGGTGAGTTAATAAAAGATACAATTGCCGGAATGGACTATCGAAATGTTTTAGACGGTGATCCTAAGTCTCAGATTGTTGAAGGTGACACCTGGATTGGTAACGACACAGAAACAGAAGGTATGTATATTCAGGATGACAGGCCAGGTGCTTTCTCATCTTTAATTACTGATGAAGTTCGCGTTTACAAAGGCGGATCGTGGCAAGATCGCCCATATTGGCTGGTTCCCGGAACACGCCGCTACCTAGAGCAAACGAAGGCTCAGAACGATCTTGGATTCCGTTGTGCAATGACAAGAGTTGGAAGCCCTGAAGGTTTCTAAATCATAAAAATATTCTCAGAAAAGCTTCGTACAACTGCGGAGCTTTTTTTATGCCAAATTGAATCGTATTTTTGCGTTATGACAAGTATTGAAACTATCTACAGTTGTTTTCTAAAATCAACACAAGTATCTACCGATAGCCGCAAAATTGAAAATGGCTGTATTTTTTTCGCCTTAAAAGGTGCCAATTTCAATGGCAATAAATATGCCCACGATGCCCTGAAAAAAGGAGCAGCATATGCCGTTGTTGATGAAGCAGAATACGCTACCAATGACAAAATTCTGCTGGTAGAAGATGTTTTAACCGCATTACAACAACTGGCTTATCATCACCGAAAACAACTAAAATTACCCATACTTGCCATTACAGGAACCAACGGAAAAACAACCACAAAAGAGTTGATCTCAACCGTGCTTGCTAAAAAATTCAGAGTTAGCTTTACCCAGGGGAATTTAAACAACCATATAGGAGTTCCGTTAACGCTGCTTTCAATGAATAAAAACACCGAATTTGGCGTGGTGGAAATGGGAGCCAATCATCCCGGTGAAATTGCCGATTTGTGTAAAATTGCCGATCCTGATTTTGGAATTATCACCAATATTGGCCGGGCACACCTCGAGGGTTTTGGTTCGTTTGAAGGTGTAATAAAAACCAAAGGCGAATTGTACGATTATCTCGGCAAAAAGAATGGAGTTGTTTTTTACAATGCCGATAATAAATTACTTGAGGAACTTGGAGCAGAACTTCCCAAACGTATTTCTTACGGCAAAGAAAATGCGTCGTTTACCGGAGAAACCATCCAGAGTCCACCGTTTATTCATGTAAAAGCCAACTTTAAAAAGGGCGTGCTTTACCTGAACAGCAATTTAATTGGCGATTTTAATTTCGAAAATATTTTGGCAGCTGCCTGCATCGCAAATTATTTTGATGTTGATCCCTTAAAAATTCAGCAAGCAATTAAAGAATACCACCCCACCAACAATCGTTCGCAGTTAATAAACAAAGGCGAAATAAAAATTATAATGGACGCCTACAATGCCAATCCCACAAGTATGGCAGCATCCATCGTAAGTTTTCTGGAGAATCTGAAAGGCGACAAATACCTTATTCTTGGCGACATGCTTGAGCTTGGAGAATATTCAGAGGAAGAACATACTAAAATCGTTGAGTTGATTCCCGAAGATTTGAAAAGCAGCACTTTTTTGGTGGGTAACGAATTCTCGAAAGTCAACACCGGGGAAAGCATAAAATCCTTTATTCATGTTGACGACTTATGTACTTACCTTAAAAATAAGCCCATAAAAAACGGGAACATTTTAATAAAAGGTTCCCGTGGTATTCAGCTTGAAAAAGTACTTGATCTTCTTAATTAGCCTGAGGTTTTTCAACTTTCAGCACGTCAGAAATTGCTTTTTCGAAAGTTTGTTTCGGAAGTGCTCCCATTGCCATTTGTGGTTGTCCGTCTTGCGGCACAAACAGTAACGACGGGATACTTTGCACACCAAACATTCCGGCTAATTCCTGTTGCTCTTCAGTGTTCACTTTGTAGATTACGATACTGTCGCCATACTCCGATTGCAACTCTTCCAAAACGGGCGCTACCATTTTACATGGGCCACACCAATCGGCGTAAAAGTCAATCAAACATGGCTTCTCGCCTTCGTATTTCCACTCTTTATTTGTTTCAAAATTGAAAACTTTCTCTTTAAATGTTTCTTTCGTTAAATGTTCCAACATGATTTTATATTTTCAGTATTTATATATCTATTTATTTCGATATTTACATGTCAAAGATAATACCAAATTTTGAAATCCCAAGTTACTACTTAATTTCAACTAAATAATTGTAATTTTGTCACGATTTTTACCAAAGTGGCAGATTTGTCCATTTTGAAATACGATTTTTGTCAGATGAATAGCAAGCTAAAAGAGAAGATTTTCAAAGATATACAGGCAGTTGCCGACCGTGCTGAAACAGAAACTTATGTAATTGGAGGATATGTACGCGATCTGTATCTCGAACGCCCATCAAAAGATATCGACATTGTCACCATTGGCAGTGGCATCGATTTCGCCAACGAAGTGGCCAAAAATTTAAAGCCGCGCCCACGAGTTAATGTATTTAAAAACTTCGGCACAGCCATGTTAAAATACAAAGACCTGGAGATTGAATTTGTAGGTGCCCGCAAGGAGTCGTACCAACGCAACTCGCGCAAACCGATTGTGGAAGACGGCACGCTGGAAGACGATCAGAACCGCCGCGATTTTACCATCAACGCCATGGCTTTTCGCTTAAACGGCGATCGTTTTGGCGAACTAGTCGATCCGTTTAACGGAATGGATGATTTGAATAACAAGATCATTCGCACTCCGCTCGATCCTGATGTGACTTTCTCCGACGATCCCTTGCGCATTATGCGTGCCATTCGTTTTGCCACTCAGCTCGATTTTGAAATTGAGAATGAAACGCTAAAAGCAATTACCAGAAATAAAGACCGTATTAAAATCGTTTCTGCCGAGCGCATAATCGAAGAGCTGAATAAAATTATTATGGCTCCGAAACCGTCAAAAGGGTTTCGATTATTGGAAGAAACCGGTTTGCTGGCAATAATTTTCCCCGAATTGCAGCATATGAAAGGCGTTGAAAGAGTAAACGGCATCGGCCATAAAGACAATTTCTACCATACCATTGAGGTGCTCGACCGTTTGGTGCCCAACTCCGATAATCTGTGGTTACGCTGGTCGGCTTTATTGCACGACATTGCCAAACCCAGAACAAAACGTTTTGTTGAAGGCCTGGGCTGGACTTTTCACGCGCATAATTTTATTGGTGTAAAGATGATTCCCAAGATTTTTAAACGCATGAAACTGCCCCTGAATGAAAAGATGAAATACGTTCAGAAAATGGTAGGCCTGCACATGCGGCCAATTGTACTGTCGGAAGATATTGTAACCGACTCGGCAGTGCGGCGCCTGCTTTTTGAGGCCGGTGATGACATTGATGATTTAATGACACTTTGCGAGGCCGATATCACATCGAAGAATCCGGAGAAGGTAAAACGCTACATGAAAAACTTCAAAGTGGTTCGGCAAAAGTTAAAGGAAATTGAAGAGAAAGATGCGGTTCGTAATTTCCAGCCTCCGGTTGACGGCGACCTTATAATGAAAACTTTCGACTTGTCGCCATGTCGCGAAGTTGGCCTGCTGAAAGATGCCATTAAAGAAGCTATTTTAGATGGCGAGATTCATAATAATTTCGAGGAAGCGTTTGCTTTTATGATGAAAAAAGCAGAAGAAATGGGGCTGAAAGCAAAAGATTAATCCACCTGCAAGTTTAACAGAACCGGCAAATGGTCGCTAAATCCGCCATTGTAGCGGTAGCCCGTGTAAGTACGATGCAACTTGCGGCCACCACGCGTCTCATCAAGCTCGAATAAAAAGGGCAATTTGCAAATTGTTGCATTTTCAGGGTAGGTTCTTAACCCATTCGTTGCGAACAGTAAACCCGGCGAAACAATAATCTGGTCGAAAACAAACCATTGTCCCTGGTACTTTAAAGTCCCCTCCTCTTGCTTTGTCCAGGGCAACGAGAGATTGAATAACCCAGCAGATTCGTGTTTTATAGGATCTTCGGCACCGAGACCCTGCGATATGCTTTCGTCGTTGGGCTGATCGTTAAAATCGCCCACAATTACCACTTTTGCCTTTTCATTTTTTTGGACAATTTTTTCGTATTTCGATAAAAGTAAACGCGCTGCTTGCTGACGTGCCGGTCGTGTTTTCAACAAACCCGAATAACGCGATGGCCAATGATTTACAAACACATGAATAGAATCTCCACCACTTACAGTTCCAAGAACATAAAGAATTTCCCGACTTCTACGAATGCCGGCATTTTTATCTTCCAGCGGATAATAGGTGTAATCGAGCGGATAAAAGGTTTCGGAATTATATACCAGCGCCACATCAATACCTCGCGGATCAGGACTCTCTTTGTGGATAATTTTGTAAGGCGTAGTTTTTAGCGGCGTATCTTTGGTAAGCTTTTCCAGCACATAACGGTTCTCGATTTCTGCCAAAGCAATTAAATCGGGCATTTGCCAACCACCTGCATTCAAAATTACTTTCGAGATATTATTGATTTTCTTTTCAAAACGTTTGCGGGTCCAGTGACGCTCGCCTGCTGGCGTAAATTCATCATCGGCAGTTAACGAATCGTTTCGCACATCAAACAGGTTTTCTACATTGTAAAAGAGTATTGAGTATTCGGCACCATTATTTTGTGCATTGCTTTTTGCAATGAGCAGAATCAGGGATAAACAAAAAAGGAAGTATTTCATTTTACTTTTCAATGCGTTCGTATGCTCCCAGGTCGGGGCCATCTTCGCCAGTTCGGCTTCTGTTCAGCAGATCAACTGGAAACTTTTCAGAATACTTTGTTGTTCCCACATCTTTTGCTGCCGATAACGTATCCAACTCGAAGTTGTAATCATCATACGGATCAACAAATCGCGGATCAAATTCTATCCCGATCATCGCATTAATGTAATGGTTTGTATTGCTCGTATCCAAGGTATCGGGTGCCTGAATAATGCAATGGTCGAACAGGTAATTGAATGTGTTTTTTTCGTTATTACCCAACTCCAGTTCGTTGCCAATATTACCATAAATAATACTGTTGCCAAAAGTTGCCTTCGTCAAATCACCATTATACGAAACTTGTTCGCCGTTTGAGTTTTCAACAACCAGCACATTCGAAACAACCAACGATGGTGTAGTACGCACAGCCTGCCCATAATTACCCCAATAGTTGGCAATAGTTGAGTGGTAAAATTCATATTCGCCCCCAACCAACAGTGCTGCTCCATAAAATCCGCAATTGGCAATCAGTGTGTTATAGGAATAAACCTTCGACTTCAATGCAAAAATTCCTGCATAAGCCATATTTTCAATTTTGGAATTGGTAAGTGCTACCGTGGCATAACCTTCGTTTTCAATGGTTCCCACCTGTAAACCAATATTGGCATTTTTAATGGTGGTAAAATTGAATACGTTATCATGACTACCGGAATACAACACTATTCCATTCCACTGGTCGGGAATATCTTCATACGATGGCTCCAAACGGTCGGCCCGGAATATAATCGGCAATTCAAATGTTCCATCGGCAACTACATTTCCCCGAACATACATTCCGGCGCCTTTGTGGAAGTATATTTTTGTTCCCGGCTCAATTGTTAGCGTCGAAGTACTGTCAACATAGGCATAATCGTAAACCAGATAAGGTTTTTCAGCCGTCCAGGTAGTTGTTTTAATCCGTTCGCTTTTTATCAGCTTAAAATCCTGCCCGTAAGCTTCCAGCTTTATACTTTGAAAATTTGTGTTGGTTGTAAATTCAATGGAATCCTGCACAACCATTGGCAAATTTTGTCCGTTCGGGTCGATGGTTACTTCAACAAAAATGTAGATACTGTCTCGTGCCGGTAATGTAACTTCGTAAAGCTCACTATACATCTCGCCATTAATGTTTAACCTGAAGTTTGAGGCATCGCCTCCTGCCAGCCTAATACGCGAAATTAAAACATCTTCGTCGTATGGATTACTAACCGTAAAACGACGTGTTGTTGAGCCAATAGATGTAAAAATGGTATCGAATGTTACCGTGTCAGCAGAAAACTTAAGCTGCGCATCGGTAGATGTCAAATATCCCTCATCCTCGCATGAGAAAAGCATGACAAGCACAAGGGCTGTAGCCAGTATTTGAAGTAAATATTTAACCAATTCGAATTAATTTATATCCTTATAACGTCCACTTTTCGCCGTTATTTTACAAATATAAAAAATCAATTCACAATTTTTAACATTTCTTTGCAATCCTTAGCCATTAACTACATTTTTTTCAGAAATAAATAATAAACCAAGCATTGTTATTGCCCCATTCAGAATAAGCAATTCGAATCCAAACTGATAACCATTAAAAAGCACCTCGGAGTAGCTGGAAATAAAATAGCACAAAACGGGTGCAAAAATGCCAATGTACGGCACCCATTTATCGTTTACTTTTCGTGTTGAATACATGCCAAAAAGGAATAACCCTAAAATAGGACCATAAGTATATCCGGCAACTGTAAACACAGCCACCACAATACTTTGATTATTAATGGCATCGAAAACAAGTATTACCACTATCAACAGCACTGAAAACATCAAGTGCGACAACATTTTTATACGGCGTTTCTTTTCTTCAGGGTATTTGTGTATTTTCAGGAAATCGACCGTAAACGAAGTTGTTAACGCGGTTAATGCCGAATCGGCGCTTGAATAGGCAGCGGCGGTAATACCCAACAAAAAGGCAATTCCCACCGGCAACCCAAAATATTTTAAAGCCAGCATCGGGTAAAGGTCGTCGGTATTCTCCGGGATGCTAATTCCATGCTCGCGGGCAAAAATGTACAACATTACTCCCAGGCTCAGAAACAACACCACGGTAAAAAGAAACGACAAACTAAACACCAGCATATTTTTCTGGGCTTCCCACTTATTTTTGCATGTCAGGTTTTTTTGCATCATATCCTGGTCCATACCAACCATAACAATGGTAATAAACATTCCGGAAACAAACTGCTTAAAAAAGTTATTTCCCGAGCGCCAGTCCCAAAAGAAAAGTTGCGAGTTACTGTCATCAGCAATGGTTTTCACCAGTCCCGACAAATTCAAATCCAGGCTTCGCGAAATGGCTACAATGGTAAAAATAACCGCACTTACCAAAAAGAGTGTTTGCAATGTATCGGTCCAAACAATGGTTTTAATACCTCCTTTAAAAGTATATACCCAAATGAGTGCGATGGTAACAATTACGGTTAACGAAAACGGTATTTTAAACGCATCGAAAAAGGCGATTTGCAGAACACCCGCCACCAAAAATAACCGGAATGCTGCCCCAATCAGTTTCGAGATCAAAAAGAAAAAGGAGCCGGTTTTGTATGATCGTGGTCCAAAGCGTTCATCAAGAAACGAATAAATGGAAACCAGGTTGAGCCGATAATACAAAGGTAGCAAAATACCCGCGACAAGCCAGTAGCCCACAAGGTTGCCAAGAACAAACTGCAGGTACGAAAAGGCCGAATTACCTACTTCTCCCGGAACAGAAATAAAAGTTACTCCCGAAAGCGTGGCTCCAACCATACCAAAGGCCACCAAATACCAAGGCGATTTTCGGTTTGCAGTAAAAAAGGCCTGAGTATCGGCTTTTCGCGCGGTTAACCACGAAATAAAAATCAGTACTAAAAAATAACCAAGTACAATTCCCAGAACTAAATATGGACTCATAATTTTTGTTTATTCGAAATCGGGGTATAATAAATATTTTTTTCTCAGTAGTTTAAATTCTTCCAGGCCGGGCTGCCAGCTTTCAATAATTTCAGCTTCGCTTTTCCCTTCTCTTATTTGTTTGATCATCGAATCGGTTCCGGCAAGCAGATTCAGCCAGCGTTCGCGCGTGAGAAAATCGGCTTCATTCTCGTATTTTTCATAGAAGTCGAGGAAGTATTTCAAAGTGAATTTTGGTGTTTCTTCCAAAGTTCGTAAATCAACACCGTAACATTTTTTGTCTTTATTCAGCGGGTTTATCGCCACTCCGGGAATGCTTCTCGGAGTAAATTCAAAGCTGCCGAGATTTTCGTTTAAACCACCCAATGCCTGGAACGGGAAATCGGTTCCGCGCCCAACACTTACGCTGGTTGCTTCAAAAAAGCACAACGACGGATATAAGCGCACCGAAAGATCGTTGGGTAAATTTGGCGACGGGCGCACCGGCAAAGAATACGCCATTTTATGATCGTAATTTTTTACCGGTATTACCGTAAGATCACATTTTTTACCGGCTGCATGCCAGCCTTCGTCATTGATCATATTTGCGAGTTCGCCAACGGTACATCCATGCACAATAGGAATAGGATCGAGACTTACAAACGACTCAAAACCTGCTTCACGGATTGGGCCGGCAACATAATCGCCATTCGGATTTGGGCGGTCGAATACAATTAGCGGAATATTGTACTCAGCACACGCCTCCATAACGTAATGCATAGTTGAAATGTAGGTGTAAAACCGGCATCCTACATCCTGAATATCGAAAATCACGACATCCAGTCCATCAAAATGTTCGGCAGTTGGTTTTTTATTTTTACCGTAAAGTGAAAAAACTGGTAAGCCCGTGCTTTTATCCACCCCGTCTTCTACTTCTCCTCCGGCAGATACATCGCCTCTAAAACCATGTTCAGGCGCAAATATTTTTTTTATGTCAACGTGTTGTTTCAATAAAAAATCAACCAGATGATCGCCGTTAGCAATAGATGTGTTGTTAACCACCAAGCCTACATTTTTGTCTTTCAATGCATCTAAATATAGCGAAGTACGCTCCGCTCCTACAATAATTTCATTATCTTGCAGTGCCATGCAACCGCTGGCTGAGATCCATAAAACAAACGCTAAAAAAATCCTGAACATAGGCTTTAAAATATTACATTTGGCGAGCGAAGATAGTTTTTAAATTTTTTAGAAAGCAACGTTTTAGTTAAAAAATTGAACCTGAAACGAAATAAAATTATCATGCGCTATTTGTACTATTTTATTTCGATGAACGTTTAACGTGTAGCACAAATTTTTAGCGAATTTTTAATGATGAAACCAACACCTGCAATATTTCTATTTTTTATCCTACTGGTAGTTTTCCAAGTAAACAGTACCTCGGCCCAGGAACCTCCGTTTTTGCAATACAAGAACGATGAATGGGTAAACCGGCAACTCGAAAACATGAGTTTAGAAGAGCGAATTGCCCAACTAATGATGATTACCGTTTATCCCAAACAAAACGATGCCGCCAAAGCTATTTTCAAGAAAAGAATACAGGATTGGAAACCTGGCGGAATTTTGGTAATGCAAGGCTCGCCAACAAAAAATGCCGATTGGATCAACCAGTTTCAGGAAGCTTCCGAAACACCACTTCTGGTAGCTATCGATGGCGAATGGGGACCAGCCATGCGAACCGACAGTACCATTGTTTATCCTTATGCGCAGTCGCTGGGAGCAGTGCAAGACACTTCCCTCCTCTACCAAATGGGACAAGATTTTGCCAGCCAGTTAAAACGTATGGGAATTCAAATGAATTTTGCTCCGGTTGCCGACATCAATACCAATCCGTTCAACCCGGTTATCGGGTATCGGTCGTATGGCGAAGACAGACACAATGTAGCTGAAAAATCGTGGATGGTGGCTAAAGGAATGCAGGATAACCATGTTATTCCGGTGGCCAAACATTTCCCGGGGCATGGCGATACCAAAACCGACTCGCACAAAACACTGCCGCTTATTCCGCATTCGAAAAGCCGCATCGACAGTATTGAAAGTTACCCGTTCCGTTATTTATCGGATAAAGGAATTGCAGGAATTATGTCGGGGCACTTAAATGTTCCTTCGCTCGACGATTCCGGAATTACCTCATCGCTTTCGAAAAAAGTAATTACCAGCTATTTAAAAGAGGAAATTGGCTACAAAGGTTTTGTGGTAACCGATGCCATAACCATGAAAGGAGTACAAACCACAGCCGGCAGAGCTGAACTGGAAGCCCTGATTGCCGGAAACGACATGATAGAATTTGTTGATGATGTAAGTAAAGCTGTTGCAACAATTAAAGAAGCAATTGCCAATGGCGAAATTACCGAAGCTCAGATTAAAGAAAAGTGCCGAACTGTTTTGGCACTAAAACGCTGGGTGGGACTAAACAACTACCAACCGGTAGATTTAAAAAATATTACCGCCGACCTTAACGCGCCCAAATACCAGGTTACCAACCGAAAACTGATTAAAAAATCGATGACGGTTGTTGTTAATAACGACAGTACACTTCCGGTGCAGAATTTGGAGAAACGCACCATAGCAACAATAATGATTGGCGGCAACCAAAAATCTGCCTTCCAAAATACCCTGGAAAAATATACTGGCATGGATCATTATTGGCTACCAAAAGATGCCACAGAGCAGGTCTGGGCAAACCTTCGCAAAAAGCTTGATAACTATAACTTTGTTATTGCCGGCATTACAGGAATTAACAAATACTCATCGAACGAATACGGTATTTCCGAAATACAAAAGCAAGCAGTTATTGATCTTATACATGAACAAAACGTGGTATTTACGCTTTTCGGAAACGCTTATGCATTGAAATACTTTGCCAACATTCATCATGCCGATGCACTGATAGTAGCGCATCAGGATAATGAACTGACTCAGGAATTGGCTGCGCAGCTTGTTTTTGGTGCATTTAAAGCCAACGGAAAACTTCCGGTTACTTCCGACAGACGCTTTAAAGCCGGCGACGGATTGGAAGTTCAGCCCAACCAAACTTTTTCGTACACCATTCCCGAAGAGGCCGGAATGAGTTCGGCTATTCTGAACCGGAAAATCGATTCGCTGGCGAATCTCGGCATTTCGGAAGGTGCATACCCCGGCTGCCAGGTGTTGGTGGCCAAAAACGGGCAGGTGGTTTTTCACCAATGCTACGGTTTTCAAACCTACGACAGTATTTACCCGGTAAACCAAAATAATATTTACGACTGGGCATCGGTTACCAAAGTTACCGGTCCGCTACCGGCAATTATGCGCCTGGTTGACGAGGGAAAAATGAACGTTGATGATAAGTTTAGTAAATACTGGCCCGATTTTATGGGCAGCAACAAAGAAAACCTGAGCTTTCGTGAGATTTTGGCGCACCAGGCGCGTTTGGCTTCGTGGATCCCTTTCTGGACAATGACTGTGCAGGAAGACGGAACACTCGATAAAAATGTGTTTAAAGATCATCCTTCGCCACTTTTTGATATTCGCGTATCAGAACGCTTGTGCATGAATCACGCTTTCAGAAAAACAATGTTCGACACCATCCGGACTTCGGAACTGTTGCACAGAAAAAAATACCTGTATTCGGGATTGAGTTTCTACCTCTACCCCGACATTATTGAAAACCTTACCGGCACTGCATACGAATCGTATGTGAAAAATACATTCTACCGGCCATTGGGGGCGCATACCATTACTTTTAATGCCTATAAACATTTTCCGCTTAGCCAGATTATTCCTACCGAAACCGATGACTTTTTCAGGATGGAGAAACTGCGCGGTTATGTGCACGACGAAGGAGCTGCAATGATGGGTGGCGTATCGGGGAATGCCGGGTTATTTGGCTCTACAAACGACCTTGCCAAAGTATTTCAAATGTATTTGCAGAAAGGATATTTTGGAGGACGGCGTTATATCTCCGACTTGACGCTAAACGAATTTACACGCATTCAATATCCCGAAAACAAAAACCGCAGAGGTTTGGGTTTCGACAAGCCCATGATCGATAATGACAAAAACGAACTGGAAGATGCCTACCCTGCCGTGTCGAGCAGCAAAAGCAGCTTTGGCCACAGCGGATACACCGGAACTTTTGCCTGGGCCGACCCCGAAAACGGACTGCTCTACATCTTTATGTCGAACCGCGTTTACCCCACCCGCGAAAACAGTAAACTCTACGAGTTGAACATCCGCACAGCCATGCATCAGGCCATTTACGACAGTATTATTTCTGAATAAATCCGGCCGGCAAACTTCCCTTAAAAAATGTTAACAAGCTCCCGAAAACAACCTGTTTTACAACATATCAGAGAAACGCACAAGCACTAATCTTCAACAACTTACAACTTGACAAACACCGAAATAATACACATAATTTAGCTCTTGTGTTATAACAATTAACAATAGCTGTTCATGACGCTTTTATTATTAAATTATTAATTATACTTTTAAAGCACGTTCTTTACAAATACAATTTTTATTAATTAAATACCACAGCGATATGGAAAAAAGAATAACATTTAACGAGCTGCGAAAAATTAAAGACAGCTTACCTGACGGTTCGATTAGACAAATAGCGCAAGAGTTTGAATTAAAAGAAGAAACTGTCAGGAATTATTTCGGAGGCGCTAACTACACCGATGGAAAAGCAGTGGGAATACACATGGAGCCGGGACCAAACGGAGGAATTGTTCTCCTGGATGATACGGCAATTTTGGAACGAGCGCAGCAATTAGCTGGCACAGCGGTTTAATAGAGAAAAAAATAAAAATATTTAAGAAACTGTCCTATATTTATGGGGCAGTTTTTTTTTTATGTCAATCATATCTAAACCTTTAACTGATGAAGAAATTTACATTTTTTATTTCAATTGCATTTCTAACGGTCTTATTTAGTTCGTGCGAAGCACCCTGGCAGCCGTTGTTTAACAGTGAAAATCTCGATGGTTGGGAAACCTACATCGGAACTCCGCTTACCGGATTCGAAGATAATCATGCGCAAGCCACTCCCGAAAAAGTTTTCCAGGTTGTTGATGTAGATGGCGAAAAGCTTATTCACATTTCCGGAGAAGTAAACGGCTCGCTGGCTACTGTTGATACGTTTGCCAACTACCACCTGGAATTGGTTTTTAAGTGGGGCGAACAGGTTTACACTTCCAGAAACAGCGGCCTGCTCTATCATAGTTTTGGTGAATTTGGCGATGCACTGGGCACCTGGATGACCAATATCGAGTGCCAGCTGATGCACGAAAACCTGGGAGATACTTACCTGATGAACAACACCTGCTGCGAAACTGAAGCCACACAAACTGATAAAGGTTTTCAATTCTCAAAAGGCGGAGAACTTACTCAATTTGGAAAGGATTTTAATGGCCCCGGCATAAAAAAGGCGGTTGATGCTGAAAAACCACTGGGCGAATGGAACACTGTTGAATTGTATAGCGTTGGCCGTACAACTGTACATGTGGTAAACGGACAAGTTACCATGGTAAATACCAACACCGGAATTAATGAAGACGGACAAATAAAACCGTTAAGCTCGGGGAAAATCCAAATCCAATCCGAAGGCGGCGATTTATTTATAAAATCAGTTCGGATAAAACCGATTAAGGAAATTCCTGCCGAAATCCTTCAATAAAAATATATTTTATACCCGTTTCTTTCCCAAACGGGTATATTTTTGCGCAAATTTTAAACAAAAACAAAAAACATGAGTGGTAAAACTTTACGTGAGCAGTTAACCTTTAAAAACACCGTTTTGGGTGTGCAGTTCTTATTTGTGGCCTTTGGAGCTACCGTTTTGGTACCCTTGCTTGTTGGCATCGACCCCGCCGTTGCACTTTTTACAGCAGGTATTGGCACACTGCTTTTTCATTTAATTACCAAAGGACAGGTACCTGTTTTTCTGGGTAGCAGCTTTGCTTTTATTGCACCAATTATTGAAGCCACAAAACTTTATGGCTGGGCCGGTACACTTTCAGGAATTATTGCTGTTGGTATAGTTTACGGCGTAGTTTCTGCACTGGTTAAATTACGTGGATTAACCTTTGTCGAGCGCCTTTTCCCATCGGTTGTTGTTGGCCCCATCATCCTGCTAATTGGATTATCGCTGGCCTCTACAGCTGTTGACATGGCAAAAACCGACTGGCTGATTGCTGTAGTTTCGCTACTTACAGCCGTTACCGTAGTTATTTTCGGCAAAAAGATGATCAAACTGATCCCTATTTTCATTGCCATAATTGTAGGTTATGTGCTTTCCATAATAATGGGGAAAGTTGATTTTACGCCAATTAAAGAAGCCGCATGGATAGGTTTGCCAGAGTTTACCACTCCTAAATTTAGCTGGCAGGCTATTTTGTATATGATACCGGTAGCCATTGCCCCGATTATTGAGCACGTAGGCGATATGTATGCCATTGGTGGTGTATGCGACAAAAACTTTATTGAAAAACCAGGTTTGCACCGTACACTGCTTGGCGATGGTATTGCCAGCGCACTGGCGGGTTTTTTCGGAGGTGTGCCTAACACCACTTACTCGGAAGTAACCGGAGCCATAACTCTTACTAAAGTTACCAATCCATTTATTTTACGCATAGCGGCCATAACCGCAATTGTTTTTGCTTTTGTTGGAAAAATCAGTGGTTTCCTGAAAACCATTCCTCAAGCCGTGTTGGGCGGAATTATGCTTCTGCTTTTTGGAATGATTGCTTCTATCGGTATTAAAACGCTGGTTGATTCAAAAACCAACATGAGTGAAACCCGTAACCAGGTTATCGTTTCAATTGTTCTTACTGTTGGAATTGGAGGCGCCGTTATTTCTTACGGAACCTTCTCGCTGGCCGGAATTGGTTTGGCTGCTGCAGTTGGTATTATCCTTAATTTGATTTTACCGGCAACTAAAAAAGAAGATTTATAAGAAGCTTCGAGTAGCTAGTCGCTAGCTTCGAGATAAAAAAGGATCGGATCTTGTACAAGATCCGATCCTTTTTCTTTGTCCCATAGGAAACTGTATCTAAACTCTATTTCTGACATTCCCTGGTGCGGACAGCTTGTCATAAATTCATTTTTAACTTTCCGCGCCTGCGGAAACTTTGTTTTGAATTCATTTCCAACTTTCCGGGCTTCCGGAAACTTTGTTTTGAATTCATTTCTAACTTTCCGCGCTTGCGGAAAGCCTGTTTGCAGTTGAGTTTGGCCTTTCCGCATACGCGGAACATCGTATAGTTTTTTTTACTTCATCTTCCAGGCAAGCAGCGCTTCTCCCTGCCGGATATAAAGCACACCATTAGCACGAAACTTAATTTCTCAGCATGCCATTAATTCGCCTCCTGCTTTTCGGGCAGATAACGCCAAAAGCGTCGTGGCATATGCTGGCGTTGCAGTTTCAGGTTTTTGCGTTCTTCAATAGTGATGTGTTTAAAGTACGATCGCCACAGCTTTTGATAAAAATCTTCGCCCTCGTGCAGCAGCTCCTCTTTCACCTGGCCGTTGTAGGCATTAAACTGTTTTTTCGTTAGAACCACCTCTTCTACCTTGTCGTTACCATACAAAATTCCGTAGTTGCGCCGCAAATCGTAGATCAGCCAGCGTTGGTCGGTAAAACGTTTTTGGTAATGATTAATAATGAGCGGAATGACATCGTATTTGGGTTCGATACCACAAAAATACATCCGGTCTTTGGTACGCTGAAACCGCACAAACTGCATCATGCGCATGGCTTCCTTTTTCACCTTTTGAGATGCTTGTGTGAGGTGCAACACATCGGGGTCGCCATAATCGGTTTCCAGATTCAGGTGCCCGCTGAACATGCGGCGTAAGAAACGGTAGATCTTCATTTCAATCCCCAACTCTTCCGACAAGTACGCATAAAAAAGCAGCTGCTTGTTTTTTCCAGACAGGTGTTTCTGAATGCCTTTCCAAACCCGCTCAGCCTTCTGGGGATTGGTTGCAATATCAATGCTTTCAACAAAAAGGTAACGCTGCTCGCCATAACGCGAACAAATATCAACCGGAAAATCCTTTCGGCTGTAACAATCGAAAACGCAGGTTAAAAACCCCTCAAAAGTACTATCATAGGTGTATATTTTCATAACCGGATGCTGGATTTTTGGATACTCGATTCTGGATGCTGCGACTGAAAACTGTGACTAATGTAACGTTGGCAACACCGGTTTAAAATCGGCAAACAGCTTCAACTGGGTATCGAGCGATTTTTTATATTTCGAGTTCATTTCACACAATAATTTATGCTTTAATCGTTGCGGCTCCCAGTCTGCTTTATGGGCAGGCAGCTCGTTGCAGGTAATAAAATATTTAGCACGCTTCATTACTATCCCCAATTTTTTCAGGTGAAGCGAATTTAACCGGCGGTGTTTACGTGCCAGAATAATCTTTTGTGCCGACTGCACCCCAACTCCGGGAACGCGAAGAATCATTTCGTAATCGGCACGGTTAATATCCACCGGAAACAGGTGCATATTTCGCAGGGCAAACCCGAGCTTCGGATCGACATCCAAATCAAGAAAAGGCTGATCTTCGCTCAAAATCTCTTCGGCTTTAAAATGATAAAAACGCATTAACCAATCGCTTTGATACAGCCGATTTTCGCGCACCAGCGGCGGCCGGTTAATCGCAGGCAAACGCTCATCATAACTATTCACCGGCAAGTAACCCGAAAAATATACACGTTTCAGGTTTTGCTTTTTGTATAAGCCCGACGACAGCAAAATAATCTGCCGGTCGGTTTCGGGTGTGGCTCCAACAATTAATTGTGTACTTTGCCCGGCCGGAGCAAAACGAGGTGCCTTTCGGTACTTTTTTCGTTCTTCCTTAGCCACAAGAATTGAGTCGCGAATTTGCCCCATGGGGGTAATAATATCGGGGTAGTTCTTTTCCGGTGCCAGTTTTTTTAGGTTCGGCTCTGTCGGGATTTCCATGTTCACACTCAGTCGGTCGGCCCAAATGCCGGCTTCTTGTATCAATTCGCTACTTGCTCCCGGAATGGCTTTCAAATGAATGTAGCCGTTAAAGTTCTCTTCATTGCGCAATTTTTTTGCCACCAACACCATTCGCTCCATAGTGTAATCAGCACTTTTTATAACCCCCGAGCTCAGAAACAAACCTTCGATATAATTCCGGCGATAGAAACCAATGGTAAGATCCACAATTTCCTGTGCCGTAAAAGTAGCCCGCTGCCGGTCGTTCGTGCGGCGGTTAATACAATAGGCACAATCGTAAATACAATTGTTGGTCATCAGTATTTTAAACAGGCTCACACAGCGGCCGTCTTCGGTAAAACTGTGGCAAATACCACAGCCCAGACTGTTGCCAATTCCTTTGCTTGTGTTGCCCCGGCTACTTCCACTCGAAGCACACGACACATCGTATTTTGCAGCGTCGGATAATATTTTCAGTTTTTCATGTACCGATTCATTCATGCTCGCTCATCTCATATTTCAGTTTTTAGTCAAAAAAATCCCCGGCGTTTCTGCCAGGGATTGGGAACCTCAGTTCTTTTTTCGGGTTTCAACATCTAGGAACATTAAGGAAATATGTTGATCTGTAACAAATACACTTTTTGATAATTATCTTATCATTTTAGACGATAATAAATTAATCATTTCTTTTTAAACTGCAAGAATATTTTTTACTTTTGAAGAAATAATTTTTCACACATGAATTACTTTGGCAAGAATATCAAGCTGTTACGAAAACGAAAAAAACGCACTCAAAACGAGGTGGCTGTAGCGCTGGAGTTAAAGCGAACGTCGGTAAATGCACTCGAAAACGAGATTAGCCAACCCACGGTTTCGCACCTACAGGCTTTTTCGAAATATTTTGGCATTGCCATCGATACACTGATTAATGTGGATATGCAACAATTATCAGAGAGTCAGTTTGCCGATCTGCAAAATGGTTTTGATGTGTTTATACGCGGCTCGAAATTGCGGGTAATTGCCACAACGGTAGATTCGGAGAACAACGACAATATTGAGTTTGTAAACGAAAAAGCCCAGGCCGGATATGTGAATTGTTTTGCCGATCCGGAATACATTGGCAAGCTTCCGGTTTTTCAGTTACCCTTTTTATCGAAAGAAAAAAAGTACAGGGCTTTTACCATCGAAGGCGACTCCATGTTGCCCATCCCCGCCGGATCGATCGTAATTGGCGAATTCATTCAGGATTTCTTCAATATAAAAAGCAACAATGCCTATATTATTGTTACACGCGACGAAGGAATTGTTTTTAAAGTGGCTCATAATAATATTGAAACCGAACACTCGCTGCACCTGGTTTCGCTGAACAAAGCATTTGAACCTTACAACCTGCCGATTGCTGAAGTTACCGAAGTATGGAAATTTGTGTGCTACCTGAACACCACTATCCCCGAGCCGGAGCCGGACATTAGTGTACTGATGAAGCAAATGAACGACATGCAACAAGCCATTAAAAAGCTCGGATCGAAAATTGAATAAGGCTAAAGAAACTACTCTCGTTCTCCTTTCGTAAGGTTAAAAAAGGTTTGATAACGAGATATGCACGAAGCTTTATTCTATAGTAAAACAACGAACGGACAAGTTGAGTGCGAACTTTGCCCGTGGAACTGTATTTTATCCGACAGCCAAACCGGAATTTGCAAGGTACGCACCAACCACGGTGGTGTATTAATTACCGAGGTGTATAATAAAGTGGCCGCACTCGGCTCCGATCCCATCGAAAAAAAACCACTTTACCATTTCTACCCCGGGAAAAACATTCTTTCGGTTGGCGAAGTGGGTTGTAACCTGCAGTGTAGCTTTTGCCAGAACCACAGGATTTCGCAATGCAAAGCTTCTGAGTTCTCCGGCTTTCATAACATCAGCAGTAAAAAAATTGTAAAAGAGGCGCTGAAAACCTGGAACAACATCGGCATTGCTTACACCTACAACGAACCTTTTACTTTTTACGAATTTTTATTGGAGACTGCACAACTGACTCATTCAAAAGGATTAAAAAATGTAGTAGTCTCCAACGGTTATATCAACGAAAAACCCTTACAAAAACTGTTACCATTTATTGATGCTTTTAACATCGATCTGAAAGCTTTCTCTAACGACTTTTATAAAAAATACACCAAAGGAAAATTACAACCGGTTTTAAACACATTAAAACAAATTGCTGAAAGTCCGGCTCATCTTGAAATTACAACGCTTGTTATTCCCGGCTTGAATGATGATATCACCGAATTTGAAAGCATGGTAAATTGGATCGCTACCGAATTGGGAGAATCCGTACCGCTGCACCTTTCGCGCTACTACCCACAATACAAATTAAATGCACCGGCCACGTCAATAGAAACTTTAATTACGTTGTACGATGTGGCAAAAACACAACTTCAGCATGTTTACCTGGGGAATGTAAGCGACAAAGAACGTTCAACCACTTACTGTGCCAACTGCAATGCGCCGCTTATCTCGCGAAACCACTACGATACAGAGATTATAACACTTGACGCAGACGGGAAATGTAAAAAATGCGGTGCGCCTGCTGCAGTAATTATTTAGCAATTAGTTCGTAAAGCACTCCCTCGCGCAAAGCAAAATCGGTTTGCACGATCTGTTTAATTCCAATCGCAGAAATCAGCGCTTCAATCAGGATTACTGCCGGCACAATTAAATCTACACGGACATAATCCATTCCTTTCATTTGCAAACGCTCGTCGCGGGTCGTTGGCAGCAGCTTTTCGTAAACCGCATAAAATTCCTCCAGCGTAACAACCTGTGTCACCCGTTGTTTCTCGCCTGGATTTACCTCATCAATCATATCGGCAATCGTATCAAAAGCTCCTGAACAGCCAATTAATGTTGCAACATTTTTTTCTTTACAATTCTGAATTGCCGTTTGATGTTCTTTAGCAAAGAACTGCTGAAGTTCGCGAATCTGCTCAACTGTTACCGGATCAGAAAGATCAAACGAATTAATGATGCGCGACATTCCGGTAGGTCGGCTTTCTTTCCAAAGAATCGTGTCGTTTTGCGTTAATATCAGCTCGTTACTTCCTCCGCCAATATCCAGAATTACAGCAGGAGACTCAATTTTTTCGAACGCCAGCAAAACACCTTTAAAAATGAGTTCAGCTTCGCGCTCGCCGGAAATAACTTCAACAGTACAATCGCAAATCTTTTCAATTGCTGCTACAAATCCGGCCTTATTATCGGCAGTGCGCACCGCCGATGTAGCCAAAACTTTTATTTCATCAACACCAAATGTGTCCATCACCTTTTTATGCGCAACAAATGCTGCCTTCGTCCGAAAAGTAGCCTCCTCACTTATCTGGTTATCCTTTATTTTTCCGTCGCCCAGTTTCACCATTTCCTTGCTTTGGTGCAGCAATTTGTAATCGGCACCATTCATTTCGGCAATAAGCAGGTTGCAGGTGTTTGTTCCTAAATCGATAACGGCAATGCGCATAAAATAATTTTGAAATGTTGAATGGCGACAAATTAAGACACCTTTGCTATAATATCCAAAGGTTTTCAGTTGAAAACATATTCCACAATTTTAAGTTTCTCGCAGATAACACAGAATAACGCAGATTCAGACCGCTTACAGCTTCTCTGTGAAAATCTGCGTTATCAGCGAGCAAATAATTTTAGTAATTATGCCGATTGTGCTATTTTGCAACCTAAATGCAACAGCAGTTAAAACAAAAAATACAATCGCTCGGATTTCTCAATCATGCCATTCTTCCCGTTTCGTTTTTGGAGGAAGAAGAACCGCGCCTGAAAACGTGGCTTGAAAACAATATGCATGGTGAAATGGGCTATATGAACCGTAATATCGACAAGCGGTTAAATCCATCGCTGCTGGTTGAAAATGCCAAAACAATTATTGTTGTGCTGCTGAACTATTTTCCGGAATCGACACAGGAAGATCCAACAGCACCGGTACTTTCGAAATACGCTTATGGCACCGATTATCATTTTGTGATGAAAGACAAACTGAAGGATTTACTTCAGTTTATTCAGGAAGAAATAGCGCCTTGCTCGGGGCGGCCATTTGTTGATTCGGCACCGGTTTTGGAGCGTTCTTGGGCAAAAAAAGCAGGCCTTGGCTGGGTAGGAAAAAACAGCAACCTTATCTCGCCCGAACATGGCAGTTTCTTTTTTATCGGCGAACTGCTTATCGATATCGAACTGCCTTATGATGATCCTAAACTGGTGCGCGACCACTGCGGGCGCTGCACAAAATGTATTGACGCCTGCCCCACAAAAGCCATTGTTGCCGAGCGCGTTGTTGATGCCCGAAGATGTATTTCGTACCAAACCATTGAAGTGCGCGGCGAAATGGATGCCGGTTTAAAAGGCCAATTTGAAAACCGGGTATTTGGCTGCGATATTTGCCAGGATGTGTGCCCGTGGAATTTAAAATCGGAACCACATAACGAAGCAGGCTTAAAACCTCATCCCAAACTTTTAACACTGCAGAAACAGGATTGGGAAACTATGGAACGCCCGCTGTTTAACGAGCTTTTTAAAAACTCCGCCGTTAAACGTACCGGTTACAAGGGATTGTTGCGGAATCTGAAATTTTTGAAGGATCCTGGTTCCTAAACATCTGGGCAAATAAGTGATAGCCTCGCTTAGAGTGAGACTATCACTAGCTACATATTAATACGGTTTAATCGTTATCGTATACTTTTTCACATCGGGGCGCACCCGGTATTTTTGCAACTGGCGGATAGCGGTTCCCCCAACTCCCGAAACTTCGTAATCCACATTTAAAATGGTATTCGGCGCCTCCTCCAACTGGTAGGTGTACATTGCACGCGACAAATTATCGGTGGTGTATTTATGCAGGCTAAAATTCAACCATTCATTTCCTTCAATAAGCAACCCATGATCGTCATTGTTATGCACTTTTAGCCAGCGCACATCGCTGCGGTTACCGTACTCCTGCGGAATAATATAAGGCACATACATCGAATCGGCCGTTGAGTGATAAAATCCCATTTTTGCTCCTGTTTTGCGGTCGGGGTAGTTTTCAAATGGTCCACGCCCATACCATTCCACCTGGTTAAAACTTTTTGGCAACTGAAACTGCAGGCCAATCTTTTGCAACATTTCGGGCATTGGTCCATGCGGAATTACTTCCTGCTCTAACCGTATGCTTCCGTCGGCAGAAAATGTCCAGATTTGTTTTTGCTCGAAAGCCGAATAAAAAAACCACTGGTCTTTTCGTCTGGCCGGATCGAGACTTGAATTGGCAAACACATCCATTTTCAAAGTCACCTCGTTATGCTTCAACTGAAACAGCTCGTATTCCTCCAATTCTGAAATCAGGTCGCGCATTCCGAGTGTTCGCAACTGGTTATCGATACTACGCCCCAGTCCCGGTGTAATATTGCCGGTGCCAAACATGTAACTTCCCCACGGATCGATATCGTTGGCAATTGGTGCGCGCCAAACCATAAATTCCGGTCCGCCTTCCAGGTACTCAGCTCCCTTGTATTTTAACGACACAAAACTTCCTGTTTTTTTATCGATCGTATAATTAAAATCATTCCCGCTTATCCGTATGTAGTTTTCATCGTCTGTAGCAGTAACTTTTTCGTTGTTTCCCTCCTCATCAACAAAATAAAAATCGGTTGGTACGGGAAACTGTTCCCAGGCAATTTCGTGGCCTTTCGGTGCCCAGCTCAAATCGTCTTTTAGCACAAAGGAAATTTCCAGCAGACATTCTGTGGTCGATTCAATTCGCGGCCTACGGTAATCAATAGTTATTTCACCAGTTTCGCCTGCCGGAATATCGCAATTGAAAAATCCGCGCTGAGTGGTCTCACCATCCACCTTAATCTGCCAGAATCCTTCCAGCTCATTTAAATTTTTGAAATGATGACGGTTGGTCACTTTCAAAACTCCGTTTTCAATGTCAACAGCTTCAATTTTTATCGGTTGCCCCGATCGTTTTATCTGGTTTATTTCAGGCTGAACCGTTCTGTCGGGCCAGATAATTCCATACGTTCTTCCGCCTAAACCAACCGCATAAAAGTCACCAGCTTTTTCGTCTTCCTCAAAGTTCAAATGCAGCACTAAGCCCGCTTTTTCCTTCTGAATATTATTGATATTCACAGCCCGGTTAAACACCCGCACATCGTCGATCACCATTTTTGACAGGCGCCCCGAATGCTCGCCCTGATCCTGCGTTTCGGCCTCGCGGCCAATACAAAACGGGAACGGTGTAGAGTTAATATTCCCGGAAAACGAAGTTGTGCCTACCCGTTTATTATCGATGTAAAGCTGCAGCTGTCTTCCGTTGTAAATGCCGGTGATACGGTGCCAGTTTTCATAAAAATCTTCGCCGACTTTTGTTTTGGCCGAAATACGTTCGTTTCCAAACACATAAAATTCCAACGTTTCGTCATCCACCATTTGAATGCCGTAGCCGTGCGCTCCTTTCGCGACAAAAACATTGGGCTGTGGAATTTCGGATGGTTTCACCCAAAAATCAATGGTCAGCTGATTTCCGGTAATATCCAGGCTTGGATCGCGGTAGAACTCCACCCAATCGTCGTGCCCCGAGAATTCCAGTCCCCAGCCATAAGCGCCCTGCTGAAACATGGGGCGCCCCATAATTTGTCCGTCGTTTTTTTGTGGCGACAGATCAGGCAAAATCCAGCGTGGCGTTTTTATTCCCGGGCTGATCCAGTCCCAAATAGCGCCGCCTGTTAATCGCGGGTATTTCCAAATGTATTCCCAATATTCGTCCATGCCGCCAAGTCCATTTCCGGTTGCGGCCAGATACTCGTCCATAAACGAGGCACGTTTGTCGTTGGCAGGCAACACTTTGTCCTGCGCCAGGTTTTTATAATCAACCGGCACCCAGTAGCGCGGCCCCACCAAATCCTCGAAAGGAATGTAAAACGCATTTCCGCCATACATCCATGCCGGGCGACTGGGATCAATCGCCTTACCGGTTTTTATCACTTCGTTGATATTTTGTCCGCTGCCCGATTCGTTTCCGGCGCTCCAAACAATTACTGCCGGATGATTCCGGTCGCGATACACCAGTTTGCGCGAACGGTCGCGGTACATTTCTGTCCACTCCGCCTTTTCCGACAATCCCATATTGTTATGCGCCTCATCGCCTACTTCATCAAAAATGTACATCCCCAGCTCATCGGCCAAAGCAATATATTCAGGCGTTGGCGGATAATGACAGGTTCGCACACAGTTAATGTTGTGCTGTTTCATCAGCAACAAATCCTGCTTCAACGTTTCCAGCGGCACCGCCTGCCCGTGTTCGGGATGATGCATGTGGCTGTTTACGCCATTCAGTTTTACCGGAACACCGTTTACTGTCAAAATTTTATCCTTGTATCCCACCTCGCGGAAACCGATTTTTTGAGTGAATGCTTCGGTTACTTTTCCGTCGGCGTTTTTTAGCTGCACCAGCATTACAAAAAGATTCGGGAACTCGGCCGACCACTGCGGCGGATCAACAACCAAAGTTGACAACTGCACCTTAACATTTCCCAGCGAATCCACTTCAAAATCTTCGCAAAGCGCTCCGTCTTTTAAAATTGACCGGCCTTCCGGATCATAAACATCAACAGTTATTTCTCCTTTTTCTACTTCCGGCAGTTGATTCTGAATATGGGTTTCCACCCTTAAAGTTGCATCCTTATAATTTTCATCAAAATCGGTTACCACGTAATGGTCGTGAATAAATGTTTTGGGTTGCGCATACAATTTTACATCGCGAAAAATGCCCGACAAACGCCACATGTCCTGGTTCTCGAGATACGAACCATCAGAAAAACGAATCACCTGAACGGCCAGATCGTTTTCCCCTTCTTCAATAAACGGTGTGATATTAAACTCGGCCGGCTCAAAACCGCCTTGATTATAACCTACACATTGTCCGTTCACCCAAACATACGAGGCCGATTTTATGCCTTCAAAACGCAGCATCAACTCTTTTCCTTCCCAACTTTCAGGAACGGTAAATTTCTTTTTGTAACATCCGGTCGGATTGTAATAATCAGGAATATTGGGCGGATCATTCTCAAAAGAAATGGCCACATTCCGGAATTTCGGATGCCCGTAGCCTTCCATTTGCCAGTTGGATGGAACGTTAATTTCCTCCCACCCTGCTGCATCAAAACCGGGTTGCCAAAAATCTTGAGGCACCTGTTTTGGCGTTTCCACCCACTTAAATTTCCACTGCCCGTTTAGCAGCTGGTAGTTGTCGCATTTTCGCGGCATGTTCTGAATGGCATCATCGGCCGATGCGAAAGGAATATGAAACGCATGAGGCGCATTTTGTCCTTTTTCGAAAACAGCCGGATTTTGCCAGTCGTTTGGAAGAAAATCAACTTGCTGAGATAAAGTACTGAGATAAAATGTGAGAATAAAGAACAAGGTTATAGCTCGTTTCATCATAATTGTTGTTTGTTCGATTGTTACCGTTAAAAATACTTTTACTTCACGAGAAATACCAGAAAGATCAAATCTTTATCAGTAAAAGTGGAAAATTTGATAATGCTGTATCCAACCGAAAAAGAACGATTTAGTAACTTTGCCTCCCAAAATATTTATCATGAAACCTATTCTGCTATTACCTGTTCTTTCGCTTGTATTTCTTTTGGCATGCGGTTCCTCAACACAAAAAAATCCTGAAACAAGTCAGCCACACTCTCCAACAATTCATACGCTTTGCGATGATGGCGCGTGGTGCTGGTTTTCCGATCCGCGAGCCATTTACACCGATGCAGATAAAATTGTTACCGGTTGGGTAAAAAAAGACGGTTCGATTGAAATGGCCTCCTTAAATCCCGAAACCGGAGATGCCAAATTCAACAACATTTATCCGCAATTTGAATTCGACGATCACGACAACCCTGCATTTACCCAGCTTCCTGATGGTACTATTTTTACCATGTATGCCTGGCACGCCACAGATAAAGGAGTTTTGAGCAATACAACAACAAACGGCACCGATATTAGTAGTTTTGGCGAGAATGAAATTTTCAAACCAAAAACAGAGGAACTGCTGAAGAATTTTCCGAGAGAAACCTACACCTACGCCAATCCGTTTGTGTTAAGCGAAGAAGACAACAAACTGTTTGTGTTTGGCCGCTGGATTGGTTTTAAACCCAACCTGATTATTTCGGAAGATCAGGGAAAAACATGGAGCCGGCAGTATGTGGTAATGAGCGACGTTCCTTTTACGCCCAACAACCGGCCATACGTAAAATATTATTCTGATGGAAAATCAAGGATTCACATGATATTTACCGACGGGCATCCGCGCGTTGAATCCACCAACTCGGTGTATTATTGCTATTACGAAAAAGGTGCATTTTGGAAATCCGACGGCACAAAAATCTGCGACCTCAGTGGACTGCCATTTCAGGTTAGCGATGCAACGGTGGTTTACAAAGCTGATGAAGAAAACGGACGCGCCTGGATTTGCGATGTGGTTGAACAGGAAGGGACACCTTACATTTTGTACACCCGCCACCCGCAGGAAACCGACCATCGATACCATTACGTCTGGTACAATGCTGAGGCAAAAACCTGGGAAGACCACGAAATTTGCCAGGCCGGAAAATGGTTTCCGCAAACGCCTGAAGGCGAAACAGAACGCGAACCGCACTACATGGGCAACATGACTTTCAACCCGAACAAACCCAACGAGATTTACTTGTCGCGAGAAATAAATGGTGTTTTTGAAATTGAAAAACGCACTACAAACGATGGTGGAAAATCGTGGAAAATTGAAGCAATTACGCAAAATTCACCCCTCGATAATGTGCGGCCCTTCATTCCTCGCTACCAACCAAAAGATGCAAAAACAGTGGTAATGTGGATGGAAAACAACAAATACATTCACTATACCGATTACGATTGTAGCATAAAATACATCGTTGAACCTTAGATAGGATTGATGCGAGATTGATGGAGATTGATCCAAGATTGATGGAGATTGATGAAGATTGATGAAGATTGATAGTAGTCGCGGATGATTTGAATGCTTCCTCTTTTACGACTTCTTTTTGCCCGTTCTCTTTCTAAACAGAATTAAAAGTATAATTTTGCGTGTACGCCAACGGAAATCTAATAACTAAAAAACCATTTCATGAAACATCTATCTACTGCGGCCGCAGCACTGGCAATTCTGTTTTCAGCATGCACAGGTGGCAGCCAAAAATCAACCAACACTGAAAAAGAAACGGATATGTTTACCGGAGCAGAAGTAAAAATTATGACCCTCGACCCGGGCCATTTCCATGCAGCTTTGGTGCAAAAATCGATGTACAACCAGGTTGATCCTGTAGTAAATGTTTACGCGCCTGATGGCGTAGATGTAGTGGATCACCTGAAACGAATTGAAGGCTACAATACACGCGCTGAAAATCCAACATCGTGGGTAGAAAAAGTATATGCCGGAGAAGATTATCTTGAAAAAATGCTGACCGAAAAACCCGGCAACGTAATGGTAACTGCCGGAAACAACGGCAAAAAAACCGATTACATTTTAAAAACTGTTGAAGCCGGAATTAATGTGCTGGCCGATAAACCGATGGTGATTACGCCGGAGAATTTTCCGAAACTGGAAAAAGCTTTTCAGGTAGCCGAAGAAAACGGCGTTTTGCTGTATGATATTATGACCGAGCGCCACGAAATTACCACCATGTTGCAGCGCGAATTATCGCAACTGCCCGAGGTTTTTGGAACCTTGCAAAAAGGAACGGCTGAAAATCCGGCCATTACCAAAGAGAGTGTGCACCACTTTTTTAAATATGTTTCGGGCAATCCGCTAAAACGTCCGGCATGGTATTTCGATACACAACAGCAGGGCGAAGGAATTGTGGATGTAAACACCCACCTGGTTGATTTAATTCAGTGGGAAGCTTTTCCCGAGGTGATGCTTTCGAAAGAAGATGTGGAAATTGTTTCGGCCAAACACTGGACCACTGATCTTACGCCAGAGATGTTTAAAAAATCGACTTCGCTCGATGAATACCCCGAATTCCTGAAAAAAGATGTTGAAGACGATATGCTGAAAGTTTACTGCAATGGCGAGATCAATTACACGCTGAAAGGCATTCACGCTAAAGCATCGGTAATCTGGAATTTTGAAGCACCTGAAGGTGGCGGCGATACCCACTACTCGATTATGCGCGGCACAAAGTGTAACCTGGAAATTATTCAGGGCGAGGCGGAAGGCTATAAACCACAACTTTACATTGAAGCAACCGGTGCCGATGCGATGGAATTTGCCGGAAGTTTGAATAATGCAGTTACCGGTTTGGCAGAAACGTACCCCGGCATTTCAGTGAAAAAGATTGGCGATAAAAAATGGGTGATGAATATTCCTGAAAAATACAAAGTGGGCCACGAAGCGCATTTCGGACAGGTAACAGAAAAATACCTGCAATACCTGATCGACGGGAAACTACCGGAATGGGAAGTTCCGAATATGATTGTAAAATACTACACGACTACTGAGGGCTTAAAGGCTGCGTTGAATAATGAATGATAATTAACGAATGACGATTGCAGATTTACGAAGTATCTGCTTGAATCAAAATTGTTAATCGATATTCTCAAATCTAATAATATTAAGTTGTAAATTTTGCACAAAAAATTGAGGGCTTCACTACTAGTGAAACCCTCAATAAATATCTGCGAGTATCCGCGTAATCTGCGAGAAATACTTAAATAAACAAGTTCAAATTCGACTGATCGGCCTCTTCCAGATAAGTAGCTACACCGCCAATTTCAACGCCTTCCATCAGTTCTTCTTTGTCAACGCCCATCACATCCATCGACATTTGGCAGGCAATCATTTGCACTCCGTTTTCCATGGCTGTTTGCAGCATATCTTCCAGCGAATCCACTTTTTTGGCCAGCATACGTTTTTTCATCATTTTGGCGCCCACTCCCATCATATTCATTTTCGAGAGCTTCAAATCACCGGCATCTTTGGCCATCATCGAACCAAACATTTTGCCCATCATATCTTTTTCAACGCGTGGCTTGTCTGATTTTTTAATCACATTCAATCCCCAGAAAGTAAAGAACAACGTTACTTTGCTTCCCATAGCTGCAGCTCCGTTGGCAATTACCAGCGATGCCAGTGCGCGATCCATATCGTCGCTAAAAACCACCATGGTTTTATTTTTGGCTGGCGTAACACTCGTTTTTGCACTACTTCCCTCTTGCTTTTTGCCCTTTTCAATCAGGGCCTTTACTTTTCCTTTCTCTGCTGAAACCGAAACCAGTTTATTGCCGGTCATGTTACACCACGACTTCACATCTTTCATAAACCCCATGTCGGTAGCAATTTGCTCCAATCGCTCGCCGGGTTCAATGTTTTCAATTTCCTGTTTCAGCTTCAAAATCGGCCCGGGGCATTGCAATCCACAAGCATCAACCTGAATGGTTTTTACCGCAGCTCCTTCAACTACCACCTGCGCGTTATCTGCCTTTCCGCGGTAAATATGGTCGTTTTTGGTAATGTAATTGGCCTCGAAAATATCTTCGTTACTCTGTTTGCAAATGGAGTGTTCGTAGGTTTTGTATCCTCCGCTGAGGTTGTAAACTTCGCCAAAACCCGATTGCGTAAGAATCCGGCAGGCAATATACCCGCGCAAACCAACGCCGCAATACACAATTATTTTTTTGTCTTTTGGAAGTTCATCCAATCGGCCACGCAAATCATCAACCGGAATATTTACCGAACCCTCAATATGCCCCAGTTCATTCTCGGCAGCTGTGCGCACATCGAGCAACACAATATTGTCTGAATGAAAGTTATGAATCTCGTCCCAGCTAACGATTTTTAGTTTGCCGCTAACGATATTTTCTGCCGCAAAACCAGCCTGGTTCACCGGATCTTTTGCCGATGAAAACGGAGGTGCATACGCGTGTTCAATATCCTGCAAATCGTAAATGCTGCCTCCTTGTTTCAGTACGGTTGCAATCAGGTCGATACGCTTGTCCACGCCTTCGTAGCCAATCATTTGCGCACCATACAATTTTCCGTTTTCCGGGTGGAAAAGAATTTTGAGCGTATATGGCAGCGCATCGGGGTAATAACCGGCATGCGACGCACCATGAATAATGTTTGCCGTGTAAGGCATCATTTCATTTTTCAGCGTTTTTTCGGGAATACCGGTTGATGCCACCGTAATATCGAACACTTTGGCAATTGCCGTTGCAATGGCACCTTTGTATTTGCGCGTATTTCCGCTAACAATATTGTCCGCTACAATTCGGCCTTGTTTGTTGGCCGGACCGGCCAGGTAAATATTGCTCAGTTTTCCGGTTATCGGATGTGGAAATGCCATCGCATCGCCCAGCACATAAATATTTTCGTCGTTACTCAGCAAATATTCGTTGGCAATAATTCCGCCGTTGGGTGCCAAATCCAAACCGGCTTCGCGTGCCAGTTTGTTCTCCGGTTTTACACCAATCGACAGAATCACAAGATCGGTTTCAATTTGTCGCCCCGATTGTAAAGTTACATTCAACACGCCATCTTCGCGTTTAAAGGAAGTTACGCCGTCTTTTAAAAAGAACTCCACCTGCTTGGTTTTCAGATGCTGGTGAACTACTGCCGCCATCTCGTAATCAAGTGGTGCCATCACCTGTTTGGCCATTTCCACAATCGACACTTTCATTCCCAGATGATGAAGGTTTTCGGCCATTTCGAGCCCGATAAAGCCGGCACCTACTACCACTGCTCTTTTGGGTTGCTGATCGTTGCAGTAGGTTTTTACTTTATCGGTATCGGCAACATTTCGCAGGGTGAAAATCGCTGGATCTTTAATCCCTGAAATCGGTGGTTTAATCGGCTCGGCACCCGGCGACAGAACCAACTTATCGTAGGTTTCGGTGTACTCTTCGCCGGTTTCCACATTTCGAACGAGTATGGCCTTATTTTCGCGATCAATTTTTACCACTTCGTTAAAAACCCGTACTTCAACATTTAAGCGGGCTTTAAAACTTTCGGGCGTTTGCAAAAGCAATTTTTCGCGTTCTTTAATAACATCTCCGATATAATAAGGCAACCCACAGTTGGCATAAGAAATATGCGCTCCGCGTTCAAAAATTATGATCTCTGCCTGCTCGTCTATACGACGCAGCCTGGCCGCTACTGTTGCACCGCCTGCAACTCCTCCAATGATTAAATATTTTGACATATTGTATTTTTATATATAAATATCTACATAACTAGAGCACGAAAATAGATAATTAACTTTTGCTCATAATTAAGACCCCGTAAAGGTTGAAAAAATTAACACAAATTTAGCAGTGGAAAGTCATAAATAATTACGAGGGATAACGCGGCAAAACAAAAACAGCTCTCTCAATATAAATTGAAAGAGCTGCTCCTCTGCCATCGGTTTACAAATTTATTCAACCGGCTTATCCACAACCAAACGCTTGCGCTGGTTAGCCAGTTTATAGGCAACAGAAAACGCATACTGCGTAACCCTTTTCATTTTATGGTAATCGATCTTGTCCAGCTCATCGGTTATTTGGTGATAATCGTCGTGCAGGCCAGTAGATAGACCCAGAATCGGCACTCCGTTTTTATAAAAATGATAATAATCGCTGCGGGTTAAAAAGGCTTTAGTCAGTTCATCGCTCGGTACAAGACCAAGATTTTTACAAACCTTATCGCTGATGTTCATTAGCTCGGTACTTCGATGGCCGGAAATAATGTGAATTTCGTTAGGACCGGCCAAACTTTTTGAATTCACATCCACTGAATCCGGTTCCTTTTCCGCCGAGCGACCAATCATATCGAGGTTAATATCAACAAGTGTATTCTCCATCGAAATTACCGGGTGTTGTGCATAATAATCAGAGCCCAACAGCCCTTTTTCTTCGGCGGTTACCCATGCAAAAACAATACTGCGTTTGGGTTTCTTTTTCATACTCTGAAAGGCCTCAGCAATTTCCAGCAAAGCCACCGTTCCTGTTCCGTTATCGTCGGCACCGTTGTAAATACCGCCTTGGCCGTCGGTTCCCAAATGATCGTAATGCGCCGTAAAAACAACACACTCTTTCTTTAATTCCGGATCGCTGCCTTCAAGCAATGCAATTACATTTTTGCCCACTATGGATTGCGTCGATTTTACCAGTTGTATTTCCGATGTAAGCTTGTTAATGGCAAATGATTTCGGGCTTTCGCTACTGTTGATCTCTTGTTGAAGTCCGGCTAAAGTTTTTTCCGATTCTTCCAGCATTTTATCGGCTAATTCATCGTTTCCAAAAATCAATCGAATTGGAATTATTAGCCCATTTTTAGCACCTTTTAACTTCAAGCTTCCACCGGTTGCATATTTTCGGATATTCTCAATGTATTCGGTATCCGGGTTCATCGGATCGTTTACCAAAATCAAAGCTTTGGCACCACCTATCATGGCTCTCGACATTTTTTTCATTTCGGTATCCATATCAGGCGCTGTACCTTCTTTTGCCTGTTCGAGGGTACGGGTCATCACCAGCACGATTTTGTCTTTTAAATCGAGGTCTTTTGTATCGTTGTACTTTGTTTCCTCGTTGTACCAGCCATAACCAGCAAACACCACCTGCCCCGAAATGGTGTCGTTTTTAGGAGGCCCTCCCAGCGAAAAAATTACCGTTGTTTCGTAGCTAACATTTCCATCGTTGTTTTTTAATCTTAAAACAGTCTGGTCAGGATCAGGTGTTACAGCCTCCATCTCAACATTTTGAAAATAGCCTTCAACTCCTGGGGTTAAACCCATTTTTGCACATTGCGCCTTGAGATAATCAGCCGCGAGATCGAGACCCGGCGTTTCGGTAAAAAAATCGCGACCACGCATATTGTCGCTGGCAATAAATTCAAGGTGTGCTTTCAGATCGTTTTCGGTAATGGTTTGCAATTCCTTTTTCTGCGCAGCTGTTGCAAGTGAAACTGCTACAAAAAACAGCGTGAATAGTAGTTTGGTTTTCATGTTTTTAGGTTTGAAGTAATGTGATTAAAATTCGATATCTATTTTGTTCGCCAAATCAAAACCTACCAAAAAGCAAAGATCGGCAACACGTTTTATTTTCTCAAAATTTATTCGTTCCACCTCATCGCCAACTTTATGATAATCGGCATGGTAACCGGTGGCATAATTCAAAATGGGCACACCGTATTTATGAAAATGGTAATGATCGCTGGCCCGCAAGAAACGCTCTTTTGGCAAACTGGAGTCGGGTACTAATCCCAACTCGGCACAGTGTGCTGCATTTATTTCGGCCAACCCGGGCCACACATCGTTTGCCAGCGTGTACAGCCCATCAAAGTCTTTTACCTTTTTAGGCGAATCTTTCCACACATCGTCGCGCGGGCCGTCGTAAACACGGCCAACCATATCGAGATTTATGGAAGCTACAGTTTTATCCAAAGGGAACACCGGGTGATCGCAATAATAACGCGACCCGAAATGCCCTTTCTCCTCGCAGGTTACCCACAGAAAAACAATACTTCGTTTTGGTTTTTCTTTTAAGCTGGCAAAAGCTTCGGCCACCTCCATAATGGCTACAGTTCCGGAACCATTGTCGTCGGCACCGTTATATACATCGCCATCTTTTCCCACTCCAATATGGTCGTAGTGCGCCATAAACACAATGTATTCGTTTTGTAAAACCGGATCTGATCCTTCAACATAAGCAACCACATTTTTTGCTTCCAACAATTCAGGTTCGACTCCTGTTTTCAGGCTTAGCGTTTCTGAAACTTCGGTAACTGCTTCTGATCCGGCGGCCACCTCTTCAAGGTATTTTATGTATTCACCTTTTTTACCCAGTAAAGCATCGGCAACCTTTGGCGTAGCCAGCAAAACGGCGGGCTGCTCAGTAAGGTCGTCAGTTTTTAGGCTGTACCCCGGACGATTCATCCAACCCTGCAATTGCTTAAAAATTTTATTTTCGGTGTCTTTCGGATTCGTAATCATCAGCATAGCCTTCGGCTGCTTTTCTATGATGGCATTCATTTTCGCACGCTCTAAGCGGTTTTGCCATTTAAAAGCCTCTTCGCCTGAAAACGATTCAGCATTTCCCTGCGCTACAATAACAAGCTTGTCTTCTATATCGAGCGATTCAATATTTTCTCCAAAACCAATAAACAGAACGGACTCTTTATCAAGACTAAAAACGCCGTGACTTTGGTTAAGTTTTACTAATTCTTCCGACCGGTAAACCGACTTTCCTTTTTTATTCTTTACTTCTATAAAATCATTTTTACTTCGTGTGGTGTGTAAAACTGGTACCGTTTGAAAATAGTTTTCCACAGCGGGCTTCAATCCAATTTCTGTTGCATAAGCGGCCAGGTAATTCGCCGTAATTTCAAGTCCGTTAACTTCGGTGCCCAGTTCGCGCCCCTGCAATTCGTCAGAAGCAATAAATGTAAGGTATTCTTTTAAATCAGGAATGTCAATCTTCGCTAATGCTTCGTTCTGTGCATTAGCCGAAAACAATAATGCCAACAGGCTAAAATAAATTAGTGCAATTTTACGTATTAACATACGGGTGATTTTAGAAAACGAAGTAAATATTATCTTTGTGTTAGAGCGAATTTAGCAATTAAAGCCCATACAGTCAAGCCGCAAATTACAATTTGACGCGAATAAATGTGAATTCTTAACCATACTTCAAAAATTCGAGAAATATGAAAACAATCAAAACATTTTCAGTAATTCTTTTAACCGTTTCGTTAGTACTGCTCATACCGTCATGCGCCATTAATCCGGTTACCGGACAGCGACAGTTGATGTTTATGTCGGAAGAGCAGGAAGTTGCCCTTGGTGCGCAGTACGACCCAACAGTAATATCAACTTTTGGGCTGTATGAAGATGAAGCACTGCTGAATTTTATTACAGAAAAGGGAACCGAAATGGGAAAAATTTCGCATCGCCCCAACCTGCAATACCACTTCAGGCTGTTGGATTCGCCGGTGGTAAATGCTTTTGCTGTGCCGGGCGGATACATTTATTTAACCCGCGGAATTTTAGCCCAGTTTAACAACGAAGCGGAACTAATGGGTGTTTTAGGGCACGAAATGGGACACGTTACCGCACGCCACACAGCGCAGCAACAAACGCGGCAGCAACTCAGCCAGGTTGCGCTTGCCGCCGGAATGATAGCTGTTCCGGAAGTGGCACAATTTGCTAACGAAGCAGCTGCTGCAATGGAACTTCTATTTTTAAGTTTTAGCCGTGCCAACGAACGAGAAGCCGACCGTTTGGGGGTTGAATATTCATCGAAGATTGGCTACGATGCACACAAAATGGCCGATTTTTTCGAAGTGCTGAATAAAATGCAAATGGCAAGCAGCCACCAGGGTGTTCCCACCTGGATGTCAACACACCCCGATCCGGGTCAGCGGAATATAGCGGTAAACCAAACAACCGAAGAGTGGCAGGCAAACCTGCCGGCACAATCGTACGCCATTAATACCAACGAATATCTCGAGATGATCAACGGGATTGTATATGGCGAAAATCCGCGTCATGGATTTGTTGAGAACAGTATGTTCTATCACCCCGACCTGGCCTTTCAATTCCCGGTACCCAAAAACTGGACACTGATAAATTCTCCGCTTCAGGTGCAACTCGTTCCTGAAGACAAGAATGCTGCTATGCTCTTTGAACTGTCGCAGCAAAAAGGTGCCGATGCCGTTGCCCAGAAAACAATTTCCGACTTAAAACTTACATTAATCGATAAAAGCAATGTTAGCCTGAATGGTTTAAATGCAGTGGCTACCGTTTCGCAACAAGTTTCGCAAAACAATGCCGGACAGGAACAGACAGTAAAAGTGCTGTCGTATTTTATTGAAAAAGATGCGACCGTTTATACCTTCCACGGCCTTTGTTTAGATGAAAATTTCAGCACTTATAAACCAGCGTTTGAGTCAACCATGAAAAACTTTGCGCGACTTACCGATGTTTCAAAACTTACGATTCAACCCGACCGGATTAAAGTAATTTCAATTAATAGTGCATCGGTTTCGTTAAAAGATGCCTTTGATTATTACAAAGTTCCGCAAGATAAATTTGAAGAAATGGCGTTACTAAACAACCGGGCACTGACTGACGAGCTGAAAAGAGGAGACAGAATAAAAATTTTAAGTAAATAATTACACAAACAGAAAACTTTAAAACATGAAAAAGAGATTACAAAAAATTGTACTGACAGTGGTGTTGGCTTTTGCCGGAATGTTCATTGGAAATGCCCAGGAACTTGGGGTGCGTTTTGGCGATGTGTCGGCCGGAAACATTGCCATTGACGGAATTTTCTCGACAGGAGATTTTAACCGCCTGCATGCCGACTTATCGTTTGGCGACGGTGTTGCAGCCGACCTGCTTTGGGATTTCCTGTACCGCCCTTTGGCCGACGAAGCTTTTAACTGGTACATGGGCGTAGGGCCTTACCTGGCCATTGTAGATGAAGATTCTTATGATGACGACACCGATTTTAACCTGGGTGCTGCGTTTGAAATCGGGCTCGAGTACCGCTTTGTAAATATCCCGGTCGCCCTTGGGCTTGACTACCGCCCATCATTGGAGGTTCTCGACGAAACCAGCTTGCACTGGGGAGGTTTTGGACTAAATGTGCGTTACGTGTTTGAATAAACGATGAATAAAATACAAAACAAAAAAGCGTGCCTTTGGCGCGCTTTTTTTCTGCAATATTCTATAAATTAAGGCTCCATAGCCATGGCCCGGATATACCCTTCATTAATTGTACATTTCGCCAGTTTCAGGTTCGCAATGTATTCCATCATCACTCTTTTAACCTGCTCCTGATTCGGGCGATTTGCCTGCACTGCCTCATACGTTTCGCGCGGGCCTTCGGCAAAATCAACAATTACATCCCAGTTTTCGGGAGTTGGAATGGTGACCATACAACGTGGGCTGCCCATTTTTTTATACGGCCAGTAATGGTAACCGATGTTGTTTTTGATCATCAGGCGGGTCCAGGCGGCAATCCACTCATCGGTATTCTCTCCGGTTTCGCCCATGTAAATTGGCAGGTTCACCGAGTCGCGGAAATTCACAAAATCCTGGATATTAGCTTGCAAGGTATCGCACCAGTATCGGTGACAGGTGTACATCATTTTATCATCGAACTTCGAATCGGTAAAAACTTTAAAATTACCATTCCATTGTGCGCCGCCCAGCAAAACAATATGGTTGTTATCCACCTCGCGAATGGCTTTAACCGCTTTCATATATAATGGCTCCAGCTGCTTGTTCAACATTTCCTCGTCTTCCGGGAAATAGGTGGCGATGGGTTCGTTCAGCAAATCGTAGCCCAAAATTATTGGTTCGTTTTTATACCGGTCGGCAATTTTTCGCCAAATCTCCACAAACAAATCCTGACTCTCTTCGCTCACCATCAACCAGGGGTAACCGTAACTATCGTCGATGTTGGCACCCGTTTGTCCGCCGGGGGCATCGTGCATATCCAGAATAATGTACAAGTCCGATTCGCGGCACCACTCCACCAAACTGTCGATACGCGCAAATCCATCCTGGTTGGAATAAAGCCCCATGTAATCTTCATCGGTAAACAGTTTATAATGAAACGGCAAACGAATAGAATTTACGCCGGTGCTCTTAATATAGCGAATGTCCTCGCGGGTGATGTAATTATCCTTGAATTGTTTCCAGAACTGGTTGGTAAAATCGGGTCCAACCATTTCGCGAAACATTTCGTCGATAAGCCGTGCCGAACTCGTTTTTTGAAACTTGAACATGTAACCTTCGGGATTCAACCAGTTCCCCAGGTTTATTCCCTGGATAAAGAATTTTTCGCCGTTGGGGGCAATCAGATCCGGTCCGTTGATGGTAATAAATTCAGGCTCCGTATTACTTACCGGTGTAGTTTTACAGGAATAAAAAGCAGCTGCCAGTACTGCCAGCAAAATGATCAGGCCAGATAGTTTTTTCATATGGTTTATATTAGTTATTTTCTGAAAATACGAACAATCTCCGCATACGAGAGAAAGACGCTGGTCTTTAGTCACAAAAATGTTAAGTATTAAAAGGTTAGTTTCTCCAATGTTTCTCCACCGGTGTTTTTTCTGGAAATTGATAAACTGTTTTCATCGGCCACCACTTCCAGTGCGGTGTTATGTTCGTTAATGATAATTGGGAAATCGTACAATCCCTGCTCCGGTTTCAAATATTCGTAGCGATGCAAATGCCCGCACAACATGGCCGTTATGCCCTGTCCGTTTAACACCGGTAAAAACTTATTCCGTATGTCGGTTGGCCCGTGCCAGGTTGATCCTGCCGGAGGAATATGAATCAACACCATTTTGTATTTTGCAGTTTTAAAATCGTCGGTTTCAATCAATTCTTTCAGCCATTGTTGCTGCTGGCTGCGGTAAGCATCAAATTGTGCCAGTCCCGAATATTCGATGTCCGAATCCGGTTTATCCTCGCCTCCGTCGAGCACAATAAAATATACCGGCCCCTGACGAAACGAATAGTATAGTTTTCCGGTATTCGTTGGGTAATACTCCGGAAAATTAACACTAAACTTTCCGCGTGTTTCATGATTTCCACGGCAATAATAAACAGGCACTTCGCCGGCAAACATCGATACCGCGTCGTCCATAAAACCACTGAAGAACTGGGTTTCATCGTTCATCGACGAAACCATATCGCCATTAAAAAATACAAGATCGGTTTTTCCGTAGGTTACATTTCCTGCAAGATTTTTTAAATCTTCAACCCGGCTGTGAATATCGTTTAACATCAGAAACGAAACCGACTTTTTGTCTTTATCGAGTGTTGAAAAACGCAAAGGCTTTTTAGAATAGACATTCGACGATGCAACGTTGCCGTACAACACGCGGTGCCCTTCGTAACTTAGCACCGCCTTCGAAAAAATGCGATAACGGTATTCCGTTCCTTTTTTCAGGCCCTGAATTTTTATTTTGTGGAGGGTTCCCACCACCCGGTTTCCATTTGCAGTCTGGTAATACCTGGGGCGTTCGCTGGCATAGAAACTATCATCGCCCGCCGGGGCCACTTCAATCCACGAAACGGCGTTGCTGTCGGTGGTCCAAACAATGGTTGCTTCATTTTCCCCTAGCGCCTGAATATACGGCCCATGCGTAATTTGTACTTCTTGTGCGTATGCTGCATGTGAAAAAATGAAAAGGATAAAAGAGAGAAGCGTGAATAGTAGTGCTCTGTTCATGATTTTTTTAGGTTATGCTTTAAACTGAAATCCTCTCATCGGTACGATTTGGATTCAATCAAGCTTAGTTGGTAAAAACAGCAGTGAATTTAGCAAAAAGTGTTAAAAGAAAAAGCATCAGCAAGGCAATCTCCGGCAGGATGAAGTTGGATCACATGAAATTTCTGGTGGAGCATAAATTATTTTCATTTTTACTTTTTAACGATAAAGGAACTTATAAGGAAGTCAATATATGGAATTAATAGGGCTTCATAACTCTTTTTACCCTTTTGTTCCCGACGTAAAGTACGGGATTTGGCAAGCTCAACTGTCGACATTTTCCCTCAAAAAGGGAAAACGGCGTTTATGCAGAGCTAAGAGCTAAATTGGACAGGGATGTCAGCTTTTCAAAAAGATGACATCCATACTGAAGGAACGCGATACAATCGCGCACCAGCGGGGACTTGTTCGACTTTTGTTTTTCGGCTCTTTTGGGAGTACTCCCAAAGCCTCACCAACACAGGGTT
>NZ_FOHT01000007.1:0-138914 GCF_900111425.1 Draconibacterium orientale | reverse complement strand
TGGTCGTTGCCCGGAGTTGAAATAAAACCTTAGTGAGAGCGGGAAGCTCCGAGGAATCGAGGAGATCACCCGTCCGAACTTAGGTTTTATGAAAACGCAGGGAAAGGATCAAAAGCAGCCTTGAATTTTCTGTTTCGTCTTTGCTTCAAGGCAAAGATGAAAGCCGCCGGCAGGCAGAAAGTTACAGTTCTTCTCTTGCTTCTATAAAATTTTTATTCCACCGGATTTTACGGGTGATCCAATATCCACCTTCAGATTGAATAATAAACCAGCAGCAAATTTCACCCATAAAAAAAGCCCGTAGCAAAACTACAGGCTTTCGTGGTTGACCCGCCAGGGCTCGAACCTGGACTCTTCTGAACCAAAATCAGACGTGTTGCCAATTACACCACGGGTCAGTCCTTATTGTGTCTTTTCGTTAAAGACGGTGCAAAAGTATAAAAAATTTTTATTCTGCAATATCTGGGCGAAAAAAAATCTCTCTTTCGAAAAAAAAAGGTGAAATGCATTTTGAGAATCATGTTCGAAGCTTTGTTGTATAAAAGCTTATATTTGCCTTTGTTCAAAAATTAAATGCAGATCATGCAACACACAAAATTAATCAATAACATTCTTGGTTGGCTTGTTTTTATCGTCGCTTGTATAACTTATTTTGCTACTCTTGAGCCCACAGTTAGCTGGTGGGATTGCGGAGAGTTTATAACAAGTGCCTTTAAACTGGAAGTGGGTCACCCGCCGGGTGCGCCTACCTTTATGATTTTGGGCCGGATATTTACGCTGTTTGCTCCCGATGTTACCAAGGCTGCCGTTATGGTTAATTCGTTGTCGGCCATTGCAAGTGCCGCAACCATCATGTTTTTGTACTGGACGATCGTGCATCTTGCCCGCAAACTTTTCCCCGGGGAAAAGCTAAACACCGGCGAACAAATTGCCGTGTGGGGAAGTGGTTTGGTTGGAGCGCTGGCTTTTACTTTTACCGATTCGTTTTGGTTTTCGGCGGTAGAAGGCGAGGTTTACGCCCTGTCGTCGCTGTTTACGGCCATGGTATTTTGGGCCATTCTGAAATGGGAAAATGTGGCGCACGAAAAATACGCGAACCGCTGGTTGGTGCTTATCGCTTATTTAATGGGCTTGTCGATTGGCGTTCACTTGCTGAACCTGCTGGCTATTCCGGCTATCGGAATGGTTTATTATTTCAAGAAATACGAATTCTCGTGGAAAGGTGTAATTTATGCGCTGGCCGCCTCAATGGGTATCTTGCTGGGAATTCAATATGGTATTATTCCCGGAGTTCCGCACGTTGCTTTTATCTTCGACCGTATTTTTGTGAATGCATTCGGATTGCCGTTTAACTCGGGAATATTGTTTATGGGCGCCCTGGTGGTAGCCGGTTCTGTGTGGGGAATTAATTACACCCGAAAAAGAAACAAAGTGGTGTTAAACACCGCACTTACAATGGTTATTGTTATTCTGATAGGTTACTCATCGTTTGCATTGATCGTTATTCGTGCGTCGGCTAATCCGCCAATGAACCAAAATAGCCCGGATAATGCCTTTGCTTTGGTTCGTTATCTGAACCGCGAACAGTATGGCGACCGCCCGCTGGTAAAAGGGCCTTACTATAATGCTCCGCGAATTGCAACGAAAGCTCCAAAGGAGCAATACAATAAAGTTGACGGGAAATATGAAATTACCGGAACTATGCCGGGTGGTTCGGTATATGAGTCAAAAATGGAAACCATTTTCCCGAGGATGTACTCCGACAAAGCCAACCACGTTCAGGCATACAAAGAATGGGGAAAAGTAAAAGGAACGCCCGTACGGGTGCGCGATCGTGGCGAAGTAAAAACGCTGCAAAAGCCAACCTTTGCCGAAAACCTTCGCTTCTTTTTTAGCTACCAGGTTGGACACATGTACATGCGTTATTTTATGTGGAACTTTGTGGGCCGGCAAAACGATGTACAGGGACACGGAGGTTTTCAGAATGGAAACTGGGTAAGCGGAATTTCGTTTATCGATGAGCCAAAAACCGGGCCGCGCGATAACATGCCCGAATGGATGAAAAATGATCCGAGCAGAAACGTGTATTACTTTTTACCGCTGTTGCTGGGGCTTCTGGGTTTATTCTTTCAGTATAACCAGGGCAAAAAAGGGAAAGAAACGTTTGCCGTTACCATGCTGCTGTTTATTCTTACCGGTATTGCCATTGTGGTTTACCTGAACCAGTATCCTTACCAGCCACGCGAACGCGATTATGCTTATGCGGGCTCGTTTTATGCCTTTGCCATTTGGATTGGACTGGGCGTGCTGGCCATTCACTCCGGATTAAAGAAGGTATTGAAAGGAGCACCGGGAGCAGTGTTGGCAACCGCAATTTCGTTGATTACTGTGCCGGGTGTGCTGGCCTCGCAAAACTGGGACGATCACGACCGATCGGGAAAATACATGACACGCGATTATGCCAAAAACTACCTCGAATCGTGTGCGCCAAACGCCATCCTGTTTACTTATGGCGATAACGATACTTTCCCGTTGTGGTATGTGCAGGAAGTGGAAGGTGTACGTAGGGATATTAAAATCGTAAACATTAGTTATTTGGGAATGGACTGGTACATTAGTCAGCAGCAGTTTAAAACTTACGATGCTGATCCGGTGCCGTTTTCATTCACAAAAGATAAATACTACATGGGCCGTATGGATGCGGTGCTTTTCCAGGGTCGCATAAAAGGATCGGTAGAACTGAGTGAAGCCATGGATTTTTTAGGCAGCGACGATGTGCGCACAAAAATACAGGTAACCAATGGTGATATGATGGATTACCTGCCATCGCGCGATTTTCACATTACGGTTGATAAGCAAAAAGTTCTGGATTCGGGAACCGTAAAGCAGAAAGATGCTGATCTTATTGCCGACAGGGTAAGCTTCAGGATTTCGGATAATCTGATTTCGAAAAGTGAAATGGCCGTGTTGAATATGATTGCTGCCAACAACTGGGAGCGCCCCATTTATATCGATCACAGTTTGATATTTACCGGAAATATTCATTTCCTCGACTGGTTGCAGTTTGAAGGACTAGCCTACCGGTTTGTGCCAATACGAACGCCAAAACAAGGCGTAACTGCCGGACGAATAGACGCCGAAATTCTTTACGATAATGTGATGAATAAATTTGTTTGGGGAAATGTAAACGATCCGGATATTCATATGGACGAATACAACCGCAAGCAGATAAATATTATGCAAACGCAATATATGTTTACGCGTTTGTCGCAGGCTTTGCTGGCCGAGGGAGAAACAGAAAAAGCCATTGAAGTGGCCGATAAAATGTTTGAGCTTTTCCCGAACGAGAAAATTCCGCTTGATTACAGCTCGTTCCAAATGGCAGCACAGTATTACGGTGCCGGAGCCATTGAAAAAGGAAATGAAAAAGTACGTATAATGGCGGATAACTGTTTTGCCCTGCTTGATTATTATGCATCATTACCCGACAATTTTGCGGCAGCTGTGCAAAACGAACAAAACCGTCAGATCTCGCATTTGCGAAACCTGGTGATTCTTACACGAAACTACAAGCAGGATGAGTTGTTCGCTGAGCTGGATGCCAAACTGCAGGAATTGATTGCCCGGTTTCAGATTAAAGCCAATTCTTAACCGCTGTTTCGTTGAATTTGTTTAAATAATTTAGTTGCCAGTTTTTTACCCCGCGACCGAATACCTGCTGTAGGATGGAATTCCATTTCCTGCTCGATGATCTGCAGAACCTCCGGTTTCAGGTCGGGTTCCAGCTCCGAGATATTGAACAGAATTTGCATGGCATGCACCCGCACAGCCACGGCCTCGCTGCCCGAGGTAAATGCTTCAATGCAATAATCAAACAGAAAACCAATGTGTTCTTTGGGCAAGGCATTCATACTGATAAGCTTTAACCAGTGGCGGCGTTTGCTGGCATTCATTTCTGTTTCTAACTGCCCGATCAGCGCCCGAAGATAAGGCTGCAAAAGCTCCGGTTTTTCGTCATGAATTTTATCGACAAGGTAAGCTGCGCGCCAGCTTTTTTGTCGCGTATCGTTTAGGGCAAGCTGTACGAGAGTATGAAACTGCTCCGGATCGTTAAGTATTGATGCGGCAACAACTTCAATGTTTTCCCATGCGTTGAGGTGCTCGAAAAGTTCCTGTTCTGTCATCAGCGGTTGATTTCATAACAAGCAGAAAAGATAGAAACTATTCTTCAAGTTTCTATTTTTACCGGATGATTCAAGTTACCTGCGCCATAATAATCCATCAGGGGAAAATTCTTGTTGCTCAAAATAACGAAAGCTCCGATCATCCTTTTCAGTGGGAATTTCCCGGTGGAAAAATAAAATCCGGAGAAACAGAAGAAGCGTGTATTGTTCGCGAAATAGCCGAAGAATTAAATCTGACTGTAAAGGTTGTAGAGGCCCTAACTCCTGTTGAACACAATTATAAGATTAAAGCCATTCGTTTGATTCCTTTTGTTTGTGAGTTGATTTCGGGAAAAATAAAATTAAACGATCATAACGCAGTAAAATGGGTAACGATTGACGAATTGGATGAACTGGATTTGGCCGGGGCCGATAAAGTGTTGATGCAACTGGCGGAGAACCGCGATCGGCTAAAGAAATACGCCGGGAAAAAGATGCACTAACCCTGACAAAACACCAGCCCAGCCTATTATTGATAAAATCATAAACAAAACCGTATGTCGTCGTTGGGCATAGTATTTATTGGCCAGGAAAGCACCAATGGGAATGGTTAAAATAACCGGTGTGGCAATAATAACACCCCAAAAGCCGTAGTTCGATTTCATGCGGGTAATAAAACGGTTTCGGCGGGTAAAAATTCGTTTGGGTTTTTTCTTCATTCTGTTGATACACCAGTTGCGGTAGCGTCCCCGCATGGAGTTCGGAATAGCTTTGCACAAACACGGCCACAAAAGCATTAATCCGCGGTTTAAGGGTTTGCTGATGTAGTAAAAAAACAGAAATCCGCCAATTCCCCCGGTAAGCACAGCCAACAGCGCGTACTTATAATCGAGGCCGATAATCATGGCATAAGGAAGGGTAACAATATACTTTACCGATGCCAGCAATACGATATGTAGTATTTTAAGCAACACAATTACCTTTTCGTGTGCTGATAGAACGCACGACGGGCTGAAAAGGTTGCGTGCCCCGGACGGGCTTTATATATTCTTAACGATTTTTAAACATGTTAGCCCACCACATTAATCGGTTCTCCATCAACAAAAGCCTTAAGGTTATCAACCGCAATTTGCATTAACCGTTGACGGGCTTCAAGCGTTGCCCAGGCAATGTGTGGCGTTATAAAGCAATTCTTCGCATTGGGTAGCGGATTTTCGGGCGAGGCAGGTTCTACCGACAATACATCGAGGCCGGCACCGGCAATCTTTCCCGCATTTAGTGCATCGGCCAAATCCTGCTCGTTTATCAGTGGTCCGCGGCCGGTGTTTATCAGGAAAGCCGTTGGTTTCATTTTTCCTATGGTTTCTTTGTTTATAAACCCCTGGTTCTCGCTGGTTAGCGGGCAGTTTATGCTGATAAAATCGCTGGTCTCCAGCAAAGTATCAAGATCAACCTGGCGGGCATCGAGGTCGGTTATTTTTTTGCTTCGGTTGTTAAAAATTACCTTCATGCCAAAAGCCAGTGCTATACGGGCAACGGCTTGTCCAATTTGCCCAAAACCAATAATGCCCAGCGTTTTTCCGGCCAGCTCGGCTTGTGGCGACAGCCAGTAGGCAAAGTCTTTGCTTGCGGCCCATTCACCTTTGCTAACCGATTCGGAATGCAAGCCTACATTATTGGTAAAATGCAATAGGTGGGCAAAAACCAATTGCGCTACCGACTGCGTGCTGTACGCCGGAATATTGCAAACGGTAATTCCTGCATCGTTGGCCGCAGCTATGTCAACAACATTGTAGCCGGTTGCCAATACACCAATAAACTTTAACTGAGGTAGCTGTTTAATAATTTCGCGGTTAAGAACGACCTTGTTGGTATAAATGATTTCGGCACTGGCAGCGCGCTCAACGGTTTGCTCCGGCGTTGTACGGTCGTAAACGGTTAATTCTCCCCATGCCTTTAAAGTGTCCCAGCTTAAGTCCCCGGGGTTTAGTGCATAGCCATCCAAAACAACAATCTTCATAACTCTGATTTATTAATTTGATGTCAAAAATAAACAAAATGAGCAACCCGCTTGTTTCGCGAATCAAAATGAAAGCTTTATATTTATTGTGTTATACAATAAAAGAAAAAAAAAGGACGAATTAAATTGTGGATTATTTTCCCGGCACAGTAATGTTTTTTCTGTGTATTGCTGATATTCACATAACCTGATAACCCTATGGAAACAGATAATCCGGGTAGTGCACCCGCCATAAAAAAACTTAAAATTCTACTGGCTGAAGACGACAAAATTAATCAGAAGCTGTTTTCGTACATGCTAAACGATATTGCCGATGAACTGCTAATTGCCTCAACAGGTGTTGAAGCCATAAATCTTTATGAAGAGCATTCGGATATCGATTTAATTTTAATGGATTTAAAAATGCCCGAAATGGATGGCTTCGAGGCCGTAAAGAATATCAGAAAATTGGATAAGGTGGTTAAAATATTTGCTTTATCAGCCTTTGCACCCGAAACACAGAGCGAGATAGTAAACGGAAACGATTTTAACGATTACGTGAGCAAGCCCATTCGCAAAGCCGATCTTTTAAAGATTATCGGGGAATATTTCTAGAACGATTTCAAACTAAAATCAGAATTCTTTAATTATTCCGATAGTAAATCCCAGGTCATCGGCTTCGTCGGTAATAAGCGGCCGGTTGAGAACAACATCAAGCGCTGTTTTCAGGGGGACAAATTCGGCAGAGAGATCAAGAACTTCTCCTAAAACAAAAGCATCCCATTCTTTCTCCACCACTTTAACTGCAATGGTTTTCAGGTTACCCGAAAGGATCCATTTCTTAAGATGTTTGGTGTAGTTGTACTGGGCGTTAATAAAGCCACCGTCCTGGTAACGATCGCCACGTTGCAGCGACATCCAGGGCGAAACCTCAGCAGTAAAGGTATGGACTGAACTTGAGGGCTTTCGTAAAAAATTCCAGTTCCAGGTAATTACCGGCTGAATCCACGAAAGCTGGTCAACTGTTTCGCTGTACTGGTAGCTCACAAAAATTACCCGCGACTTCTTTGGTATCACTCGCGCTTCCTGCTGCGCAAAAGCAAGGCTGTCGGCTTGTTCCGATTCGTTCGTGTGGTTCACCCCGCCAATCATGTATATGGGAGTCAGGTTTCGTAAATCGTGGGCATAGTAAAAATACAGACTCCAGGGGCCACCAACCGAAAACTCCGTACTAAACTCGCCGGTTGGTTTTTCTTCGGTAAACAGATTGGTGGGATCGAGCCATTGCGAACGCAGCGAAACACTGGTTTGTGCTTTACAATTTAATACAAAAACGAATAGAAGTACGGCAATGCCAATGCGGTAAATACAGGTTTTAGTTGTCACGGTTAAGTTGTTTAGAATGAAAGCTTAAAATTAGCAGGATTTCTGATTTTATGGAATATTTATGAACTAAAGTGTAGCGTTTATTGAAGTGCTGCGCCTTTCTCGCTCGCTTTTTTCTGAAGGTATTAATAAGCTTGCAAGGGGGAGCAAGCACAAATGATATTTTTGAGCATTAACTAAAAACTCCACCCAAACATTGCAGCTGGTTCCCCATGCTTGAGGAAATGGCTACAGGCAAAGACTAGGGCGTTGCCGCAGACGCATAATTTAATCCTTCGCCTATTCCAAGCATACCAGCTTGTTGGATTTACGTAACAGGAAATAAGGTTAATAAGGTTTTGCGGTGTTGTATGTTGGTTTCTACTAAGGTTTATTTCGAAAATAAGGTTTCCTTTGGGAGCTATAACAAACCTTTTCAATTTGAGTAACCTTAGTAGCCTTGTTTAGTTAATACAACCAACCTTATTATTTTCGTTTGGTGACATGCACTGTAATGACAAAACCAATAACTTTTAATATCCATTTTTCTCTCAGCCTGTTGGGAATTCCTCTCTCTAGAGGAAATGGCTACAGACAAAGACTAGGGCGTTGCCGCAGACACGTAATTTAATCCTTCGTTTGCCAACTGGTAGCCAATCCATTTACAAAAGGCCGTTCCGGAGGGCAGCCATTTGTCTTTAGAAGGTCAGCTAAAAGGGTATCAGCTACAGCAGATAATTGCTATTGATTTCTCCTTTCGTTGGTCTGCCCTTCATTGTAACAGAACACTTCTGAATGCGTATATAATACAGCCTGCCAGGTCTTGCAACGATCATTTTTACCGACCGTAGAATTTTAAAATTACACCATTAAAATCAATAGCTATGAATCCGTTAAGTAACATGAAAACAAGTGAACGAAGAGTCAGCATTCCTATTCCGGGAAAAATTAAACCGATGGCTCATGCAAATCAAACACAGGCTTTGATTGATGAAATAAATGAAGAACTGAACAGCGAACTAAAAATAAGCTATAAAGCCTATAAAGAGGATGGCAGTCAGATCGAAAAAGGAGATGAATTTAATTTGGATATTATCATCTCTGTGGATGATAGCCACTATACGAATTTAGCTTTCGACAATCTAAAGGTAACCTTTACCTGCGATAATAAATATGCTACGCTGCTAAATCCAACACAGACTAAATTCATTCGATGTATTGAAAAAGAATTTCACAGAATTACCGGATCACATCCTGTAAAGATACAAGCCAGGCTTTTAGCCACAGGCGCAATTTACCCGGAAGTTGTAAGCGGCATTGCAGAGAACATGGGGATGTTGGTAATTGAAGCCGATCCGGTTATTCAGTCATTATTTCATATCCACAACGTGATTAGTGATATTCCGGTTGAGATACAGCCTGGTCATTAAAAAAAATCGCTGGCAATGCTGGAAACTTCGGTACCTGCCAGCCGTGTATTTTGCTTCTGATACCGGCGGCATTAACTATTTATAGCAAAACCGAAAGAGGTGCACACGACTCCGATCGGTGTCGTACCTTTTTATTACTATAAACATACAAATCCTCCGGACTTTACGTGTAATCCCAATTAATGCCCACTAATAAAAACAAAAAGCTCCGACCAATGGCCGAAGCTTTATTATCATTAAGAACAAATATTTTAAGCTTTGTATTCGTCCCAGCTTTTAACCTGAATATCATCAATGCTGTATTTGCAAATTCCGTAAAGGAATGCACTTGCCACACGAGCGTTCGTAATAAGCGGAATATTATAATCGATGGAACTTCGACGGATCTGGTAACCATTTTTCAACTCGCGGTTGGTATGGTTTTTCGGGATATTAACCACCAGGTCTATCTTTTTATTCTTGATCATCTCGATGGTATTTGGCGACTGATCTTCCTCATCCGGCCAGTGTACCAGCGTATTTTCAATGCCGTTATCGCGGAAGAACTTATGTGTTCCTTCAGTAGCAAAAATATTGTAGCCTTTTTCAACCAGCATTCTGGCGCTGTTCAGTAGCTCCAGCTTACCGCGCGATGGTCCGGAAGAAATCAGAATGTTCTTTTTCGGGAAGTTGTACCCCACCGACATCATTGCTTTCAGAATCGCCTCGTAATAGGTTTCGCCAATACATCCCACCTCTCCGGTCGACGACATATCAACACCTAAAACAGGGTCGGCTTTCAGCAAACGTGCAAACGAGAACTGCGGTGCTTTTACCCCCACATAATCCAGTTCGAACAACGATTTATCCGGTTTCGGCACATCGATTCCCAACATCACTTTTGTGGCAATTTCTATCAGGTTCAGTTTCATCACCTTCGATACAAACGGGAAGCTTCGCGATGCACGCAGGTTACACTCAATAACTTTAATGTCGTTGTCTTTTGCCAGAAACTGCATGTTGAACGGCCCGGTAATTTCCAGTCCTTTTGCAATCTCACGGGCGATTTTCTTCACCCGGCGAATGGTTTCAACATAAAGTTTTTGCGGCGGGAAAACAATGGTAGCATCACCCGAGTGAACTCCGGCAAACTCCACGTGCTCCGAAATGGCATAAGCCACCATTTCGCCCTTATTGGCCACGGCATCAATCTCAATTTCTTTGGCCTGCTCGATAAACTCGGTAACAACCACCGGGTGCTCTTTCGAAACATTGGCCGCCATCTGCAGGAAGTGCTCCAGCTGATCAGGGTTCGAAACCACATTCATGGCTGCACCCGAAAGTACGTACGACGGACGAATCAGCACCGGATAACCCACCTCATCAACAAACTTGTGAATTTCTTCAATGGTTGAAAGGCGCGCCCAGCGAGGCTGATCAACTCCAAGATCATCAAGCAATGACGAGAATTTTTCGCGATCTTCGGCATTGTCGATTTTTTTGGCCGATGTTCCAAGGATCGGAACATTTTGCCCGTCCAGCTTCATGGCCAGGTTGTTTGGAATTTGTCCGCCCATTGAAAGCACAACTCCATGCGGATTCTCCAGGTCGTAAACATCCATAACGCGCTCAAAAGTCAGCTCATCAAAATAAAGCCTGTCGCAGGTATCGTAATCCGTACTCACCGTTTCCGGGTTGTAGTTGATCATTACCGAACGGTACCCCTGCTCTTTAATGGTGTTGATGGTATTTACACTACACCAGTCGAACTCTACCGAACTTCCAATGCGGTAAGCACCCGACCCAAGCACCATCACCGATTTGTGATCGCCTAAATAAGTAACGTCATTTTCGGTACCGTTATGCGTTAGGTACAGGTAATTGGTTTGTGCAGGATACTCGCCGGCAAGCGTATCGATTTGCTTTACCACCGGAACAATACCATTCGCTTTCCGATATGCCCGAACTTTCAGAATATCTTCACTCATGTTGACATTCTTACTTCTCAGCACCAAACGTGCGATCTGAAAATCAGAATAACCTGCTTGTTTTGAAGCTTTCAACAGCGGAATTGGCAATTTCTCCAATTCGTTAAATTTCTTCAGCTCCAGTTTTATTTTGTAAATGTTATTCAGCTTTTGCAGGAACCAGCAATCGATTTTTGTTTTCCCGTGAATCTGATCGATGGTGTAACCCTTGTTGAACGCTTCGGCAATGGCAAAAATACGTCGGTCGGTAGGATTTGTCAACTCCTCCTCTATTGCTTCAATGGTAATCTCCTCGTTGTTGGCCACAAAACCGTGCATGCCAAGTCCAACCATTCGGATACCTTTTTGAATGGCTTCTTCAAAAGTTCGTCCGATGGCCATAATCTCGCCAACCGATTTCATCGAACTTCCGATATTTTTCGAAACACCTACGAATTTGCTCAAATCCCAACGCGGAATCTTCACCACACAGTAGTCGAGTGCAGGTTCGAAACAAGCTGTTGTTACTTTGGTAACCGAGTTTTTAAGTTGGTGCAAGCCATAACCCAACCCCAGTTTTGCCGCAACAAATGCCAGCGGGTAACCAGTGGCTTTCGATGCCAGTGCCGACGAACGCGACAAACGGGCATTTACCTCAATTACGCGATAATCTTCCGAGTACGGATCGAGTGCAAACTGTACGTTACATTCTCCAACTACTCCAACACGACGAATGATTTTAATAGAGATCTCGCGGAGCTTGTGATATTCCGAGTTCGATAGTGTTTGCGACGGAGCCACAACAATACTTTCGCCGGTGTGAATTCCAAGCGGATCGAAGTTCTCCATATTACAAACGGTAATACAGTTGTCGTATTTATCACGAACTACCTCGTACTCTACCTCTTTCCATCCTTTAATCGATTCTTCAACCAGGATTTGTGGCGAATACGAAAATGCACTACCGGCCAGCTTTTCCAGCTCCTCTTCGTTTTCGCAGAAACCCGAGCCTAAACCTCCCAGCGTATATGCTGCGCGGATAATAATTGGAAAGCCAACCTCTTTTGCGGCAGCTTTCGCTTCAGCCATATTTGACGCCGCAATACTTTTACATGTCTTAACATCAATTTCATCAAGCATGTTGGCAAAAATATCGCGGTCTTCCGTGTCGATAATCGACTGAACCGGCGTACCAACTACTTCAACATTGTATTTTTCGAGAACTCCCGATTCGTAAAGTGCAACTCCGCAGTTCAGCGCAGTTTGCCCACCAAATGCCAGAAGAATTCCCTGTGGTTTTTCTTTTTTGATTACCTCTTCAACAAAATGAGGCGTAACAGGCAAAAAGTAAATTTTGTCTGCAATGTCTTCAGATGTTTGAATGGTTGCAATGTTCGGATTGATAAGAACCGTTTCAACACCTTCCTCTTTCAAGGCTTTTAGCGCCTGTGAACCGGAATAATCGAACTCACCGGCCTCGCCGATTTTTAGTGCTCCCGAACCAAGAACAATTGCTTTTTTAATATGTGTTTCTATCATAACTACTATTGATTAACGATTGATGATTAACGATTGATGATTTTAGATTGTCGCTCCGAAATACTTATTAACATATCATTATGCGCTTTTATTCTTCTTTACTGTTTCTATACTTTTAACAAAAATGGAAATCAATTCGTTGTTTTCAACGTAACACTCCTCCAGCAAAGCCACTTCAGTTAAAAGTTTGGAATATTTTATGATTTTTATGGCAACGAAAGTTTCTCTAAGCTCTTTTAAGCACACGCTCATTTTATGAATAAAATCTTTTTTCGATTCAGCGCTTTGTGCTTCTCCATAATTTAGAGCAGGTGACGTTCCTGAACGTACAATTTGCCCTTTCATATGATTGCCGATTGGAGAATTCGGCAGTTTTTCTGCCAGTTCAATAATCCTTGCAGCAAATACAATCAACCTCTCTTCTAACTCAAATCTGTTCATTTCGGCTCGCAATCTTAAATCTAAAATCGTTAATCGATATTCTTAAATCAGTTCCGGCTTTTATATTCTACGATATTTTTAATGAACTCATCGAATAAAAACTCGGTATCAACCGGTCCGCTCGATGCTTCCGGATGAAACTGCGTTGAGAAGAAAGGCTTTGTTTTGTGCCTGATTCCTTCGTTGGTTCCATCATTTACATTGGTAAACAATGGTTCCCAGTCGTCAGACAATGTTTCGGTTGCCACAGCAAATCCATGGTTTTGCGAAGTGATGTAACATTTGTTTGTTCCCTGCAGCAAAACCGGTTGGTTGTGACTTCGGTGACCAAATTTCAGCTTGTAGGTTTTTGCACCGGCGGCACGTGCCAGCAATTGGTTACCCAAACAAATCCCCATAATTGGCTTTTCTGCTGCAATTACATTTTTAATGTACTCAACCGTTACATCGCAATTTGCCGGGTCACCCGGGCCGTTCGAGATAAACAATCCATCGAATTCTTCATGGGTAAAATCGTAATCCCATGGCACACGAATTACCGTAGCTCCGCGATCGAGCAAACAACGAATAATGTTGTTTTTAACTCCACAGTCAATCAACACTACCTTGTGCTCTCCATCGCCATAAACTTCGCGCTCTTTACAACTTGCAACCGCTACCAGGTTTTCTTTGTTCGGATCGTAAAAGTCAATTTCATCTTCAAATTCGATCTTCCCCAACATCGAACCTTTCTCACGTAAAATTTTTGTTAAGGCTCTCGTGTCGATATCGAACAAACCCGGCACTTCGTATTCTTTCAGCCAGTCGCTCAAACTTTTCTCTGCGTTCCAGTGGCTGAATTCGAATGAATAATCAGAAATTATCAATCCGGAAATGTGCAATTTGTGCGATTCGTAATACTTGTGTATTCCGTTTTCTTTCCTGTTAAAAGGAACACCATAATTCCCAATCATTGGGTAGGTCGACACCAGGATTTGTCCTGTGTAAGATGGATCAGTCAAACTTTCCGGATACCCTGTCATTGCGGTATAAAAAACGACCTCTCCGGCCACCGACTTTTCGCTTCCGAAGGATTTTCCCATAAAAACCGTCCCGTCTTCAAGCGTTAATTTTGCCTGTTTTACTTTGTACATATTCCTATTTAATAATTAAAAAAAATGCGCTTGCCCTAAAATAGTTCAAACGCATTTCAGTTATTCTTTATACTTATTTTCAAATACACTTTCTCAGCCATAATGTTAAGAACATGATCTTTAAATCATTTTCCGGTACAAAAATAGAAAATATTCTGAAATTCTTACCAGTTCTTTTATAAAAATGAATATTTTTGCACCATAAATGAATATTTATTCAATGAAGAATAAAGTACAACGACAACGAGAAATACGAAAAATAATACAACGAGGCAGTGTACACAGCCAGGACGAATTATTGGTTGAATTAAAACGCCGGGGATTTGAACTGACACAAGCTACATTATCGCGCGATTTAAAAGTGTTGCAGGTAGCCAAAGTGCCCCATCCGGCTAAAGGATACGTTTATACAATTGCTGAAAACGGGGAAACGGAAAGAAACAATTCAGAACACGTTAACCGTATAAATTACCTGGCCGACGGATTTAAAGACATACAGTTTTCGGGCAACCTGGCAGTTTTACGCACATTACCCGGATACGCCAGCAGCATTGCAGCCGTAATCGATTCGACTAGTCCGTGGGAAATTTTAGGCACCGTTGCAGGAGACGATACTATATTAATAATACAAAGGGAAGGAATATCGAAAAATGATTTGACAGAGGCATTAATAAAAATTCTGCCAAAGCTTAACGACAAATTGTAGATCGAAAGATGAAGAGTTTAGAAAATATTAAAGTTTTAATTGCCGGCGAAAAACACCTGAAATTTATCGACGACATAAACGACGCTATCGACAGTGCATCGAAACAACGCGGCACCGGAATTGCGCGTCGTACATTTGAATACCTTGCTTCGAAAATGAAGGAGGGAAAAGCAATTATAGCCCTTGAAGGAGACAGTTTCGCTGGTTTCTGCTACATAGAAACCTGGCAGGAAAAAGGCTTTGTGGCCAACTCGGGTTTAATTGTTGGTAAAGAATACCGTGGAATAGGTCTTGCAAAAGCGATTAAAAAGAAGGCTTTCGAGCTGTCGCGCAAGAAATACCCGAACTCAAAAATATTTGGGTTAACAACCGGTTTGGCCGTCATGAAAATTAACCACGAACTGGGTTATCGTCCGGTTACATTCTCGGAATTGACGTTAGACGACCAGTTCTGGAAAGGTTGCCAGGGATGTATAAACCACGATATTCTGGAGCGCACCGGCCGTACAAAATGCCTGTGCACCGGAATGCTTTACGACCCGGCATGGGAAAAACCAACATACACCAACGGAAACGGAATTCGGAAACGCAGCCTGCTCGACCTTCTACCCAAACGTTTTGTGGGGGTTGCAAAAAAGAAAAATAAAATAACAGATAAAAACAAGTAGAGTGGCATCTCGCTATTCAACAAACAGCTACATACTTAAGTTGAATAACAAACGCCGTCGCTCTTATAAAGATATTGAGACATGAGTAAAAAATTAGTACTGGCATTTAGCGGAGGTTTAGACACATCGTTTTGTGTAAAATACCTGAAAGAAGAAAAAGGTTACGACGTTTACACGGCAATTGCCAACACTGGCGGCTTCTCCGACGAAGAATTAAAAGCCATTGAAGAACGCGCGTTAGCATTAGGCGCGGTTGAGCACATTACACTCGACGTAACTAACGAGTATTACGAAAAATGTATTCGCTATATGGTTTTTGGCAATGTTTTGCGTAATAACACCTACCCTATTTCGGTAAGTTCCGAAAGAGCATTTCAGGCCATCGCCATTATCGAGTATGCTAAAGAAATTGGGGCAAAATACATCGCTCATGGTAGTACCGGTGCCGGAAACGACCAGATTCGTTTCGACCTTACTTTCCAGGTGCTGGCTCCCGAGATTGAAATCATTACACCAACCCGCGATATGTTGCTTACCCGTCAGTACGAAATTGATTACCTGAAAAAATATGGTTTCGAAGCCGATTTCACAAAAATGGAATACTCGATTAACCAGGGACTTTGGGGAACCAGCGTTGGCGGAAAAGAAACATTGACCACCGACAAAAATCTTCATGAAGAAGCTTATCCTAGTCAGTTGGAAGCCACCGAGCCAAAAACCATTGAATTGGGTTTTGAAAAAGGCGAACTGGTTTCGCTTGATGGTGAATTTTACGAAAACGGCCCTGATGTAATTCGTGCACTGGAAGCCGTTGCTTCGAAATATGCCATTGGCCGCGACACACACGTTGGCGACACTATTATTGGAATTAAAGGCCGCGTTGGTTTTGAGGCTGCGGCACCGCTTATTACCATTAAAGCCCACCACCTGCTGGAAAAACATACGCTTACCAAATGGCAATCGTACTGGAAAGAGCAGTTGGGCAACTGGTACGGCATGTTCCTGCACGAAGCCATGTACCAGGAGCCGGTAATGCGTAACATCGAAGATTTCCTGGAATCGACTCAGGAAAACGTAACCGGAAAAGTGATCGTAAAACTGAGACCTTACAACTTCGAACTGGTTGGTATTGAATCGGAGCACGATTTAATGAATTCAGGATTTGGCCAATACGGCGAAACCGTTGAAGCATGGACCGCCGACGATGTAAAAGGGTTTACCAAAATCTTATCAAACTCGTTGAAAATATATAATAAGGTAAACGGAAGTTTGTAAGAATGTTGAATGATGATTAACGAATATTGAATTTCGAAGGAAAAATCTGAAATCAAAAATCGTTAATCTACAATCGTTAATCAAATGATTAAAGTTGGAATAATAGGAGGAGCCGGGTACACTGCCGGAGAGCTGTTGAGAATTTTACTGAATCATCCGCACGCCGAAATTGGTTTTGTACAAAGTACCAGCAACGCAGGCAACCCGGTTTCGGATGTACACATTGATTTACTGGGTGAAACCGAAATCAAATTCACCGACCAAATGCCTTTTAACGAGGTGGATGTAATTTTCCTTTGTATGGGCCATGGCAAGTCGATCGAATTCATGGAGAAAAATACTTTCCCACAATATTTGAAAATTATCGACTTAAGCCACGACTACAGACTTAAAAGAGAAGGCAACGACTTTGTTTACGGTTTACCTGAATTAAACCGCGAAGAAATTGAATCATCAGAACGAATTGCCAATCCGGGGTGTTTTGCCACCGGCATTCAGCTGGCACTGTTGCCACTTGCAGCGAATGATTTACTGCAGGATGAAATTCATGTTCAGTCAATTACCGGATCAACCGGTGCCGGGCAAAAGCCAACAGCAACTTCGCATTTTAGCTGGCGAAGCAGCAATGTTTCGGCATACAAAATTTTCCAGCATCAGCACGAAGGAGAGATCATTCAAAGCCTGACACAATTGCAGCCGGGATTTGAAAAAGACTTCAACTTTGTACCGATTCGCGGAAACCACACACGTGGTATTTTTGTAGCCTGTTATACCAAATTCGATGGAACGCTGGAAGAGGCTAACGAATTATACGAAGATTATTATGCCGATCACCCGTTCGTTTTTGTAACCGACAAAAACCCGGGAGTAAAACAAGTAGTAAACACCAACAAAGGCGTAATCTATCTGGAGAAACACGGCAACAAACTGGTAATAATCAGCTTAACCGACAATTTAATAAAAGGCGCATCGGGCCAGGCAGTTCAGAACATGAACCTGATGTTTGGCCTGGATGAAAAAGCCGGACTGAGTTTGAAACCGGTAGCGTTTTAGTAAGGTAAAAGGCAAAATAATTGCACGCGGATAACGCAGATTAACGCAAACAAGATCAGCGTTTTCAGCGAAATCTGCGAGAAAGAATTAAATATGAAACTATTTAACGTATATCCACTTTTCGACATCACTCCTGTAAAAGCAGAAGGCTGTTATGTTTGGGATGAGAACGGGAAAAAATACCTCGACCTTTATGGCGGGCATGCGGTAATTTCGATCGGGCACAGCCACCCCACTTATGTTGAAAAGATAAGCAAACAGCTTCAGCAAATCGGATTTTATTCGAATTCAGTACAAAATCCCCTACAAAAGGAACTCGCCGAAAAATTAGGCATGCAATCGGGCTGCGAAGACTATCAGCTATTTCTGTGTAACTCGGGTGCCGAAGCCAACGAAAATGCACTAAAACTGGCGTCATTTATAACCGGTAAAAAGAAGATTATCTCTTATAAAAAAGGTTTTCACGGACGTACTTCGGCGGCTGTTGCCATTACCGATAATCCAAAAATTATTGCTCCGGTTAACGAAACCGACAATGCGCTTATCCTGCCTTTTAACGACATTAATGCAACGGAAGAAGCATTAAAAAAAGGCGATGTGGCGGCTGTAATTGTTGAGGGAATTCAGGGAATCGGCGGAATACATGTTCCCGACATCGAATTCCTGAAAAAACTGAAACAGCTAACCGAAAAATATGTGGCCGTTTTAATTCTGGATGAAATACAGTCGGGTTACGGACGAAGCGGAAAATTCTTCGCCTACCAGCATACGGATATAAAACCCGACATTGTTACCATGGCCAAAGGAATGGGTAACGGATTCCCAATTGGCGGCGTACTCATTCAACCGGAAATTGAGCCTTGGTTTGGCATGCTCGGAACCACTTTTGGTGGCAACCACCTGGCTTGTGCTGCAGCCATTGCAGTTCTGGATGTAATGGAAGACGAAAACCTGGTTGAGAATGCTGAACAAGTTGGAAATTACCTGATGGGTAAACTGGCGGAAATGAATGCTGAGTTCGAAATCAGAGGAGAAGGATTAATGATCGGGTTGGAATTTAAACAGCCCATTGCCGAAATTCGCAAAAAACTGCTTTTCGATTACGGAATTTTCACCGGCGTATCGGGGCAAAACATTATCAGGCTGTTGCCACCACTCAGCTTAACAATCGAACAAGCCGACACCTTTTTAGCAGCGTTTGCAGATGTACTGGACTCGTTCGCTGAATAAATAATGATTTAAAAACTACATTTTCTAAATTCGACAAAATGGAAAATAAAAAAATAGCAATAATCGGCGTAGGAAACATGGGAGGCGCCATTGCGCTTGGCCTTTTAAAATCGGGCTCTGTTGATGCAGGCAACATCTCCGTTTCCGACAGAAAAGAAGCGACACTCGAAAAAATGAGCGATCTGGGAATTCATGCTTTCCACAATAACCTGGATGCAGCAAAAGATGCTGATGTGATTATTGTTGCCGTAAAACCCTATCATATCGAGGGAGTAATTAACAACCTGAAGCCCATTTTGTCGCCGGAGAAGATTTTCATTTCCATTGTTGCCGGTGTAGGTATCGATACCCTTGGAGAAATGGCCGGAAACGACATTCCTATTTTCCGGGTAATGCCCAACACCGCAATTGCTTTGCAGGAATCGTTAACCTGTATTTCGGCAAACGGCAACACCGAGCCCTACCGCGCGTATGTGGTTGAACTGTTCGACAAACTGGGAAAAACCATCGAGATTCCCGAAGAACTGATGGCCGCAGCAACGGTACTTTCGTCGTGCGGAATTGCTTATGCACTCCGTTACATTCGTGCGGCCATGCAAGGTGGTATCGAAATTGGTTTTAGCGCCGAAATGGCTCAGCTAATTACGGCACAAACGGTAAAAGGCGCAACCGAATTGCTATTGCAGTCGGGGCACCACCCTGAAAGAGAGATCGACAAAGTAACCACCCCGATGGGCGTAACGATTACCGGCCTGAACGAAATGGAACACAAAGGCTTTAGCTCTTCGCTTATTCTGGGAGTTTTAGCCTCATACAAAAAAATAAAAGACAACTAAAAACGGTGCAGACCCGCTATAAAAAAATAACAGTAAAAGTAGGCAGCAATGTGCTGGCCAAAGCCGACGGAACGCTAAACGTAGCGCGCATTGCCCACCTGGTTGACCAAATTGCTCATTTGCAAAAAAATGGTGTCGAGGTGGTTTTGGTTTCATCGGGAGCAGTTGCTGCAGGCCGCGCTGTAATGAAAGAAACAAAAAAGTCGGATGCCGTTTCGCAACGACAGTTATGGGCTGCACTGGGTCAGGTAAAATTAATATCGCGCTATTCCGATTTTTTCCACGAAGAAGGATTAACCTGTGCGCAGGTGCTCACCACCAAGGAAAATTTTTCGAGCCGCCGCCATTACCTGAACATGAAAAACTGTATCACCACCTTACTGGAAAACAAAGTGATACCGATTGTTAACGAAAACGATACCATCTCGGTAACCGAACTGATGTTTACCGACAACGACGAACTTTCAGGGTTGATCGCGTCGATGGTTGATTCCGAAGCACTGATCATCCTCAGCAATATCGATGGAGTTTACACCGCTCACCCCGATAGCGAAGGAGCCGAACTGATCGAGCGTATTCAGGTTAACGACAAAGCCCCGCAAGATGCCATTTCTTCTGAACGATCGGATTTTGGCCGCGGTGGTATGCTTACCAAATTCCGAATTGCAAAAAAAGTGGCCGGCGATGGAATTGGTGTTCATGTAGCCAACGGAACCCGCGCAAATATTCTTGTCGATCTGCTCGACAAATCAAAAAACTTAAAGCACACTTTTTTCGTACCTAACGAGAAACCATCGAGCGGAGTAAAAAAATGGATTGGCTATTCCGATGGGTTCACGAAAGGCCAGGTGCAAATCAACGAAGGAGCACGAAAAGCACTGCTTTCCGACAAGGCCGTTAGCTTGCTTCCTGTGGGAATTGAGAAAGTTGAAAGCGAATTCAAAAAAGGAGATTTAATAAAAATAACAAGCATAAACGGCGAGTTTGTCGGCATGGGAAAAGCCTCGTATGGCTCTGAAAAGATTGAAATAGAGAAGCAATCCGACAAGCAAAAACCGGTAATACATTACGATTATTTGTATTTAGAATATAAAACAAACGAAACATTAATTTAGAATATAAAAAAGCTCAGAGTAACCTTTAACGAAGTTTGTCTGCCACGGCAAACTACCCTTACTCCCTTTTTTTTGATGCCTTAATTTGAACATATTCTGAGCTCCCTCTCCCTCCCCCGGGAGAGGGTTTTTCACTGAAAGACCATTGCCTATGAAGATAGAACAACAGCTTAAAAAAACGCTGGAAGCATCGCGAAAGTTAAACCTGGTGAATGACGATCAGGTTAAACATTTGTTATTGGAGCTGGCCAACGAAGCAAGGACACAATCGGAAATTATTCTTGCCGAAAACCAAAAAGATCTGGATCGTATGGATCCGCAAGATCCAAAATTCGACCGACTGAAATTATCGGAAGAAAGAATAGAAGGCATTGCCTCCGACATGGAAAACGTTGCCCGCCTTGAAAGTCCGGTTGGAAAAACCTTAAAAGAAACGGTTCGCGAAAATGGCCTGAAAATCAAAAAAGTTACCGTACCCTTTGGTGTAATCGGGATTATTTATGAAGCCCGCCCGAATGTAACTTTCGATGTTTTTGCTTTGTGCCTGAAATCGGGAAACGCCTGTGTTTTAAAAGGTGGCAGCGATGCCATTTACTCCAACCAGGCCATTGTTTCTATTATCCGCAATGTGCTTAAGAAGTTCGGGTTCGACGAAAACACCGTTACACTGCTTCCTGCCGGGCGCGAAGAAACCAACGAAATGTTGCGTGCTCACGGATACATCGATTTGATCATTCCGCGCGGAAGCCAGGGACTGATCAACTTTGTACGCGAAAATGCCACCATTCCGGTAATTGAAACCGGTGCCGGAATATGCCACACCTATTTCGATGAATTTGGCGATGCCGAAAAAGGCCGCGAAATTATTTTCAATGCAAAAACGCGTCGTCCTTCGGTTTGCAATGCCTTGGATTGTTTACTAATTCACGAAAGTCGGTTGAATGAGCTGAATAACTTTGCCAAAAAACTTTCGGAAGAACAGGTGGTGATTTATGCTGATGAAAAAGCATACCAACAAATAAAACAGGTTTACCCGGCGGAGCTCTTGTTTGAAGCCACTGAAGAATCATTCGGAACAGAATTCTTATCGATGAAAATGTCGATAAAAACCGTAGGTTCTTTTGATGAAGCTTTGAACCACATCAATACACATTCATCAAAACACAGCGAAGCAATTATTTCTGAAAACCAGGAACGAATAGAAATGTTTCGTAAAATGGTAGATGCGTCTTCCGTGTATTCCAATACATCAACCGCTTATACCGACGGCGCACAGTTTGGACTGGGAGCCGAAATTGGCATCAGTACACAAAAACTGCACGCCCGCGGGCCAATGGCATTGGAAGAGCTTACCAGCTACAAATGGATAATTGAAGGCAACGGACAAGTTCGTCCAAGGTAAAAGGTAAAAGTTGAGCGAAGCGAATTGAAAATCGGCCAACGCCAAATCCCGGCCACTAGCGTCGGGAGCAAAAGTTAAAAGATAAAAGGCAAAAATATAAACTATGGAAGCTGAAACTTCGGTCTTCGTGCTTCCATTTTCAAATTTTAAAACATGAAAAAATTCACATCAGTAAAAGATATTCCCAGCATTGAAAAAGCGCTGGCAACCGCATTCGAAGTAAAAAACAACAAGTTTGGTTTTCAGCACCTGGGGAAAAACAAAACCATGGTTTTGGTATTTTTCAACTCAAGTTTGCGTACGCGCCTGAGCACCCAAAAAGCAGCCATGAACATGGGCATGAACACCATGGTGATGAACGTAAACGAAGACAGCTGGCAGCTGGAATCGGAAATGGGCGTAGTAATGGACGGCAAAAATGCCGAGCACCTGCGCGAAGCCATTCCGGTAATCGGAAAATATTGCGATGTAATTGGCGTGCGTGCTTTTGCCAAATTTGAAAACCGCGAAGACGACTATGCTGAAAAAATCCTGAGCCAGTTTGTTGAATATGCGGGCGTTCCGGTAGTAAGTATGGAAGCAGCAACCCGCCACCCGCTGCAAAGTTTTGCCGACCTGGTAACCATTGAAGAGCACAAAAAAGTTGAAAAGCCAAAAGTAGTTCTTACCTGGGCACCACACCCCCGCGCTTTGCCGCAGGCTGTTGCCAACTCGTTTGTTGAGTGGATGCGCGAAACCGATTACGAACTGGTGGTTACCCACCCGAAAGGCTACGAACTGGCACCCGAATTTATGGGCGATGTAAAAGTAGAGTACGACCAGAAAAAAGCGTTTGAAGGTGCTGATTTTATTTACGCCAAAAACTGGGCATCATATACCGATTATGGACAGATATTATCAAAGGACATGAGCTGGACCGTGGATGAAGCAAAAATGGCTTTAACAAACAATGCCAAATTTATGCACTGTTTGCCGGTACGTCGAAACATGATTGTGACTGATGGTGTTATCGACAGCCCAAATTCAATTGTTGTTGACGAAGCCTATAACCGTGAAATTACTGCACAGGCAGTACTGAAGATGATTTTGGAAGATGAGTAAGTTATTGTAATTTTGTAATGTGATGAAAACAATTACAATTGACATATCTGAAAAAGTCTATAATTTATTCAGAGGGCTTTTAAAACAACTCCCCAAAGGAAGTTACAAAATCTACGAGGAAGATCCTGATGTTCTTACTGCTGAAGAACAAAAGGAACTTTATTCAATTCAGAACAAATTGGACAAAGGCGATCTAAGTGATTTTGTTGATTGGGATGATGTTCAAGATAAGTTTTAATGTATTCCCTGAAAATTCATAAAAAAGCCTTGAAATTCCTTAATGCGCAAACACCAGCGCTAAAGAGCAATATCAGGCAAAAACTCAACCTTCTCAAAGAAAATCCATTTTCTCATCAGTTGCTTGACATAAAGAAATTAAAAGACACATCTGATTATTTCCGGTTAAGAGTAAGGAACATTAGAATTATTTACAATAATTGATGGAGAAGAATTATTAATTCTCATCACCAATGCCGGAAACAGAGGGGAAATTTATAAAAAGAAATAATGACAAAAAAAATAGAAATAATTCCTGCCATCGACCTGATTGACGCCAAATGCGTGCGACTTTCTCAAGGCGATTACAACCAGAAAACGGTTTACAACGAAAACCCGCTGGAAGTTGCAAAAATGTTTGAAGATGCAGGAATTACACGTTTACACCTTGTTGATTTGGACGGGGCAAAAGCCAAACACATTGTAAATTATAAAGTGCTTGAAACCATTGCCGGAAAAACCAATTTAGTAATCGACTTTGGTGGCGGACTAAAATCGGATAAAGATTTGGAAATTGCTTTTAACTCAGGAGCAGCAATGGTTACCGGCGGAAGTATTGCCGTAAAAGAAAAAGAAACTTTTCTGAGCTGGCTGGAGAAATTCGGTAGCGAAAAAATCATTCTGGGTGCCGACGCCAAAGACGGCAATATTGCCGTAAGTGGCTGGCTGGAAACTACTGAACTGGCGGTTATCGATTTTATCGCCGAATTCCACAAACAGGGAATCAGCAAAGTAATTTCAACAGATATTAGCCGCGACGGAATGCTGAGCGGCCCGGCTTTTGAACTGTACGCCGACATTATGAAAACGCTTCCCGAAGTGGAAATTATTGCCAGCGGCGGAATTGCCACCATGGACGACATATTAAAATTAGATGAAATGGGCGTTCCGGGCGTAATTACCGGGAAAGCCATCTATGAAAATAGAATAACTTTGAAACAGATTGAAGAGTTCATCTCATAGTTCATGAATTGGCAACCTGCAATCATTTGCCCAGGAAAAAGGCAATTGGCAAAATGCAGTAGGCAAAACATTGAACTTTAAACTCGAAACTTTAAACTCTGGTAATGCTTGCAAAACGAATAATACCATGCCTCGATATCCGCAACGGACAAACCGTTAAGGGAATCAACTTTGTTGACATTAAAGAAGTGGGCGATCCCGTTGAACTGGCTGCAAAATATGCAGCCGATGGTGCCGACGAATTGTGCTTTCTTGATATTACGGCAACACACGAAGGCCGCAAAACTTTTGTGGAGCTGGTAAAACGTATTGCAGCGCATATCAACATTCCGTTTACGGTTGGTGGCGGAATCAGCGAATTGGGCGATGCCGAAAAACTTTTGGCTGCAGGCGCCGATAAAATTTCCATCAACTCATCGGCGGTTCGTAATCCGAAACTAATCGACGACCTGGCGCTGAATTTTGGAAGCCAGTTTGTTGTAGTTGCCGTCGATGCGCGTGGTGATGAAAATGAGCACTGGACAGTTACCGTAAATGGTGGCCGCATTCCAACCGACAAAGAACTGTTTTCGTGGGCAAAAGAAGCTGAAGACCGTGGTGCCGGAGAAATACTTTTTACATCGATGAACCACGACGGAACAAAAAATGGCTTTGCCAACAAAGAGCTTTCGAAAATGGCCGATATGCTGAAGATTCCGATTATTGCATCGGGCGGCGCAGGTGCCGAAGAGCATTTTGTTGATGTTTTTACCAAGGGGAAAGCCGATGCCGGACTGGCTGCCAGTATCTTCCATTACAACGAAATTCCAATTCCGGTTCTTAAGAAATACTTAAAAGACAAAGGCATTGTAGTTCGATAGCCAATCAAAATAGTAACTTCGCAACACAATTACAGAATTTTAAATTACTCCGGGCTTCAGGCTCCGGACTTCGGACTAAAAATTATGAGACAGCTGACAGATATTTCAAAAATCGATTTCAATAAAATGGACGGGCTAATTCCGGCCATCATTCAGGATGCAGAAACGCAAAATGTATTGATGCTTGGTTTTATGAACGAAGATGCGCTTGCGAAAACACAGGAAATTGGTAAAGTAACCTTTTTTAGCCGCACCAAAAACCGTTTGTGGACCAAAGGCGAGGAATCGGGAAATTTTCTGAATGTTGTTTCAATGGCCATTGATTGCGATAATGACACGTTGCTTATAAAAGTAAATCCTGTTGGGCCGGTTTGCCACAAAGGCGACGACACCTGTTTTGAAGAAGCCAACACGGGCAACGATATTCAATTCCTGAGCTACCTGCAGGATTTTATCGACAAACGCAAAGCCGAAATGCCGGAAGGTTCGTACACCACTTCTCTTTTTCAAAAAGGCACACGAAAAATTACCCAAAAAGTTGGAGAGGAAGCTGTTGAAACCATTATTGGAGCTATGGCCAACGACGACGAAAACTTTATGTATGAAGCCGGCGATTTGCTTTATCACTTGGTAGTGTTGCTTACACATAAAGGCTACCGTATTGAAGATGTGGTTCGCGAACTGAAAAAAAGACACAAATAAAACTCTGTTTTTCAACAACTTAGAAATACCAACTATCTTTACTTGTTCCCCACCTGGTTCAGAAAATACCGCTTTTGCTGGGCCAATAAACATATTATAGAACACAGTTATGAAACATAGTTCCATAACATAGTTATAAAACATTGTATATTACTACTTTACAATTAGGCATATTTCAGCAGTACTCCGTAGCTTTGTTACATCTTCTAACTACAAAAAACCGCTTGTATGGAAACATTAACCATTTGTCCTACCAGTACCGCCACCATTTTAGCTTGTCAGCAAATTGCAAAAACCTTTAAAGAAAACATCTACGAGTTATCGATTCTGCGAAATGAATGGGATCCGGAATTCGCAACATCCTTAATGGTTTGGATTGATGACATCATCGACAAACACTACACTGAAAATCTGGATGTTTTGGAAGATGAACGCTATCGCGAATGGCACGAAATTATGGTTGAAGGGCTGCAACACCTAAAAGTTCTGAGAGCTTCCTTAAAAGTTGACTTTAAACAAGACAAGGCCTTTTTAAAAGAATTTTTCCGTATCACTGGCTATACCGACTATTTTAGCGATGCCAAAAACGGCGACCACATCAGCCTGTTTAAATTTCTGAAAACATTTGCCGCCAATTTAAACGAAAGCACAAGGCAACAGATCAGCGAAAAAGGAACTCCCGATGCCTTGTTCGACAAGATTCTTGTTTGTGCCAATCGAATCAGTCAATTCGAAGATTTTTTTATTGCCTTAGAGGGAGACACCGAACTGGATACTTACGGCAAAAAAGAAGTAGCAGAGATTTACGAAACAATACAAGACATTTGCCGGATTGCTATTGCCTACTACCAATTCGATCCGGAGATGCGTTGCAAATTCAGTTACTACAAAGTGATGGTGAACTTATAGCGACTATTTTTCGTCAACTACTTAATAATTAACTCAAAAGGCAGTCGGCCTGCTAATTTCTCACAGGCGGACTGCTATTTTTTTATGCTATTCTTCTGTTTCTTCTTCGTCAGAATCTTCAGTTTCTTCAGGAGTTTCAGCAACTTCAGGCTCCTCTTCTGACGGAGCATCTTCCGACTCATCTTCGGTAAACGGATTTACACCATCAGTAAAAATCGGATTCCTTTTCTCCTCAGCTTCTGCTACCGGAACAAAACCCTCAGGGATTTGTGCTTCCTCAGGATTATAAGGAAAAACATCTACAATCGGGCTAACCGCCAACGAAGTAACCACAAAAGGAATTACGAGGTATTCCAAACTTTCATCCAAACGATTAAGGGCTTCCTTAATATCGTCGGCCATTATCAGGTAATTTGTTTTTATTTTTTTCTCCTTACCAGCGTCCTCATCAATTGTAACCAGATTAATGGCTGCTTTAAACCACCACTCGCCATTTTCGAATGGAAAAACTTCGGCAATACGCGATTTTTTAATGTCAACAATCTGAAACTCTCCGCCACGAACCATTTGTTGCATCTGACGGATAATCCGCGTTTCGGCATCGGTGTACGACACGGCATCCAGCAAAAAGTTTTCGGTTACCATCGATTCGCTTCCGCTCTCGGAAACTTTCATATATTTTACTTTACTCTCGAACCAAGTCTGCATCATAATTTCTACATTTTTTAGAAGTGACAAAAATACATAAGCCTCAAATACTTTCACTTAAAAGCTTGCATTTTTATCAACAAAAAACCGACTACAAATTGCAGTCGGTTTCCGATTCTTTTAATCTAATTAAACTAACCAATAACTACCCTTAACCTTAATTCAATGTAAAACGAAATATATTATGCAGTTAATGTTTTAATCCTTTTCCGAGTCGTATAGTTGAAAAGAAAAATGGCCCCGCCCAACGACGGGGCCACAAACAGACAGCTACAGACTTAAAAGCTGAAGAAGATTTTAGTTGTAGGCACTCTCACCATGTTCGTAAACATCGAGGCCCTCTTCTTCAATGCGCTTAGAAACGCGCAGTATATTTGTTTTCTTCAGGATGAAGAATAATACTAAACCTAAACCGAATGCCCAGGCAAAGAATGCTAACACACCCACGGCCTGAATACCCAGTAATTTTGTTCCGTGCCCATAAAACAGGCCTTCAGAGGTTGAGAACAAACCAACAGCCAGTGTACCAAATGCACCACCCACACCGTGAACAGAGATGGCCCCAACAGGGTCGTCAACTTTTAATACCTTATCGAAGAATTCAACAGCAAATGGCAGAATGAAGCCTGCAATAATACCGATGAATAATGCTCCCATAGGATTAACAGCATCGCAACCGGCAGTAATGGCAACCAAACCGGCCAATGCACCGTTCAACGAAATGGAAAGTGACGGACGTTTGTATCGGAACCAGGCAACCAACATGGCAGTAACAGCACCGGCGGCAGCAGCCAGGTTAGTTGTTACGGCAATGTGGCCAATTGCAACAGCGTTATCAGTACCGGCAGCAGCTAACTGTGAGCCGGGATTAAATCCGAACCACCCAAACCACAGGATGAATACACCCAATGCTCCCAACGCCAGGTTGTGACCCGGAATTGCATTCGCCTTTCCGTCTTTTCCGTATTTCCCCAAACGGGGTCCGATTATAGACGCACCGGCTAAACCAACCCATGCACCAACAGAGTGAACAATAGATGAACCGGCAAAATCGTGGAATCCAAGTTGGCTCAACCAACCACCACCCCAGGTCCAGTGGCCTGAAATTGGGTAAATAACTACCGTAATTACAATACTAAAAATCAAGTAGGCTTTAAACTCGGTTCTTTCAGCCATGGCTCCCGAAACAATAGTGGCAGCAGTGGCAGCAAATACAGTTTGGAAAAACAGGTCGGCATAATCAGAATAGTTATCGCCAAAACCATCACTCATAAAGAAAAGGTCCGGCATTCCAATAAATCCTCCGATTGAGTCTCCGTACATAATTGTAAAACCAATGATCCAATACAATATAGAACCAATTGAAAAGTCCATCAGGTTTTTCATTAAGATGTTGGCGGTGTTCTTCGATCGTGTAAAACCTGCCTCTACCAGGGCAAATCCCGGCTGCATGAACATTACCAGAAATGCAGCAACCAATAACCACATATTATCTATACCTATTTGTAGGCCTTGTAAAGTTTCTTCCATGATAATCTAATCTTTTTTCAGTTACTACTCCTCTTTTCCTTTAATAAAAAGTGATTCATCGCCATGCTCTCCGGTTCTGATTCGGTATGACTCTTCGATAGGAACAACGAACACCTTGCCGTCACCAATCTCGCCTGTTCGGGCTGATCCTAAAATGGCCTGAACTGTTTTGTCAACATTCTTATCGCGAACGATTATGGATAATTTTATTCTTTCGATTGTACTGGTATCGTAAACAATACCGCGGTAAGAACGACCTTCGCGAGCCTGCCCAACTCCTCTTACATCCCAGAAAGAGAAGAATTCAATGCCTGCTTCATACAGCGCGTCTTTTACCTCTTCAAATTTTGATTTGCGTATTACTGCTTCAATTTTTTTCATCTTATTTAATATTGTTTGATTTTTAATTTATAAGATGTAACGAGCCCGAGCTTTGGACTCGTTTCATGTCAAAATATCTTCGCTGTTACAGTGAGATACCAACTGCAATATGGAATCCTCCGGTTGAAGGATTAAGCATAACAGCTCCTGAAACCGGCAGCGTAAAGCTTTCCGAAATCTGAATTTCTTTTGAGGTTCCCACCATGATGTTACAAATGTTGAAATCGCCATCATCGGTATATTGTCCGTCGCCACCACCAAGAGTAATGTCAACCGGGCCTGCAGAAACTGCTGCCTCTAAATACAAGTCGCTCGTAGTGTTGATCTCGTCATCACCAAGTCCTTCCATATAGGCGGCAGTAAAAGTAAAAGCACCAACTCCCAGGCTAACCATTGGTTCGAAGTAGTGCGATTCTCCTTCTGTCCAATCCGATTCAAACGGAAAGTAATAATCAGTTAAGGTAAAGCTTAATGAAGCATTTTCGCCCAAATCGAAACCATAACCGATGTAAAGGTCGGCCTCAGCAGCTTCCTCGGCACCGGTGCTATATGATCCCCACGCTCCAATGGCAAATCCTCCTGCACTAAACTCAACACCCGGCTGCAAAGCTGCCCCTGTTCCAAACTTGGCACCACGCCATAAATAACTACTGTAAATGTCTAAACCTGTGCTCCACTCCTGAGCTTTAACATTTGAAATTGACACAACAAATAGAAGTAAGAAGCTTGATGTAATCAGTAGTGTTTTTTTCATAATCGTTATTTTTAAAAGTTAAACTGCTTTTTTATTTTTCAATTTATTACACCCCATTTTTTCAAGGGGCTATTTGCGTTTTTACATCTTTTACAATTCTTCACCCTCGTTTTTTTGTTTCCTGATTCAAATAAATGCACTTTTTCTCACTCATACCCCAACTTGCACCTCTCATATTAATTCGCTTAACAAATTATTAATATTTGATACTTTATTTTGCCTTTTTGATATCCATGTGTGTTTTTTATTGCCGTTTTGATATTTCTGGACACAATTAACCATCAAAACACTACTTAAAGATTACTTTTTATCATTAATGGCCACTATAAGTGAGTTAGATTCCTCGCTATGCCCGTAATGACAGGCAACTCAGGAGGATGAATAGTGGCGGGGCTATTCTACAAAAACATAACTCGCTGTATTTCTGAGCATAACACCGAGAAACGGAAGATTCTTTTTCATTATCCAATTTTTTTAATGGACACTTGTGGCTTTCTATAATAAAACCAGGGAGAATTAAATACAGGAGAAAGAATAATACCTCAACGAAAGATGGAGACCATTACCACAGCGAAGTATAATCGCCCAATATTGATTAAACACTGAAGCACAAACCACTATCAGGGAATCATTTATTGATCGTAAAAATGTTTGTCGGAGGCTATTTTTCTCAAAATGCACAAAGGAATAGCTACTGATTGCTCAGTTTTCAATTCGACGCAGGGGAAAAACGATGTTTTGAATTATTTATCTCAGCTCAACCAGATACATGGTATTAAATCTGCTTGCCCTGGTTTTAGGATTTAAAAACCTGGCCGATTGACCGGTCAGTTGTTTGTGCTCTGTAAATTTCTTAACCACATTCATATTCAATTCCATTTCAAGCATATCATTATAACCTGCCTCCGAGGTATAAATCCATGCTCCCGGTTTTGGCAAAAATGCTTCCAGATCTTCTTTTTCCATAAGATATTTACCCGGAGATTTTGAATACAGAAACAAATTCCAAAGCCTGGCTTTCTCAGTATAAATACTCAGCGTTGAGTTTTCGGGGGCCTTTTCGTTAAAAATTTCAGCAGCCTCAATCGAAGTATGAAACTTAAGCATATTGGGCAACATGTTTACATTTACGGTAAACAGCATTAATGCAATGGTAAAGGTTAGCATTACAATCTGCCTCTGAAAATTAATCTTTTTTACAACCATTATACCCAACCCGGCATAAAGCAACGCGTATATACCCCAAAACCAGAAACGTTTTTCAGGAAACACCACAATCGGCAATACCAATAATATTAGTGGTCCAACAACGGCAATTACTTTATTTATAATGGCAATTCTATTTCGGGATTTTAACCGTTCTTCGGAAGAAAATAAACGCACGGTCCATTTGGCAGTAATGATATACATAAAAGGAACTGCCGAAAGCATATAGTGTGGATTTTGCTGTTTGGCTACCGACAGGATTCCCAAATAAACCACAACTGCAAAAATGTTTACTACTTCAAAATCATTCGATTTATTTTTTCTAATCCTGTTCAGGCTTGTGGCTTCTTTAATAAAAGCATAAACCATAAATATGGTCCAGGGCAACAACACGTATAACGATGTATGGAAATAGAAAGAATAATCGGCACCGCTTCCGTGATACGAGCCGGTAACACGCCCAACATTATTGGTCCAGAAATAGAATTTGATTCCCTCAAGGCCAAACTGGTTTAGCAGTCCAATCATGGCTGGCAAAATCATAACACCCACAACAACCAGGGCAATCAGCCAGCGGTAGTTAAAAATTTCTTTCCACTGCTTATGCACCAACATCGTTCCGCCAATTGCAGCAGCGGGAATTACAACTCCCACCGGTCCTTTCGCCAACATCGACAACCCCACACCAACTGCACCAAGCAAAAAGTTGTGCCACTTATGGTTTTTTAAATATGCCGAAAACTGCCACACCGCGAAAACCACAAAGTCGGCCAGTAAAGTATCGGTATGTATATCGTTGTTAAAATGCTGAAATCCCAAAGACGATACCCAAAAAAAGGCTGCCAGTAATCCGGTTTCTTTTCCGTAAAAAAGTTTCCCCAGCCGGTAAGTCGAATAAATTCCGATAAACGAAAACAACAGAACTGCCAATTTGTACGCCGGTATCGACAAACCGAACAATTTAAAAGTAACGGCCGCAATCCAAAACAGCATAGGCGGTTTCTGGTCGTAAGCAGCACCCCCGATCGTGAGGTTAATCCAATCGTTATTCATCAGCATTTCGCGGCCAACCTCTGCATATTTAGCAGCGTTGCCAACCAAAAAAACCGGCAAAGCCGATATAATAATCAAAAGCAGAAGAATAAGAACCAGAAAGTACAAACGTCGATCATTCATTAGTGCTGAATTATAGCAAGCGTAAAAACAAAAAATACTAATTTTACGCCCACATTTTTAATTTGAATACAAATGAAGAAAAATATTTCGTGGATTACAATTCTCGATATTATAGTTTATTCCGTGATTATTGGTTTTGTGGCTTATGGAAAAAGCCAAAGCAATTTTGGACAAGAAGCTTTTGATAAAGTTATTCGCGAGGATGGTTGGGTAGAATACTTAACTGCCCTGTTTTTACTTTTAGGGTCGATACTTTTTGCCAGCAAAGCAGTGAAAGCAAAAAAACAGAAAAGCGGGAAAAAAGTAATTTTTAATGCACTTGCCTCTTTTGTTTTCTTTTTCGGACTGGGAGAAGAAATTTCGTGGGGACAACGAATTTTTTCGGTACAATCCGGCGAATATTTTATGCAAAACAACTACCAGGGCGAAACCAACCTGCACAACCTTGAAATTGGCGGAGTTGATTTAAACATCCTCATCTTTTCGAAACTGATGTTTGTTGCGCTAATTAGTTACTTTATTATTCTGCCATTACTCACCTGGAAGGTGAAAGCCATTCGAAAACTGGTAATTGATTTTGGAGTTCCGATTCCACGGCTGCATCATATTATAGTTCTACTGGCGGTTAACACCTTTATTCCGTTAGCCATAAATTTGATTAAAGAAAGCGAACTACACGAACTCGCATTAACCGGAATCCTGTTTTTAATTCTGATTAATCCGGCAAAAACAATTAAGAATGTCAGTTTAACCAGTTAAGGCTGGCTAAATCCAACAACTTTAATTTCCTGAAAAGTTTGTTCTTAAGAAAGAAGTGCCTCTTTCGAATTATAAGGATCGATAAATACCAACAGTAAAACAGTAACAAATATAGCCTCCCACAGCTCCCATATTCGTCTTTCCGGAATAAGTAAAACGATAGCTGTACACACCAATATTAGTACCGAGTATTTGATTTTGGGAACAGGAATACCCCACAAATCGATTGTTCGTGTGAAAAAAGGCCACTTATTATACAGCAGAAGTGTTAAAACAAAATAAGTTCCGAAAACCACTACCAGCCCGGTCGAGAAAATCAGTTTATTCAGGTTTACACCACCTATCTCCAGGTTATGCAGGTTGGTCTCGCCCTGAAAATTATGTTGGGCAAAAAATCCCTTAGTCTCAACAGAGAATATCCTTTGCCCCCAGGAAATTTCTTCGCCAAAACCGAAAAATGTACCAATAATAATGATCAAACTCAAAGCAACCCAAAGCTTGTTCCTGTCTTTATACTGCTTGAACAGCCGAATAGCAAACAATACCGATATCAGGAGCAAACCCAGCGCTGTAAGGTTTTCAAGCGGGCCATCTTCGGCTACCATTGTGTGGCAAAAATCGTAATTGAAATAAAAACTTGCTGCCGAGTATAAAGCAACAGCAATAATCAGGTAAGATATAATAAAAAATACTCTCTTCATTGTTTAAATTTTTCCGGTAAAACCCCAATAGCTTCGTCATCAGGGCTACCAATAACGAAGTGCAAATCTAATAATATTACCTCAGAAAAATCGCTTTCAAATAAGCTTATCTAACGTCCATTTCCCACACCGGGTTTCATCGCTCAGTTCTGCATGTTATCAATAGGCTTTAGTTCAGGCAAAATGAAAGAAGCTTTCATTTGAAATTTTATCTTTGCAGTTAGTAACAATAGTGGCATCAGCGTTGCATTCGGGATTTCGCTCCACAACCTGCCTGCCGTATTCAAACGATTTTAAAATGAAACTCTGGGATAAAGGTACACCTGTTAACAAGGCAATAGAAGAATTTACTGTTGGTAAAGATCGCGAACTGGATCTGTTTTTGGCCACACACGACATTTTGGGCTCAATGGCACACGTAACCATGCTCGAATCGGTAGGGCTAATTGAAAAAGATCAGCTTCCAACACTTCTGTCCGAGTTGAAAAACCTTTATGCTATTGCCGAAAAAGGAGAATTTACGATTGAAGAAGGCGTTGAAGATGTACACTCTCAGGTTGAATTTATGCTTACCGAAAAACTGGGCGACCTCGGTAAAAAAATTCACAGCGGACGCTCGCGTAACGACCAGGTTTTACTCGACCTGAAACTGTTTACCCGCGATGCCATTAACGAAATTGCCGAAACAACCTCGGGCCTCATCGACATTCTGTTAAAACGCGCCGAAGAAACAAAAGACATTTTAATGCCGGGCTACACTCACCTGCAGGTGGCCATGCCATCGTCGTTTGGATTGTGGTTTAGCGCCTACGCCGAGAGCTTGTCTGACGATTTGGAATTGCTTTTGTCGGCTTTTAACATTACCAATCAAAACCCATTGGGCTCGGCAGCCGGTTATGGCTCGTCATTCCCGCTAAACCGCCAGTTAACAACCGACCTGCTCGGATTTAACAACATGAACTACAACGTGGTTTATGCGCAAATGGGGCGTGGAAAGGTTGAAAAAATTGTTTCGTTTGCCATAGCAAACATTGCCGGCACACTATCGAAACTGGCTTACGATGTTTGTTTGTTTATGAGTCAGAATTTCAACTTTGTGAGCCTGCCCACCGAGTTTACTACGGGCTCGAGCATTATGCCCCACAAAAAAAATCCCGATGTTTTTGAGCTCACCCGTGCCCGCTGTAATAAACTACAAGGCGTTCCGGCACAAATCGGCTTAATTATTAATAACCTGCCAAGCGGTTACTTCCGCGACCTGCAAATGGTGAAGGAAGTTTTCCTTCCGTCGTTTAAAGAAATGAACGACTGCCTGAATATTGTTAGCCTGGCTATCGATAAAATGTCGGTAAACACCGAAATACTTAACGATGACAAATACAACTACCTGTTTAGCGTTGAGGAAGTAAACAAACTGGTGCTACAAGGAGTTCCATTCCGCGAGGCCTACAAACAAATTGGTGCTCAAATTGAAGCGGGAAACTTTGCGCCCGAAAAATCCGTAAACCACACCCACGAAGGGAGCATCGGAAATTTGTGTCTGGATAGTATTTCAAATAAGAAAGAGGAAATCATTAAAAAATTTCTATTTAACAAAATTGAAGAAGCAAAAAGAAACCTGCTTCAGTAAGATTTAAGGTTATTTGAATCCCAACAAATGTCAGACTCATAAAAAATACATAGAAAGGATTTACGTTTTTTATGATTTTTCTCAAGGTTAATTGTATGTTATTAAACACAATTTACACCTGGTAAGATTGCGAATACACACCTCTTTGATTATTTTTGATTTCACTTCGTAAGTAAAAACGGGATTTTGGCTTACAATTTTGCAGTAATTCGGCATTGACAGCAGCCAATTGCTGCGCTAGTGCGAATTTTAAAGAGAAAGGAAAAAATGATGCAGACAAAAAAACCTGTAACAAAGGGATTGTACCGCCCTGAATTTGAACATGGGAGTTGTGGTATCGGGTTTGTAGCAAACCTTAAAGGCAGAAAGAAACACAGTGTGATTTCTGATGCTTTGTCGATGCTGGCTCGCATGGAACATCGCGGGGGTACCGGGTTTGATATAAAAAGCGGTGACGGTGCAGGGATATTACTACAAATTCCACATGAACTTTTTATGGAAGAATGTCCGAAACAGGACATTAAATTACCTCAGTTTGGCGAATATGGCGTGGCCATGATTTTCTTCCCCAAGGAGGACCGTAAACGTTCAGAGTGTAAAGATATTATCGGACGAAATCTAAAGAAATTTGGACTACCTTATCTGGGCTATCGTAAAGTTCCGGTTGACAATTCAGACCTGGGACGCGATTCACTGGCTTCGGAACCCTATGTACAGCAATTGTTCATTGGCAAACCCGATGGCATGTCGGAGGGCGAGTTCGACCGCAAACTTTTTGTTTTCAGAAAATACACCGAAAAACTGGTTCGCGAGTCGGTTGCCGGAATTGGCTACAACGGAATGAATATAATTTCGTGTTCCTATAAAACCATCATTTATAAAGGTCAGTTAACAACCGAGCAGGTTTCGTTGTATTTTAAAGATCTTACCAACCCATTGGCCGTAAGTGCCATTTCGTTGGTACACTCGCGCTTTTCAACCAACACTTTCCCATCGTGGAAACTGTCGCAGCCTTTCCGCTACATCGCACACAACGGCGAAATCAATACCAACAAGGGTAACATCAACTGGATGCGTGCCCGCGAAGTGCTTTTGGAGTGCTCGAAATTTACAAAAGAAGAGTTGGAGATGATCTTCCCGATCTGTGATTTAAGAGATTCGGACAGTGCCAACCTCGATATGGCCATTGAAATGCTTGTGCTAAGCGGACGATCGTTACCACATGTAATGATGATGCTTATTCCTGAAGCATGGCAAAATAATCCGGATATGGATACGAAAAAGAAAGAGTTCTACGAATTCTATTCGGCTATGATGGAACCATGGGATGGCCCGGCATCGGTATGTTTTACTGATGGTGTTTTGGTTGGAGCAACACTCGACCGTAACGGTTTGCGCCCGTCGCGTTATTGCCTTACCGAAGATGACACATTAATAATGTCGTCAGAAACCGGAGCAATCGATGTTCCGCACGACCAGGTAAAGATCAGAGGTCGTTTGCAACCGGGAAAAATGTTTGTTGCCGATTTGGAACAAGGCCGCATTATTTCTGACGAAGAAGTTAAAGCTGAAATTTGTTCCAGCCAACCTTATGGCGAATGGGTAAAAGAAAATATGACTTACCTGGACGAACTTCCTTTTATTCCTGACCTGGAATTAAAAGAGCCGGATAAGAAAACGGTATTTAAACGCCAAAAAGCTTTCGGATTCACCCACGAAGATATTGAGGTAATCCTGAAACCGATGGCAATGAACGGAAGCGAAGCCCTTGGCTCAATGGGCGCCGACAACCCGCTGGCTGTTCTTTCAGATCGTCCGGTGCATTTGTCGCACTACTTTAAACAATTATTCGCCCAGGTTACCAATCCGCCAATCGACCCCATCAGGGAACGTATTGTAATGGATTTGCGTACCTATCTGGGTGGTTTTAAAAATATTCTGACAGAGTCGCCTGAACACTGTCGCAGGATTGCAGTTCACCAGCCTGTTTTAACCAACGAGCAGTTGATTAAACTGGCGTACGTGGATCACACACATTTCCAAACCAAAAAGATCAGCATTGTTTTCCACGCCGATGGAAAAGAAGGAACGCTGGAAACCAAACTGGAGCGTTTGTGTCAGTATGTTGAAGATGCGATTGACGAAGCTTATTCAATCATTTTGCTCTCCGACTTTGCGGTTAGCACCGACCATGCGCCTATTCCTTCGTTACTGGCAGCTTCGGCTGTTCACCACCACTTAATCCGTGTTGGAAAGCGCGGAAAAGCCGACATTATTATGGAAGCCGGCGATGTGCGCGAAGTACACCATTTTGCTACCTTGTTGGGCTATGGAGTTTCTGCCGTAAATCCATACATGGCAATTGATACCATCAAGAATCTGGTTGATGAAGGAGCATTGGGAGACATTACCAAAGATCAGGCAATACAAAACTACGTAAAAGCCATTGGCGGCGGACTGTTGAAAGTATTCTCGAAAATGGGTATTTCAACCCTGGCATCGTACCAGGGAGCACAGATCTTTGAAGCTGTTGGAATCAAGCAGGAAGTAATTGACAAGTACTTTACCGGAACCGTTAGCCGTGTTGAAGGTCTGAGTCTTGACGACATTGCCAAAGAAGCAATGATGCGTCATCGTCAGGGATTCCCTACCCGCCAGGGCGGAGCGAAAGTTTTGGAGCCGGGTGGCGAATACCACTGGCGTAAAGATGGCGAGCGCCACTTGCTGAGTCCTGAAGCCATTCAACTGATTCAGGAGGCAACAAGAAAGAACGATTACGAGAAATACAAAAAATACTGTAATGTAGTTGACGATCAGGCCAAAGCCGCATTCACTCTGCGTGGATTGATGGACTTTACTTCCGACCGCCAGTCGATTCCACTCGACGAAGTAGAACCGGCAGAAAGCATTCTTACCCGTTTTGCTACGGGAGCAATGTCGTTTGGCTCTATCTCGTGGGAAGCACACACTACGCTGGCCATTGCCATGAACCGCATTGGTTCAAAATCAAACTCGGGCGAAGGTGGTGAAGACCCGATTCGTTATACCAAGCTGCCAAACGGCGACGACATGTGCTCGGCTACCAAGCAGATCGCATCAGGACGTTTCGGAGTAAACAGCTACTACCTCAGCAAGGCCAAAGAGTTGCAGATTAAAATGGCGCAGGGAGCAAAACCGGGCGAAGGTGGTCACCTTCCGGGCCACAAAGTTAATGGCTGGATCGGACGCACACGTAACTCAACTCCTGGTGTAGGATTGATTTCTCCTCCACCACACCACGATATCTATTCTATCGAGGATTTGGCGCAGTTGATCTTCGACCTGAAAAACAGTAACCGCGATGCACGTATTAACGTGAAACTGGTTTCTGAAACCGGTGTAGGTACTGTTGCTGCAGGAGTTTGTAAAGCAAAAGCTGATGCCGTTCTTATCTCGGGATACGACGGAGGAACAGGTGCATCGCCACTTAGTTCGATCAAACATGCCGGATTGCCGTGGGAGCTTGGATTGTCGGAAACACACCAAACGCTGGTTCGCAACCGTTTACGTAACCGTATTGTTGTTCAGTCGGATGGTCAGATGAAAACATCGCGCGACCTTGCTATTGCAACATTGCTTGGTGCTGAAGAGTGGGGAGTTGCCACAATGGCATTGGTTGTTGAGGGCTGTATAATGATGCGTAAATGCCACAGCAACACTTGTCCTGTAGGTGTCGCAACACAAAACGAAAGATTGCGTGGTAAATTTAAAGGTAATCCCGATCATGTTGTAAACTACTTCGAATTTCTTGTTGAAGGTCTTCGTGAGATTATGGCAGAGCTGGGCTTCCGCTCAATTAACGAAATGGTTGGTCAGTCGCAGTGCCTGAAGTTTAAAGACGACATTGATCACTGGAAATATAAAGGACTTGACCTGAGCCCGATTCTGTATAAAGAAGAAATGGGTCAGGAAGAAGGTCTTTACTGCAGCAAAAAACAAGATCACCAGTTGGAAGAAATCCTCGACTGGAAACTCGTTGAAGCTTCACAAAAAGCAATTGTGAACGGCGAAAAAGTGTCGGCACAATTCGAAATAAAAAATATCAACCGAAGTGTTGGTACCGTTCTGTCGCACGAAGTAACCAAAGTACATAAAGGAGAAGGATTGCCCGACGGAACCATCCATTTTAAAATGAAAGGATCGGCAGGACAATCGTTTGGTGCATTTGTTTGTAAAGGTATCGAACTGGAAGTTGAAGGAGATGCAAACGACTATTTCGGAAAAGGATTATCCGGTGGTCATTTATCCATCTACCCGGCTAAAAACGTACAGTTTATCCCGGAACAAAACATCATTGTAGGTAACGTTTGTTTTTACGGAGCAACAGGCGGCGAAGCTTATATTCGCGGTGTTGCCGGCGAGCGTTTCTGTGTTCGTAACTCGGGCGCACAAGTTGTTGTTGAAGGTATTGGCGACCACGGTTGCGAATACATGACGGGAGGAAAAACTGTTATTCTTGGAAAAACAGGACGAAACTTTGGAGCAGGAATGTCAGGTGGCGTTGCTTATGTTCTCGACATTGATGGAGATTTCCCAAGTCTTTGTAACAAGGGAATGATTCAGCTGGAAAGAGTTACGGATAAGGAAGAGCAGGAAGAACTGAAAGCAATGATCCAGAAACATATGGACAAAACCGAATCGACAGTGGCTGAATATGTTCTATCTGACTGGGAAGAGACAATAGGCAAGTTTGTGAAAGTAATTCCTACTGATTACAAACGAATGCTGACCTACATTGAAAAAGCCCGCAAATCGGGTAAATACGAAAAAGAGTCGGATGTTATTGATGCTGCATTTGATATGCATTTGGCCAATTTGTAATTTTTATAGACGCTAAGACATGGGAAAGCCAACAGGATTTTTAGAATATAAAAGAGTTTCCAATCCAACCCGAAAAATTGAGGAACGCCTCAAAGATTGGAACGAGGTATACATATTACGCGATAAAGAAACGTGTGAAACACAGGGGGCACGCTGCATGGATTGTGGTGTTCCATTCTGTCATCGCGGAGAGCTATTACACAACGGAGCATCGGGATGTCCGGTTTATAACCTGATTCCTGAGTGGAACGATTTGATTTATAAAGGACAGTGGAAAGATGCACTGGAACGTCTTCACCACACTAACAACTTTCCTGAATTTACAGGAAGAGTTTGTCCTGCACCTTGCGAAGCAGGATGTGTGTTGGGAATTAACGAACCGGCTGTTACAATTCACGACAACGAACGTACCATTATCGATAATGGGTTCGAGCAGGGCTGGGTAGTTCCTGAGCCACCGGAATCGCGCACAGGAAAAACAGTTGCTGTAGTAGGATCAGGTCCGGCAGGACTGGCATGTGCTGCTCAGTTGAACAAAGCAGGTCATACCGTTACTGTTTTCGAACGCGACGACCGTATTGGCGGTTTGCTGATGTACGGTATTCCAAACATGAAACTGGATAAAGACGTAGTACAACGTCGTGTTGATATCCTGGAAGCAGAAGGTATTATTTTCAAAACCAATACTGAAGTTGGAAAAGACATTCGTGCCAAAAAACTGCTCGACAATTTTGATGCAGTTGTTTTAACCACCGGAGCTACAAAACCACGCGACCTGAATGTTGAAGGCCGTGAACTGGATGGCGTACACTTCGCTATGGAGTTTCTGAAAGCCAACACAAAAAGTTTGCTCGACAGTAAACTGGAAGATGGAAATTATATTTCTGCAAAAGATAAAAACGTAATTGTAATTGGTGGTGGCGATACCGGTACCGACTGTGTTGCTACATCGCTGCGTCATGGTTGCAAAAGCATAACTCAGTTGGAGATTATGGCACAGCCACCAAAAGAACGTAACAGCGATGCTAATCCATGGCCTGAGTGGCCGGGCAACGAAAAAACCGATTACGGCCAGCATGAGGCCATTGTTGCAAAAGGAAAAGATCCGCGTAAATATTCGATAATGACCACCAAAATTGAAGGTGAAAACGGCAAAGTAAAAGCTATACACACCGTTCAGGTGGATTGGGTAAAAACCGATAATGGCGGCAGAATGCCACAGGCAGTTCCGGGTACCGAACGTTACATTAAGGCAGACTTGGTTCTGTTGGCGATGGGCTTTTTAGGACCGGAAGACAAAATTGCCGAAGAGATTGATATGGAGCGTGATGCACGTTCGAATTACAAAGCCGAATACGGCCAGTTTAAAACCAGCATTAAAAAGGTTTTTGCTGCCGGTGATTCACGCCGCGGACAATCGTTGGTGGTTTGGGCCATTAACGAAGGTCGCGCCGCTGCCCGCGAAGTAGATACTTACTTAATGGGCGACACTGTTTTGCCTTAATAAGGCAATTGTTCTGTAACAAGAGCGATAAAATACGCTCAAACAAAATTTGAAAATTAGCATACGCCGTAGTGGACTACGAAATTTTATAGTGCAGTTTTTTCAGGAGTTCCGGCTAATGGAGGAAATTTACACCAATTGTTTTTCAGTGTGAGCCTTAAGCGAAACGGTGAAATTACAATGGTTAATGCCGATTGAAGAGGAGATTTATCTTAGATAAGGCTCGTTCTGATTTCACATCGGTATTATTTATCCGAAACTAAATCACTTTCCCTTGACCAGAATGTGAAACGCCGGTTCTCCTTTTTTCTTGCAAAATTTTAATTCAAAATAGAGGGTTTCCGGTTGGAGACCCTTTTTTGTGGTGGTCACTTGTATGTGGTCGGGCGGTTCCGATGCAATCGGGAGTGTCAGACCCGCAGGAAAGTGGGCGCAAGGTCTGACTTGTCAGACCGCTAAAACCCCCGCCTGCCATATTACAAATTGTTATGCACTGTACTTTATTGTTTAATATCATTTAGCAATTCTTCAATTTCCATCAGTGTTTCCATTTGTGATATATTTTTTCCATTTCCTAATGCATAAATGTTGTCACAAGTCTTAACCAGTCTTCCGAGTAAAGTATTGTCTATAGGAGACCATGTCTCACCAATTTTTACCTGCCCATTTATATCTGTTGTAGCAAAATAGTAAGTTATTCCATCAAATCCCATTAAATCATCTTCTGACCTTTTTGTTTGTTCCTCTAATATTAGGAATAAGTCAACTATCTTGGAATATAAGTCTTTAATCAATTCTTTCTTGTTTGAAACTAGTTTAACTCTTTTTCTGTTTTTTGCATACCAATAACTTTCTGACAGACTGTTACTCACAACATAGTTTTTGCCATCTATTTTCTCAATGGAAAAAGAATATTCATTCGAGAAAGCTGGCATTGAAGTGTATCTCGCAATTGGTTTATTAGAATACCCTTTATACAATACTGCAAAAACATTGTCGTAATATTCTTTTAAATCTCCTTCATATCGGTTAAAGTCCTTTGCTATTTCTAAATGTTGTTTTTGCCCAAAACATAAAAATGTTGTCAAAACAAAAGCTAATATTAAAATTGCTTGTCTCATTGTCCTTTTAGTATTGTGCATAACGGTCACTTGCAAGTTGTCGTTGCGGATTTCGAAGAGCGTCAGTGTCCGCTAGGACATGACGGTCAAGAAAGGAGCAGAGACAACGCACACCACTGCACCCGTAATGCAATTTGCAAATTGTTAGCGATAGGTTTTTATTTATTTTATTCAAATGTTGGTGCATATCTAAAAGGTTGACATATTAATGTGTCTCCGTTAAAATATATTCCCATTTTATTGCTATCAAACTCAAACGGATTAAATACCAATTCAGGTCCGTTAGATACTTTAATTTTAAGATTTGTTATTGCGCTTTTATTAAAGACGATTGTTGTTGCTTTTCCTAATGATTCGTCTGTGGAAACTGAATTTTCTTTTAATGAAATATTGTCATAATTAATTTCAATTATGTCGTCCTTAAAACCAGACAGGAAAAATAAATACAAAACATTGTTGTCTAATTTATTTTCATGCCTTTCTATTTCATTGTTTTCAATGTAATTATGGAGAACTTTAATTTCATAATGTTTAGTTTTTGTGGTACATCCGACGAATACCAATAAAGTCAATATCATTATTAAACTTCTCATAATTTTTTCCTTTAAACTTATCGCTAACGTATATGTATATCACAGTGTGCTATACACCTTATTATCTCGCAGCTTCGCAAACAGCTGGTAAAAGCCATTTTACCGGGTAAAATCTGTTGATTATGTGGTTTACTATTTGCAAGAGATTTTTCCAATGTATCGGGCATTTATAATCTTTAGTGCATTAAAGCTAAGCATAATTTTTATGACATTGAAAAAATTGTGTTCGACGAATGTCATTATGCCATTCCTTGCCCTACGCAAAACTGAGGCAATGTCAACCCGACATTTGTTCCCCGATGCAAAGTTGGAGCAATGTCAACTTCCCATTCGCTCCCCAATGCTCAGGTGGAGCAATGTCGGCTTCCCATTCGCTGCCTGGCCCATAGGCGGGAGAATGTCGTTATGCCATTTGCTCAACAGCTTAATATCTTCTAAAACATATAAAAATAGTTGCTGTATTTCAGTATGTTGTTGTAAATTACTTAACAATAACAACCACAGCACTTTTTCTACCCTGTAAAAATGCAAAGGTTAACCAATTACAAACTAAAATTTAAAATTATGATTGACAATCTTATGTCTACCAGTCGTGTCACTGAAGTTGACGCCGTAAGTATGCGCATGCTTGGCGCTTACCAAACCACATCGCTTAATACCGATCAGCACCTTAGTGCCATGTTCACCGGGTTAGAAAGCCTGTCGGCAGCCCTTACCACTGCCATAAACCGTGGTAAGGCCGAAAGCGATCTGGAAGAAAAAGACGAAGCCCGCGACACACAAATCCGTGCGCTGTACTATGTAGTTATGGGTTTCTTACATCACCCCAATGCAGCTATTCGGCAAGCTGCCCAAACGGTAGATAAGGTATTTGAAAAATACGGTGTTAGTATTACCGGCGAGAGCTATGCCACTGAGTCGTCACTTATTGCCTCGCTACTCAACGACCTGTCTAAACAAAAAGCTCAGGATGCCATTGCCTTACTTCCGGGTTGCGCCGATGTAATAACAGCCCTGCAAGCGGCACAGCAGGCATTCGAGGCTGCCCGTATTACCTACGAACAGGAGAAGGCACAGGAAAGCACCCAGGCCAGTGCCACCAAACAAAAACCGGAGCTTGTGGCGCTTATTAACGATAAAATAGTGGTGTACCTGCGCGCCATGGAGGTAGTTGACGTGGAAACCTATGGCGCCTTTGCACGCACCATTGCCACCATTATTGCCGAAAACAACGAAGTGGTGAAAAAACGCCGAAAGAAAGAAGAACCTGTGGGTTAATTGATAAATTTTGTTTAACACGTTAAATGGGGATGTTGCCTTGTGCGCATCCCTTTTTTTGTTCTGCTGCCCCTGGTTTACAACTACGGTGTACACACAACCTAAATATTCCCATTTTCAAATGATTCTGCAACGATTTTTCGTTCGGAACAAGCTGACCAATTCTAATCAATTTTAGACGCCGAACGATTTTTTATCGATCTTTTACCCGGCGCTTTGCGTCTTCGTAAACTCAACCACTCGCACCGGGCTATTGCCTGTCGCCCACTTCGGGGCTTTAAGCGCCAAGGGTGCATAATCAATAGCCCGGGGGAAGCACCCGCAGGGAGCGCAGCCCCGGGGATAGAAGAGAAAAATGACAAAGGCGCAACTGCTTCCGGTTTTTGAAATACAACCCTATCTTGCGCCGCATATTAAAAGTCGATTGCAAAGGGCTATTGCCTGTCGCCCGCTTCGGGGCTTTAAGCACCAAGGGTGCGTAATCAATAGCCCGGGGGAAGCACCCGCAGGGAGCGCAGCCCCGGGGACAGAAGAGAAAAATGACAAAGGCGCAACTACTACCGGTTTTTGAAATACAACCCTCTCTTGCGCCGCATATTAAAAGTCGATTGCACCGGGCTATTGCCTGTCGCCCACTTCGGGTCTTTAAGCACCAAGGGTGCGTAATCAATAGCCCGGGGGAAGCACCCGCAGGGAGCGCAGCCCCGGGGATAGAAGAGAAAAATGACAAAGGCGCAACTGCTACCGGTTTTTGAAATACAACCCTATCTTGCGCCGCATATTAAAAGTCGATTGTAAAGCAGGATCCCTAGAATAATTGTGTGTACACCGTAGTAGTTTGCAAAGAGGTGTCGCTGAGCCGTATCATCAATTGGTATAATTTGATTAAACCAATCCCCCTTTAATTCCCCCTTCGCCAAGCCTGCCTGCCAGTAGGCAGGGGGGATTGCACTTCGAGGCACGTTCTCCTTTTTTCTTGCAAAATTTTATTCTGCTTTTACGATTATCCTGCGGTAGCTGGTTAAGTTGGGAACGCCACCATCGCTAACCTCACAAATTACATGAAACTCTTTTCCTGCAGCATCAGACGGTACCTGAACCGTGACAGTATTAGATTCACTGCTTGCTATTTCTATTTCTCCGGCGTAATTCCCGGCTTCAGGTATTGCCCACCATTTAAAGTGTAACCGATCGCCATCAGGGTCGAATGATTTTGATGCGTTGAGTTGTAATTCTTCCCCTGCTTTGCAAACTTTCTCGATTGGTTTAATGCCTTTATCGCCGTTAACCATTACAACCGGATTGCGGTTTCCCTTTCCTTCTTTGGCCCAATCCATACGGGCAGCAAAATTGTTAAATATTGCCGGATAAAAATAAGCGAAGTATTTTGTGCTAATGTTATAGGGTTCTCCGGTATAATTTGTGTAAGCATTTGTGAGGCTATCGCGCCCCAGGCCAAACTCAAAATAACCGCTCCAACTCACCTGGGTTGGAACATCCGGATTTGATAATCCATTGGGCATAACGTGCATAAAGGCCGGCGTATCGCCTTCAACACCCCATTTGTATTTTGGATATAGAGCACCCAAATTACCGTGATTTTGAATATGACGTGCGTATTCATTCCAGTTATTAACGCCCGTTGCGTTTTGATGTTTCCAGGCACATTCATCCCAAAAAAATAGCAGGTCATTTTCAAAACCCCTCATCCACTGATGAGAACTAATGTCATAACGACTGGTATCTCCGCTCGACCATGGCCTGTCCTGATCGGTAATAGTATAAATACGAAATTTATGCAGAAAGGCTTTTAGTTCTTCGGGAGTCCGCTCCTGTTGTATGCGCCAAATGGCCTGGGCAAATGTATTTCCACCGCCCCAAACAGTAATCCATATCGGACGGTCATCCTTTTCATCGGCCAAATCAATTATCCGTTTACTTCCTTCTGAGTCATTGTCCTCACCAATAAATTTCAGGCCCATTTTTGTACTTCCCATCACAGTTCGCTTGCGCAAATAATCCACCGACGGCCAGTAACCAATTTCCTGCGTCAATTCATCATCGGCAAACGCTTCCTGATTTGATCGTTTTTTCAAATTGGGTAAATCCTTCTCATAGGCATTTAAGGCATCGTGAATTAAATCGATACGCTCTTTTCCGCCATTATTACTCCACCCCGTTGTGGCAATTAACGCTTCAATCTCAAACTGATCGGCATGTACCAGCAAACGAATCATCGACTCCATATCGTCTGGCTCAATATCATTCGGTGCAATATCAGTTAGTACTACAATTCGTGGTTTTAAATCTTTGGTTTCGGGTTCGTTTGTTGTGCAAGCTTGTGTTAGCACAAAGCTTAAAGCTAATAAGGCAATGTTTTTTAGTTTCATTTCATTCGGTTTTTATACCTATACTTTTTTGAATGCAGTTTTACAACAGTTTGTCTTTATTGCAATTCCGCCAACCTGGGTTCTTTGGTTTAAAAATAGTTTTAAAAACTTGATTTTTGGATATAAAACAAAACAATCATGATTCCCCGGAATCACCAACAGAAATGAAAGTGAGGCCCCTCAACAGCATTTCATAAAAATAGTCAGATTACAAAGCGCATACCGCGATTGTGCCTCGAATAGCCTCTTGATTGCGCCATTTATAACCTTTCATAATAACCCCGGGCTTCACCCGAGGTTAATCCTGTTTTATCCCCTCGGGATATGGAATAGAATTATAACGTTAATACGAGTTAACGGAACAGCGATGTTTGACTCCAAAACTTTTATGGCGCTGAAAGCGTCGAATGTGATTAACCCGGTGTGCAGCACCGGGATGAAACGACTCAAGGGAAATCGTCCGGAATGCTAGCTGATCGCGGATTGCCCGTACTTCCGGACGAAAAATAACTGTCTTCCTTTAATCGACTTTCAGAAAAAAAAGGTGCCGATTAATAACCGACACCTGCTATAATTATTTTACCAGATTCTTAAATGCTGATCCAAAAATCAGGTAGCTGGTATTTCCTCCAATGGTACCTTCGTTTTGTCCCCACAAAAACGGCCAGTCGTCGTAATTTTCAAAATGGTCGGGTTGCCGGAACAACACACCGGGAGCAACATTGCCCGGAATAAACGAGAAATCGGCCCTGTTGTTGCCATAAAACACTGCTTTTGGACGAGCGGCACCTACCGCTGCCACAAACGAATAATTGTGATACGGATGACATCCAAACAGCCAGTTGGTGGCCTTAAATGCATGGCTTGCGTCAATAATATCCGGGTAATATTTGCTGGCAAAACAAATCGTAGTTCCAAAATTAACAACACCGCCATTGCCTGCCCAGTTCCGAAGACCGATTGGCACTCCGTACGGATTATCCTTTTCAAGCTCTTCGATATATTCTTTGTATTTTACCACATACGGCCGCAGCTTTTCTTTGTACGATTCATCCATGTGCGGAATGGCATGTAATGCTGTTAAAATGCTAAAACTTACAAAACGGTCGAGTGCCGGCCACAGCGATTCCTGAAACTTATCTTTATATTGTTGCTCGCCGGTTGAAATGTACAGCTGAAGATTAGTACCCATATCTGCACCTCTGCCCCATCCACGCGGATCCTCCGGCGCATTGGCCAATAATTCAGTTGACTCTTTCAAAAGTCTTTTCGACTGAATCAAGGCCCTTTCCGACAGATCGTCGTTATAGCCCTTCAATGCGCGGCTTGTGGCGGCAAACATAGCAGCAGCCCTGAGGTCGAGGCTGGGATTGCGGCTTGTAAATGCCCACATATCATCTTTTACACCGCTTGATTTGCCATCGCGGGCTACTTCGTAAGGCCCCAGATTGGGATTATACGGAAGGCCGTCGGTTATTGAAGCAGCATCGCCAAGATGATGGTAATTATCGAGAACAGAGTTGGAAAGCGTTTGCGCCATGTGACCGATAATTTCTGCCTGGGCAACCAGGTTCATTGTTCCGTGCTCGATATACTGCAAAATATCGGGTGTTCCGTCAGGCCGGTGAAGATCGACATACCGCTGCTCCTCATCAACAAAAGTCTGATCGCGCAAGGGTTTGAAATACTCCCATGTTTGCACAAAATTCTGCACAACGGAAATGTTCGATCCGGTTTCTATATCAAAATCACCGGCATCAAAAAAGCCGCCTACGTTTAATCCCGGAATGGTTTCCAGCGCTTTGTATTTGGTATCGGTTGTTGGGCCCTGGCTATGCAAATCGAAATGATCGGTGTTTGGCGGAGCCTGCAGGTAACCTTCTTTAAAAGGCTCGCCATGCCATACCCGGTACGCTTCATTCACATACATATGGTTCATATGAATCGGAACCCAAACATCGCTGGTGGCATCAGTAATCCAATCGTAAACGTTATCTTCAATTATAAAGTTATTGGTTTTACAATCGCCATACTGAATGTAATAAATACCAGGTGTTTCAACAGAAGAGAAATCGAATTTCACATAGTGATATTTATAATAGTCGCCCCACGATTCGATTTTACCGCTGAATACTTCGGTGGCATTGCCATCTTCACCTACTTTATAAATAGATGCTTTTGCAAGCGGTTTGTCTTTTTTGTCGAGTTCAATAACCGAAACTTTTTGTTGCGAAGGCAGGTAGCCCACCTGCGAGAAACCAATGTTGGGTTCTCTCACCCAGCCTGGAATAGCGTTGGGTTCAACTGTCCAGCTTAAAACTTTGCCGGTTTTCCCGGCAGGAAGCAAACTGCGAACTACATACCACCCGTTTTGTGCCAGCACACGGCCATCGAAAAGCATAATGTCGGCATCGGCAGAAGTGATTTTCACCATCCGTTCCGGGTCATCGGGAGCAAGAAGCATTGTACGTCCGGTTTCGAGTGGAAGCGGTTCGATAAATTTGCCGGTTCCCCTGTCGTCGGAAGTTACATAGCCTTTATATTGTTTGGGTTTTTCGGTGTTGGGCCGGGTAATGGTATTGCTTGCCACATAGCGCGAAAACCGGTTTATACGCCCATCCATTAAATAGGTTTTACCCCAATATTTCGAGGGTAAAAACTCGAGGTTAAATCCGGCGCTCCCTTCAACTGATTCAGGAAGTGGTTCGTCGAGGTAAACAGATATCTCAACTCCTTTGCCCTTAGGCGTAACAACCACGCGCGAGTCGAAATCGTAATCGTCATATCTTAGTGTAGCCTCAATGCTGTTGCTCACACTGTCAACCGTTCGGGTAGGTATATCAGGAACAAGATCCCACTGCTCCGGGGTGTTCGAAAGCCGAACGGCACCACCTTGCGCGGTTCTTACTCCATGCTGGATCAATTCTATTCCGGCGTTCTTCTCGTCGTTAAAGCCCCCGGTAAAAAGGTTACTGTACACCAGTACATTTACGCCTTGTGTTTCGAAATACTCCAAATCGTTCAAAACCAGATCCTGGTTTGGTTCAGAACTACATGCTGCCAATAACAGCAAAATGAGTGATAAAAATGATAGGTTTTTCATAAAGATAAGTTGGTTTACCGATTTATTATGTTGTACTATTTTAATGTCGAATTCAGGTTCCTAAAAAAACCATATTTCCACTTTCAATATTACCTGTTATTCAGCGAACAGCTGTTTAAATTTAGACTCGGCATTTAAGAAAATAGATAATTCTTAGGCTTGTCCTCCAATTTCACGATTAAATACAAGGGGACATTATGTTTCAGGTAGTTTGGAAAAACTCAGCTGAAAGACCAGACTGTATTTTATGATGCCGGAGGCATCGTATGTGTATAGCCTGTAACAGACAAGAGAGATAAGACTCCAGCCGGAGTCGTACCTATAATCTTTATTTCAAATTGCTATATTTTTATGATGCCAAAGGCATCCAATATTTATAGCAAATTGCTTATGAAAATAATTCGACTCCGCTGGAGTCGTACTCTCCATTCCCATCTGAATTTTCTATAACCATATGAATCCGCCGGATTCTTTTTATTAGCCCTTTTATTGATGAATTCGAATCCATTCAACCGAGGAGTCGTCATTTAATTTTTATCACCATAAATTTGCTGTGCAGCGGCCAGAAGAGCAGCCGTTCCTGTTTAATAAGGTAATAAATGTAGTTTTCGTGGCTGCGGTCGGGCTCGCCAAGCATATCAAGAATTTGTGGTTTCTGAAGCGATCGGATGGTATCGTTGTACACCACGTCATTCACCATTTTATCGCGAAAAGGGTATTTCCTCCCTTCTTTGATTTGCCACTTTGTTTTATCGAAGGCGAGCTCGCTGTCTGGTTTGTCGGTCATGCCCGGTTCGTAATTCTTTACATCAGAATTACAGGCCACGCAAAAAACGAAAGCAATAATACCTAATAAATGTATCGGTTTCATTTGTTAAAGACTTACACGGTCAGTTCAATTCCTTCGGGGCGTGTATGTTTCCATCGGCGGTGCGACCACAAATAATACTCGGGTGTTTCGCGTATTACTTCTTCCATTTTCCGAATGTAGGTAAGCAAAATATCTTTCGATTCCACTTTCGACGGGTCATCGATAAGTTGCGTAAAATGAGCTTCGTAATGCCCACGTTTTAATTTTTTCAGGTGAAGGAAAAATATGGGCTGATTGGTTTTAATGGCAATCTTTTCAGGACCGGTAAAAAACGGCGCTTCGCGGTTTAAAAATAGTGTCCAGAACGGCGAATTTGCCGGAGGAGTCTGATCGGCCGCCAACCATAAAACGGCAGGCTCGCCGCGCCTGACATATTCAATCGCTGTGCGTGCCGATTTGTGTACCGGCACCGACTCGCCACCCCACTTGCTTCGCGAGTACTCAATATATTTTTCAAACGCCATGTTTCCCCGAATCGGGTTTACAATCATCAGCAGTTTATGCGCCGATTTGGTTTGAATAGAGCTGCACCACTCCCAGTTATTGTAATGAAATCCGAGCAGCATAATACTTCGTCCTTCCCGGGCATATTGTTGCGCCAATTCCAGTCCTGTAACTTTCAGGCGTTTATCCATTTGCTTTTCGCTCATGCTGTGCAGCTTGATGGTTTCAAGCGAAAAGTCGCAGAAATGACGGTAATAACGATTCATAATCGTATTGATTTCCTCCTCGCTCTTTTCAGGAAACGAGTGGCGCAGATTATCCAGAATCACCTTTTTCCTATAGCCGACAACATACCGGACTACCAGGTAGAAAAAATCAGCAATGCCGTAAATCATCCAAAACGGCAGTACCGAAATAATTTTTAATAACAGCACTACCCCACCGTTTAACAGGCGTTTTAAAAAACTTTCGTAATAGCGTTTATCTTTTTTGCGTAAGCTCTCGTCAACCATACTATAAAACTATTGAATTAAAGCTGTGCCCTCCGGGCGTTTGTGCTTCCATCGTTTGTGGCTCCAAAGATAATACTCCGGATTCGATTTTATCACTTCCTCCATTTTTTCGATATAGCGCAACAAAATTTCCCGCTCATCGGTTTGCGCAGGATCTTCCACCAGCAACGTGTAGCTGTATTCGTACTTGCCCCGCCCCAGGCGTTTGGCCTGCTGAAAAAATACAGGTTGATTGGTTTTTCGGGCAATTTTAACCGGGCCGGGAAAAAAAGCGGCTTCACGGTTCATAAACACCGCCCAATACGGCGAGCTGGCCAGTGCACGCTGGTCGGCAATAAGGCCAAGCACAACCGGCTGTTGTTGCTCAAAATTGCGGAAGGCGACTTTTGCTGCCCGCCCCATTTTAACGGCTTTTCCTCCCCACTTTTCGCGCGCTTTCAACAGAAAATCGTCCACAGGTTCGTTGTCGCGCATTTTGTTGTACACCATCAGCAATCTACAGTTTAAATGTTGCTGCACTGCAGCCGACCATTCCCAGTTATTGTAATGAAATGCAAGCAATACAGCTCCGTTTCGTTCTTTGGCAAGCTGGTTTAGCGCATTGGTTCCAACAAAGCTTACCCGCTTTTTCAACTCCTTTTCCGATAGACGGTAAAATTTAATACTCTCTACGGTTACATCGCAAAAATAGCGGTAAAACTTATTCCTGAGCAGGAGAATCTCACTGGCACTTTTCTCCGGAAATGCGTGTATTAAATTATCGGTGATTACATCGCTGCGGTACTTTACAAGGCCTTTTATTACCAGGTACAACACATCCGACAGAAAATACAAACAGCCAAAAGGAAGTAAGGCGATTGTTTTCAACACCATAACCACAGCCCATTTTCCTGACTGCCTGAAAAAACCTGAAGCGATGTGATTTTCTTTTTTCGTTTTGCCCATTGCCTGTATTGCAAGCCCTGTTAAAATAGCTTAAAAAGTTGATTCAAAACTACACTTTTGAGCTTACATTCGCTAAAAATATCTTTATATTCGGTTGATGAAAACAGTAAATATGAAAACAACACTTGCTCTGATTTTCCTTTTAACAGGAATGACTACAATGGCTCAAAATACCTTTATCGCTCACCGCGGAGCATCGTACCTGGCACCTGAGAACACAGTAGCTTCGGCAAAGCTGGCGTGGGAACTCGATGCCGATGCTGTTGAAGTGGATGTACACCTGACCAAAGACAACCGTGTAATTGTTATTCACGACAAAGACACCAAACGTACCTGCTACGGAAAAACAAACCTGACCATTGCCAAAACACCATCCATACTGCTGCGCGATTTGGATGCAGGCGTGTGGAAAGGAGAAGAATTTAAAGGGGAGAAACTACCTTTCCTGTCGGAAATTATTGAAACCGTTCCTGATGGCAAAACACTGGTGGTTGAGATTAAAGCTGGTGGCGATGAAATTATTCCGGCGCTTAGCCGTATTGTTGACAACAGCGGGAAGAAAGAACAGATTGTTTTTATCAGCTTTGGTTGGAAAACCATTCTTGCAACACATAAGGAATTTCCTGATAATAAATGTTACTGGCTCAGTTCTGTTAAGCCCGGCCTAACTAAAAAAATGGAAGAGGCTGCTGCTGAAGGCCTCACCGGTGTTAACTTACAATATTCAATTATCGACGAGGAAATTATGGCACAGGCCAAAGAGCTTAACTTAGAAGTGCTTTCGTGGACCATCGACGATCCGGAAGAAGCCCAACGCCTTACCGATATTGGCGTTAGCGGAATAACAACCAACCGCCCCAAGTGGATAAAAGAGCAAATGAATCAATAAAACATTCATTATTAACAAAAATCTCCATCAGGAATAAAAGGGTATAAATACTGTTTCACGCAAAGGAATGAAGAAGCACAAAGTTTGTACAGGTTAGAACATCTGGAATAGATTCTGTGCCAGCACTACTTCTGCCAACACAAATCGTTAATCATCATTCTTCATTTCACCCCTCTGACATCCGTCAATTGACGGATGCCATCTCCCCTGGACTGGGGTGAGAATGCGGCCCCCCAAGGCAAAGCCACGGGTAATTATTCCGATAAGAAAAAAGGGCTGCCTTTGTTAATCGACAACCCCTGGTTTCTGACGTTTTCTGAATACTGTTCATGTATTCCTAAAGCTTTATAAATTTCCTATCCGCACTTCAAAACTAGATGATAATTCTGTTAAGGCGATTTAACTAAGGCAAATTATTGTTAAACTATTTTTAGGAATGTTAAAAGTGTTAAATCAACAGAAGCCAAAAAGCTCAATCCTTACTCTATTCAAACGTTTTTGTAAACTCTGCCGGAAAATATTTGTTGATAAGTAGTATTAAAAGTTATTATAATGAAGAACTTTCTGATTCTAAGCATCATCACTTTGTTGCTATTTTCATCATTTAAATCCGGGAAGCCGGCCTATGTGCTTTATAATAAAGATGGGAAGCCGGTGAAATACGAAAAAATGTTGAAGCAAATGGGAAACGCCGACATCGTTTTGTTTGGCGAATTACACGACAACCCGATTTCGCACTGGCTGCAGTTGGAACTCACAAAAGATCTTTACCTACAAAACGGTAAAAACCTGGTTTTGGGTGCCGAAATGTTCGAAAGCGATAACCAGTTAATTATGGACGAATACCTTTCGGGAAAAATCTCTCAACGCAACTTTGAGGACGAAATTAAATTATGGCCCAACTACAAAACTGACTATAAACCGCTGGTAGAATTTGCCAAAGACAGTGGCCTTTATTTTGTAGCCACCAACGTTCCGCGCAGATATGCAGCCCTGGTAAACAAACAAGGTTTTGAGGGCCTGGAAGAATTATCGGACGAAGCAAAAACCTTTTTGCCTCCGTTGCCGCCTGCTTACGATTCAACACTAAACTGTTATTCCAGCATGATGAAAATGGAGGGAATGGGAAGCCATGTTACAGCAAATTTTCCCAAAGCGCAAGCCATTAAAGATGCCACCATGGCCCATTTTATACTGCAAAACTGGAAGCCGGGGAAAATACTTTTGCATTACCACGGAGCGTACCATTCGCAAAACTTTGAAAGCATTTTCTGGTACCTTAAACATGAAAATCCGGCACTAAAAATTGTCACAATACATTCGGTTACACAAGATGATATATCGGAACTAACTAAAAAAAATACCGGTACTGCAGATTTTACGATTTGTGTGGATGAAGATATGACGCGAACGAGATAAAAAAAAGCAGGAGTCTGGATTCCTGCTTTTATAAATTTCGTGTGACCGGAGAATTTCTTAATTCTCTTGTGGCTGTTTTTTAATCTGCTGCAAGTTATATTAGTAAAGTCGAAAAGTAAATACCCAAAATTAGGTATTTTTACGTACATTGTAGGTTGGGAATTTTTTGAATACTGTTTCAATTATGGATGAAAAAAGTATAAACAAAATAAAAAAAGCCTGGGAGCCTAATAAAGTTGAGCGTCCGGTGAAATCGGAGTTATACCTGAACATTATTGAACAAGTGGCCAATTTATTCTCGGCCGGAAATTCCTATTATTACATCATGAATTTCGACACACTTAAAATGGAGTATGTCGATCCGCGCATTGAAAACGTTTTAGGACTCAATGCAAAAGAATGGAGCCTCGACCGGTTGTTTGAGTTGGTGCATCCTGAAGACCTGAAACAAATGCACCGAAAAGAAGCTAAAGCTGTAGATTTTATTCTAAACCACCTGCGTACTGAAGATATTTTAAAATATAAAGTAGTTTATGTGTTGCGGCTTCGGCACGCCAACGGAAGTTATAAAACCATTCTGCAACAGTCGAAAACGCTTACTGTTTCAGAGGATGGCAAAGTGCAGCAAGTGCTGGGAATTCACACCGATGTTACTTACCTGAACATGGCTGTTGACCATAAAATTTCGTTTATCGGCGACGGTCTGCCATCCTACTACTCATTATCTACCGATGATGAATTTCATCCTGAAGAACTGAACTATCACACGCTTTTTACCTTGCGCGAGAAAGAGATACTGGCCAATATTGCCAAAGGAAAAACTTTTGCAGAAATAGCCGAAGCTTTAAACATCTCGCCGCACACCATTAACACCCACAAAAAAAATATTCTGAAAAAAACGGATTGCCACAACACCACCGAATTGATTGCCCGTTGCGTTCGCGAAGGCGTGATATAGTACCAAATTGGTATAACTACCTGTAGAAATTCATTTCCTCTAAATATTCCCAGCTTTTTTGCGGAAGAAAATGCCGCACATCTTTTCCTTCTTTTATGGCTTTTCGGATAAACGAAGAGGAGATTTCCATAAGGGGTGCATGCTTTGCTATAGCTATGTTTCTCTCCACCTGTACGTTAGCGGGATTAAAACCGGGGCGCGGGTAAACGATTATTCCATAATTCTGAAGAATGGTTTCGTAATTTTTCCACTTATGAAAGTTCTCCAGATTATCCGATCCCATCAATATTTTAAAATGATAGTTCGGATGTATTTCCTTCAGATAAACCAGTGTATCAACCGTATAACTTGGTTTTGGCAAATTGAATTCGATATTTGAAGCCCGCAGACGGTCGTCGTTTTCAACGGCACGGTGTACCATTTCCAGACGCTGGTAATCGTCGAGTAAATTGTTTTTCCTTTTCAGCGGATTATGCGGCGACACCACAAACCAAAGCTGGTCGATGTCAGTATATTCAACCATATAATTGGCAATGGCCAAATGCCCGATGTGAATAGGATTATAGCTACCAAAATAAAGCCCAATCGTTAGCTGCAGATTGGTTTTGGGTGCGAGTATGTCGGTAACCAGGTTATTCATTTGCTTTTTAAACTCCCAATGCTGAATAATCAATATCCAAATTTAAAAATTCTACATTGATCATTCATTATTGGATATTTTTACTTCTTCAGAAATTCAGCTATAATTTTTTCGGCTTCCACAAAAGCATCTTCGAGCTTGTCGTTAATAATCACCACATCAAACTGTGGGGCAAAACTTAATTCGTGCTCGGCTTTGGCAACGCGCATGGCAATTTTCTCTTCGCTGTCGGTTGACCGGCCAACCAGGCGTTTGCGCAATTCTTCCACCGAAGGAGGCTGCACAAAAACGGCAAGCGCCTCATCGCCGTAGTATTTTTTAATGTTCAGGCCGCCAACAACATCCACATCAAAAACCACATTTTTGCCTTGCTCGCGAATACGTTCCACTTCGCTTTTCAGCGTTCCGTAACTGGTACCTTTATACACTTCTTCCCACTCCAAAAACTCGTCGTTTTCAACTTTTGCCAAAAACTCTTCGCCAGATAAAAAGTAGTAATCCTTACCGTGCGTTTCGGTGTGACGCGGCTCTCGGCTGGTGGCCGATATTGAAAATTCAAGATCGAAACCTTGCTGTAATAAATGTTTTACGATGGTAGTTTTCCCAGCCCCCGATGGAGCTGAAAATATAATTAATTTTCCTTTCATTGCTCAAGTAAAAAAGTTCAAAGGCAAAAGTAGGTTATTCAAGTAGAAAGTTCAAAGTAAAAAGGCAAAAGTAGGTTATTCAAGTAGAAAGGCAAAAGTAAGTTATTCAGGTCGAAAGTTCAAAGTAGAAAGTTGAGCGAAGCAAAATCCCGACCGCTAGCGTCGGGAGCAAAAATAGGTTGTTCAAGTAAAAAGGCAAAAGTTCAAAGGAAAAGGAAGAAAATAGAGTGCGGCTATTTATTCTTTTTCGTTTTGGATACAATACTACCCAAAATCAATTTTAATTCTCCGGATTCTTTGATTAAGTAGCTTAATTTTTCATCGTTAGAATTTAAGTTTTTACTAATCGACTGAATCAGCCTTAACCAATAGTTACTCTCCCTCATCTCCTTTAACGAAATTTCCGTCTTGTAGGTAAAATCAGCTTTTGAGGATGCAGCCTGCGCCTCTTCGTAATTAGCGCCGGTAGAAGACGCTGCTTTGATCAATTGATTTTTTATAATTTTAAACTCTTGTGAATCAGGCAAGGTTCGCAGATAAAGTATCACTTCCGTAACAAATTCAAAGATTCTTTTTTGAAGGTTATTTTCCATAAGGCTAACTTTATTTAAATTTACTTTTGCCTTTTAACTTTCTACTTTTGATTTGTTCGTGCCCCCTTTTGCCTTTCTTCTTTTGCCTTTTGCCTTGTTAATCTTGCCTTGTTACAACACGTTTAACAATTGTTCTTTCACGCGCTCCAAGTGGTCTTTCATTTGCACCACGATACGCTGAATATTGGTTTCGTTGGCTTTTGAACCGATGGTGTTGATTTCGCGACCAATTTCCTGCGAAATAAAACCCAGCTTTTTACCCGAAGCACCATTTTGTTTTGCGGTTTCGAAGAAATACTCGCAATGATTGGCCAAACGAACTTTCTCCTCGTTAATGTCCAGTTTCTCCAGGTAAAAAATCAGCTCCTGCTCAAAACGGTTTTCATCCACATTACCAATCATTTTCAGCGCTTCCAGGTTGTCCGTCAAACGAACTTTCAAGGCTTCAATACGCTGTTTTTCGAACGGCTCAACCTGTTTCAATAAATTGCTGATGTTCTCCACATTACCCAGAATATCGGCCTCAAGTGCCTCTCCCTCTTTCGCACGGAAATCATTAATATCGCCTAGTGCAGCCAGAATATTCTTGTAAATGGTTTCCCACTCTGTTTCGTCGAGTGTTTCGTACTCGGTTTTTACCACATCGGGCAAACGCATCGCTGCCTGCAAAGTGCTGTGGTCTACAGACAGGCCAAGTTGTTTGCTGACATCGCTCAACTGATTGTAATAACCTTTTAAAATTGGTTCGTTTATTTTCGAATTGGTTTCGTCGCCCAGGTTTTCCACGTAAATGTTAAAATCAACTTTTCCGCGTACCAGTTTTTCGGCAATTGCCTTACGAATTAAAATATCTTTTTCGCGATACAAGGCAGGGGTACGGGTGTTAATATCGATTTGCTTACTGTTCAGCGATTTAATTTCAATGGTAATTTTTTTGTTGTTTACCTCGAATTCGGCTTTACCAAAGCCGGTCATTGATTTTATCATGTGGTACTATTTTTTTTTCAAATTTAGTATAAAGTCTGTAAAAACAGCGCAACGGATTCCGGATGTTGAAAACTGGATGCCCCGACGCTTCCGGTCGGGATTTCGCTTCGCTCAACTGGATGCTGGATGAATTCAAGCATTTTAGCATTCATTCTTTACCTCAATCCTTCAGTCCTTCAGTCCTTCAACTCATAAAATCGCTCCCGAGCCAATCAGTTCATCCTCTAGGTACCAGGCGGCAAATTGCCCCGAAGTGATTCCCCGTTGTTCGTTTTCGAACAGAAACCAGGCACCGTCATCTTTCAGATGTATTGTTCCTTTTTCCAGCGGCTGGCGGTAACGAATGCGGATATCAAATTCGCGTTTTTCGCCAACCTGCATTTCCAGATCAGGGCGAATCCAGTGCATATTTTCGGTGGCTACAAACAAACCTTTGCGGTACAATCCCGGGTGTTCAAATCCTTCGCCCACATAAATAATATTGCGTTTCACGTCGGTACCAATTACAAAAAGTGGCTCTTTGCGGCCACCAATATTCAGGCCTTTACGCTGCCCAACCGTATAAAAGTGGGCCCCCTGGTGTTCGCCAATCACTTCGCCGTTCCAGGGTTTATACGGAAACTGAAAACACAGCTTTTTATAGTTTTCTTCCGTAACCTCAAGCTGCTTTTTCTTTTCCATAAATTTGGCCGGAATCTCGATTACATTACCCACTTTGGGTTCTAACTGCTGCTGCAAAAATGTTGGAAGATCAACTTTCCCAACGAAACAAATTCCCTGCGAATCTTTACGTTCGGCAGTTGGCAGATTTTGCCGGCGCGCAATTTCGCGCACCTCAGGCTTTAACAGTTCACCTACCGGAAACATGGCTTTTGAAAGCTGTTTCTGGTTCAACTGACACAGGAAATAACTCTGATCTTTATTCGGATCTTTACCGGCCAGCAATTGGTGAATGGTTTTTCCATCCACTTCAATCTCCGATTTACGGCAATAATGCCCTGTTGCCACAAAATCGGCATCAAACTTCAGGGCTTCTTCCATAAAGGTGTCGAATTTAATCTCGCGATTACACAGTACATCGGGGTTAGGCGTACGTCCGGCCTGGTATTCGGCAAACATATAATCCACCACGCGCTTTTTATAATCGGCGCTTAAATCGACAATATGAAACGGTATATCGAGTTTTTTGGCCACCATTCTGGCAATTAGCGAGTCTTCTTCCCACGTACACGAACTGGTAAGCACCCCTTCGCGTTCGCGGTAGTTAATCATAAACAACCCAATTACCTCGTGCCCCTGCTCCTTCAGCAGCCAGGCTGCCACACTCGAATCAACACCTCCCGAAAGTCCTACTACTACCCTGCTCATTTATACATTTTTAGGGCGGCAAAAATACAAGGAAAAAGTGGAAAGGACAAAAGTTGAGGAAGGCTTTGCCTGTCGAAATCCGGATCGTAGGTCGGGGAAGGATTAGAGATTAAGGATTAATTGAGTGAATGAGTAGGCAGTAGGCAAAATTCTATTGTGTCTGATGTGATCTGTGTGGTTCAAAAACAAGGCAAAAGTTTAAAGTAAAAAGGCAAAAGTTGAGGAAGGCTTCGCCTGCCGAAATCCCGACCGTAGCGTCGGGGGAAGGATTAATGATTAAGGATTAAAGGGTAAATAAGAGAATTAGTAAATGAGTAATTGAGGGGTAATTGGCAAAAGAAAGAACAAGCCAACAGCAATAACAACCGGCAAAATTCTATTGTGTCTGTTGTGATCTATGTGGTTCAAAAACAAGGCAAAAGTTTAAAGTAAAAAGGCAAAAGTTGAGGAAGGCTTTGCCTGCCGAAATCCCGACCGTAGCGTCGGGGGAAGGATTAGAGATTAAGGATTAAAGGGTAAATAAGAGAATTAGAAAATGAGTAATTGAGGGGTAATTGGCAAAAGAAAGAACAAGCCAACAGCAATAACAACCGGCAAAAATCTATTGTGTCTGTTGTGATCTATGTGGTTCAAAAACAAGGCAAAAGTTTAAAGTAAAAAGGCAAAGAGAAGGATTAGAGATTAAGGATTAATTGAGTGAATGAGTAGGCAGTAGGCAAAATTCTATTGTGTCTGATGTGATCTGTGTGGGTCAAAAACAAGGCAAAAGGAGAAAGTAAAAAGGCAAAAGTTGAGGAAGGCTTTGCCTGCCGAAATCCCGACCGTAGCGTCGGGGGAAGGATTAGTGATTAAGGATTAATTGAGTGAATGAGTAGGCAGTAGGCAAAAAGCAACCGGCAAAATTCTATTGTGTCTGATGTGATCTATGTGGTTCAAAAACAAGGCAAAAGTTTAAAGTAAAAAGGCAAAAGGCAAAGTGTCATCCTGAGCGTAGTCGAATGATGATTAACGATTTCAGATTTCAGAACGAGCAGGCAATTGGCTACATCGTTTGTGTTTCAACCATAAGGGCGACGATATCCTTATTGCCCTTGGTACATATAAACTTTCAGCGAATCGGGAATAAGTTTATTGTTTTTGCAGGCATGGTTATTCTTTAACAGGAAATTGTTGAGTTCAGCTTCTAATTCTTTTTCCTTTTCGGGCTCATCAACAGTTTCAATGTCCATGTTCTCGTAAACCTGGTAAATTATTTTGTTGGCCAACATCCGTTCGCCATCGATAAAATCGAGGATTTCGTTTTTGTTACGCATCAGCGGATAGGCATTGGCCACCCTGAAATCTTCTTCATCGTCGAGGCCATGCCCGATCCAGGCGGCTGCCTTCGGACGCGAAATGATGCTATCGGCATCCATCATGGCAAGCAACGAAGGAGTAACATCAAAATGGGTGACAAGCGATGAAAATTTAGCCGCTTTTTTAAGCAGAGGTGAATAAATAACCAGTGGCACATGAAACCTGTCGAGCTGTGTACTTATCGGAATTTCCGGCATACGATGGTCGCCTGTAATTACAAAAATGGTGTTGTTAAACGAAGGCAGTTTCCTGAACTCGCTAAAGAAATACCTCAGGGCATCATCGAAATAAAGCACCGTTGAAAACTGTTTCTCATAATTGCGGTTAAATGCTTTTGTTTTTTCCGGGAGCTTCAATTCCGCTAGCCGCTCGTTAAATTTCGCGAGATAATAACGCTGATTTTCAACCACAAAAGGACTGTGCATGGCCAGGGTAAGAATAACATCAACTCGTGGATTTGCGGTGTCGGTTTTGATTTCTTCGATGTAACGTCTGAAAATTTCTTTGTCGCCAAAGCCCCAGGAGAAACCACTGGTAGCAGAAGCCGGCATTTTTTCATACCCCTCGCCAAAACCGGCATTATCAATGATTCTATCTACTCCCTGCCTTTTCAGAAAAACATCCATATTGTCGAAATGCGCCTCACCGCCGTAGGTAAACGATCCGGTATAACCGGCCTGGGTTTTCAGGATGCTCATCAGGCTTAAATGATCGGGCATATCTTCGCCAAGCTCAGTAAAACCACGGTTACCAAACGGAACCGATGCCAGAGTTGACGGAAGCACCCCAAAAGTCCGGCCCGAGGTGCTTAAATTATTTTCCCAGTACAAACTTTTATCCATCAGCGAATCAAGGAAAGGCGTAAAACTTCCGAGGTAAGCATCCTCGCCACTGTATGCCCGGCCAAGACTTTCAACAATTACAAAAACAATGTTCGGTTTGGTTTCCAGCGGCTGGAAATACTTCCCCAAAACATCGGGTGTTGTTTCGTTGTGCAGAAACGGGTAATCTTCGTCGAGGTAAGTAAAAGCACCATCGGCAGTGGCCACCGTTGTTTTAAAAGTGTAGGTTTGCTTGTCGAACTGCTCGTCGAACACATAATGTTCAAGAACACTTTCGCTAAAAAAGTTGAGTTTATTGGTGGCTGCAAAAAGCGAAAATTCGTTTTCAAAATCAGAGGGTTGTGGTTTTAAAATATCGAGTGGGGCCAATGAGGCAAACATGGCCGCCGAAATAACAATGAGCATCCACGGTTTTAGTTTCAAGTAAACGTGTTTAATAAAAACCCGCACCATGTAAGCCAAAAAGAGGGCCATAAAAATAAAGGGCCACACATTCATTTCGCCCGAACTTTGTACGGTTTGGTTGATTTCTTCGATGGAATAGGCAAACAAATCGGAGCCCAGCGGAACCCCTGCCACCGAGAAATATTTGAGCAACAACATATCGCCCAACACCAATACTACCGAAGCAGAAATAAAAAATATACGTGCTGCTTTTTGGCTAAACAAACCCAACAGCAAAAACGGAATCATCAGCACAGCTGAAACCCGCAGATACAAGACAATGTCGTATTTTATTCCGATAAGCAGCGAGCTAAAACTACCCGGCGGATAATTGTGGTAATTGGAGAGGATTATCATCTCGTGTAAACGCACGAGCAAAATCATCCCGGCCAGAATAAAACTCAGGCTGACAAACCGCCTTAATGTGCGCACAAGCAAGCCAAATGTATCGGTACTCTTCTCCATTTAATTCCCCATTAAAACAACCTCGAAAATCCAACATCGAACGAATAGTAGCCTGAATAATTGCCGGGTTCCAGTTGTTCGCTGCCAACATTAAATCCGGCGCTTACAATCCATATTTTTTTGATCAGCCGGTTGTATTCGGCCCTTACCGACCGGGTTTTTAAGGTCAGGTTCTTTTCCGTATCAATTGGTTTCCTGTTGTCGTCGGGCGAAACGCCATAGCTTAGTTTAAGCCCCAAATAATTTTCAGAATCGGCAAAATAGCGCCGTACCGACAAAGCGCCGGAAACCGAAGTCCCGTCGGTATCGGGCGTAACGTACGATCGCAGCGATATCCAGTAATTGCCCACATATTTCCCCAATGTAGCGGTATAAATATCAACCCCCGAAGAGCTGAAATCGAGGTAGCGCATTCCTATCGAACCTTCCCAGGCCTTCGGGAAGTTGTGGTACAATTCAAAACCAAAACGGTTTCCCGGGAAGAGTGCATCCGATGAATAGCCGTAATTGACGTAAGCATAATTGTTTTCGCCAATTTTGGGATAGGCATCCACTTCAAACTGCAGCCCGTTTGAATCGAAACGATTGGCGTAATTCAAGCGTGCAATAACCGATCCCAGTTTGGTTTTTCGCCCATACGACAGTGCCAGAAAATGCCAGGGATCGCGGTTAAAATCGCTGTCGAAACTATCGTAGGTATATACCACCCTGATTTTGTTTTTCATTGCATCGAGCCGGTATTCTTTTAACTTAAGCAGAAAATCGGGTTCGCCCGGGTTTTCGTGCAGATAGGTTTCCAACACATCAACTGCCTCATTGTATTGTTCATCGCTGTAAAGAATACGGGCTTTTTTCATTGCAAACTTCGGCGATTCCGGCTCAAGCTTTAATGCGGCGTTGCAATACTCAATGGCTTGTGCGTTGTTATCCGCCCAAAATTCAACATCAGAAAGCGCGTCATAAGCTTCCATGTTTTCGGGACGCTGTACCAAAACGTCTTGCAACACCACCCTTGCCGAATCGTACATTCCGTCCCATGCGTAAGTTCGTCCCATTAATAAAGCCACATCCGAATTAAATCCTTCAGCAAGAATCTGACGGCAAATGTCGCGCGCTTTTTCCCGTTCGCCGTTAAAGGCGTAATTCCGGGCCTCATCAAAGGTTTGAGCCTGCAGAATGCCCGCTGTTCCTGTAACCAGCAGAATAACAAGTACACTTATAATTTGGAAATACAATCGGTTCTGTTTCACTGTATTTTATTTTTTTTGTTTCGAAATATCAAATCCGGCGCGTGTCATTTTTCCCCACGACTTTTTCTTCTTAATGAAATAGTCGTAGTTCCCCTGAAGTCCCCAATACACAATTAAAGGATGGTAGATAAAGGGCTCCAGCCAGGTGGTCATCAGTAATTTTAGTATCATTCTTTTTTTCTTGTAGCGGTTGTACGCCAAATGGTCGAACAAAATGGCATAGGTAGAAATCATTATGGCAAAAAAGAAAATAAAGCCAAACATGACGTAAAAAAACGACCAGTCGGCAAGGCCAAGCAAGGCTATCGATAAAAAATAAATGATACCTAAAAATTCTACAATCGGGGCCAGCCATTCGAAAAACACCCAGTACGGATGCGACACCATGCCCATAAAACCAAACTTCCGGTTCATAAAAATATCGCGGTGCAGCATTATGGTATCAATGGTACCACGGGTCCACCGGTTTCGCTGTGTTCCGAGTACTTTTAGCGTTGATGGAGCTTCGGTCCAGCACAAGGGATCGGAAATGTAAACCACCTTGTATTTTATCCCCTGATTGGCCATGTATTTGCGCATGCGTACCACCAGCTCCATATCTTCGCCAACGGTTTGCGTGTAGTAGCCTCCGCAATTTATAACCACTTCTTTGTCGAAAAGGCCGAGTGCCCCCGAAATCAGCAATAAACCATCGAGGCGGCTCCAGGCCAGCCTGCCCATCAGAAACGAACGACTGTATTCGATCACCTGGAAACGGGGAATCAGTTTGCTGGGAACATTTACTTCCACCAACTGTCCGTTTTCGATTACACACGAATTGGCAATTTGAATTACCCCTCCGGCAGCAATTACCTTCTTGTCGCTTGCTTCAAGGAAGGGCTTGATTAATTTTTTCAGGGCATGCGGATCGATGATAGAATCCACATCGATGGAAATAAAATAATCGCCTTTGGCAATGTTTATTCCGGCATTTAGTGCATCGGCTTTTCCGCCGTTGCGTTTATCCACCACAGTAAGGTTGGAGTACGCCTTTGTCTTCGATTTATATACGCCCAGAATTTCCTGGCACTGAATCTGATAATCGATGGCAAAAGGTACTTTCTCGAGATCGAACGCAGCAATTGTTTTCACGAGCGAATCGTCTTTGCTGCCATCGTTAATAACAATTATCTCGAAATTCTGATAATACAGCCCAAGCAGTGCTTTTATGTTATCAACAATGGTAAGCGATTCGTTGTAGGCCGGTGCCAGCAGCGAAATTTTAGGGGCAAAAGGAGATGACAGAAGCGCATCAAAGTTGGTTGTTTTGGCTTCGCGAACATTACGTATCAATTCCCTGGCCGAAACAATGGCCAGCCAAAAATAAAAACTGAAAATACTAATTGTATAAATCAGAAACAGCGATTCGATTATTATCCTTACAATTCCCATAAACTAATTTCGCGGATCCTTAACATGAGCCAATAACAGCTCCAACTCCGGTATTTCTTCTTTTGTATGCTTACTAATTTTATCCCTGCTTTCCTGCCCCATATAATACACCGAGCGGCATGCTTCCAGTTTCAACGATATCGAACCGGTTTTCATTACCTCCTCAAGAAAAGCAAAATCATCGGTATCGCCAATGTTTTTAAAAGCTTTCAGAATTTCGAGTTTGTTTCGGTTTGTTTCGCCCTCAAATTTCTTTTTTAATAATTCGCGGCTGTCGTATAAACGCAGGTCGTTAATGGCTTTGTAGGCCAGAAAACGGGTCTCTTCCATTTCGTTATCCACCATTTTTATTACTTCCGAAACATCTTCAAACTGCTGAAAAAAGGTGATCATTTTCAGGCTGAAATTCCTGATATTGTAATGTTTAAAAGACAGAAAGCGGGCAAATGCGGGCACCGGTATCTGGTTAAGCCGGATAAGGTAAAACACCGACAATTGCGCCCATTTGGCAAAGGGTTGTTTCAGCTTTTCAAAAAAGCTAAACGGATTTTCGGCATTTAAGGTAACATAAGCAATTTGTGCTTCTGTGCGCACATAATCGTTCGAGTGGTTAATCAAGGTACTAATCATTCCTTTTGCGCCCTGCGGATACAGGTGTGTGAGCTCCATTATACCCATAACTTTTTTATGGCTGTGTCGCGATCTGGCCAGTTTTAGTGAATCGTTTTGCAGGTTTAATTTCACATAAATTTCCGGAATGAATTTTTCGAGTTCACCTTTAAAGTTGGCCTTAAAATTCATAAGAACCGAGATTAAAATGCGGCGGTTGGCTTTGTTTTTAATTCGCTTGAGTTTAATCAATGCTTTTTCCCAGTCGATGTTTCCGAAAATGTAGGCCATAATCACATCTTCGTACATTTTCCCGTATATGCGCCCGAACTTTTCCTTCTGATTTTTTCTTTTGATGGTAAAATTTAAGGTTAGCAGCACAAATGCAATGTTTGCAATAAAGATTAAAATCAGTGCAGCTAAAAACAGCAACAGCGAATAATCAAAAACTTTTTCAACGATATCGAGATAAACTGTCCTGATTTTTCGCGGTAAATGTTTTTCGCCGTATTCTGTTAGCTTATTTTTCAGGAGTTCAATTTTTTTATCCGAAATAAAAACATTGATTATCGAATGGTTATGTTGCTTCTTTTTCCCGGCAGAATCAATTGTATTTTTTTGGGGAAAGGTGTCGGCCGAATTTAATGGCTGATTTTCAACACCTGCTTTTTGAGTAAGGTCAACAACAGCATTTTCAGCCTCCGAATTTTCAACGCTGTCCTCTTGTTGTATCGTAATTTGGTTTTGTACATTTAACGGCTGCTTCGCCTGAACAACCTGAGGCCAAGCAAGAAAACATAAAAAAACAAAACTATTTACGATCAATTTATTTATCGCAAGGCTGATATGTTGCATTGATTACGGGTTTCTAATTGAAACTAAAATTTTACTTCCTGGCAGCTAATAATCTTTTTACCCTAATATTTAATTCAATCAGGCTAAAAGGTTTTACCATGTAATCGTCGGCACCCAGATCAAAAGCTTTCATCACACTTTCTTCAGCTCCTGCTGCCGAAAGAACCATTACCGGAATTTGCTTTTTACCGGTCTCGTTTAATTTCGAAATCACTTCCAGGCCATTCAAATTTGGCATATACAAATCGGTAATAAGCAAATCCACCTCATTGCTTTCGAGTTTTGCCAGGCAGTCTTTTCCATCCTCGGCTTTAATAATTTCGTAGCCTTCTCGGGATAAACTATGCGCAACGGTCTCCAGAATTAATCTGTTGTCTTCTGCCACTAAAATACGTTTCATAATACATTCATTTTAGTTCAACAATACATTACACAAACTGCTATTTGAAAAGACTTTTACCACTCCTACCAACATTCTGCTGAAACAAGCTAACAAGCGTAAAAACCCTGTTCTTTTTTATTGCGTCCTACAAACAAATATAAATTTTTTTTCCACTCATTCTACTCTTGTAATCAGCTTTTTACCCTTTTCCTGATTGGAGGAAAGGCATTTTCAGCACATTGCCGATAAAAGCCAGGTTATTTTGAAGGGAAATTATACCGATTTAATATTGAAATGAGCCTTTAGTTCGCAAACCCCTAAAGCCTCTTTCGTTTATTATCGGCATTAACTCCCGAAAAGAATTCGGGATAATCTCAATGTATCGCTTAAAGCTCACGATGAAATACAATTGGTATTACTTTTACACATCTGGTTTAAAGAAAAAAGCAGGGTGGTATTAACAACTATAAGGCGTGACAGTATTTGACTCCTGTCAAGAAAAATTTGAAGTATTATATTGTTGAATTGTTAAATTGCTAAATTGTAAAATTGTTTAACTGCATCAACTAATAGCACACAGGGGCAAAGCCCCGACACGTTTCAGCATCGTTGGTTACGGTGGTGGCAGTGCATAGAAGTAATTGTTTTTTTAAACGTCTGCCCGGGCTATAATCTTACCTGCCGACATGGCACCTTTTAGCATTTTTTAATTTGGATTAAAATCGCCTTTTGTATATGTTTGCCGCTTCCAACTAATCTTATTAAAATCAACCGGGAGCGCCCCGGATATTTAACAAAAATGAATCATTCAAAAGAGTTAGCTGTGCTGCAAAGCAAACAGCATTTTCACATATTAGATGGCCTTCGGGGTATTGCTGCCCTGGCAGTAGTAGTATTTCATTTTATGGAATGGATTATTCCCGATTTTACCCAAAACTTTATCGGGCATGGTTTTTTGGCTGTCGATTTTTTCTTTTGCCTTTCGGGTTTTGTAATTGCGTATGCTTACGATAAGCGCCTGCCACAAATGGGCATCCGCGCCTTTTTCACTTCGCGGCTGATACGCCTTCATCCCCTGGTGGTTATCGGAACTATACTTGGTCTGCTCGGGCTTTTTCTCGATCCGTTTGCCGACCATGCCAGTGCCCATTCGCTGGGAAACATCGCGTTAATTTTTGTTTGCGCGTTGTTAATGATTCCGCTTCCGGTAATGGAAGAGCGCTTTTTTAATCTTTTTAGTTTAAATGCGCCATCGTGGTCGCTGTTTTGGGAGTACATCGCCAACATACTTTACGCTCTGGTTTTGGTTCGCCTTTCGAAAAAATTACTGTGGGTGCTGCTGGCACTGGCTGCCGGCGGTATTGTATGGATAAGTTACCGAGCCGGCAATTTGCTGGGTGGCTGGAATGGCGAAACATTTTTTGATGGCGGAATTCGCATGAGCTATTCGTTTTTGGCGGGGCTGCTTATTTACCGCTCGGGCTGGATTATTAAAAATAAACTTGGCTTTATCGTACTGTCACTCCTGCTGTCTGCCGCATTTTTTAGCTCTGTATTGTGGAACACCGCGCTAACCGAGCCTATCATCGTATTGTTTTACTTCCCGCTTTTAATAGCGCTTGGTGCAGGCTCATCCTTATCGGCACCGCTGCAAAAAATATGCGTTTTTATGGGCAACATTTCGTACCCGCTGTACATGACGCACTATGCATTTATTTGGTTGTTTGGCAATTATTTTGTTGCAAAAAGTCCGTCGAACCAACAGCTGGTATGGATTATCCTGTTCGGGACGGTAGCACTGGTAGTATTTGCCTGGCTGGTAATGCGATTTGTTGACATGCCGGTACGCCGTTACCTCAGCAGAAAAAGAAAAGAAAGGCTGCACCGTAAAGAGCAGCAGAAATAACCGAAGCAAACAAAGGCTTAGCTGTTTGACACAGCATCGGTTTAAAGCACAAATGAGATAAAAAAATCCGCCCCGTTATTGCTTAAAAATACGGACCGGATTCTTTCTTTATACTGACTGCCAATGTGCATTTACTTTTTCTTCCTTTGCTGATAACTTTTGCGGTGTTTGTGCTGGCTGTCTCCTTTTTTGTATTTATGGAATTTCCCGTGTTTCTGCTTTTTCCCTTTCGACGGTGTTTTCCATTCGGGGCCTACGCCAAACTGTTCGGGCAAAGGAATTTTAAACACCTCGCGCTCGATCAGCTCTTCAATGCGGTGAAACTTGTACATGTCGTCTTCGTTCACCAGCGTAAGTGCCACACCCGTTGAATCGGCACGGGCAGTACGTCCTACACGGTGTACATAATCTTCGGCATCGCCGGGCACATCGTAATTAATTACCAGGTTAATATCTTTAATGTCGATGCCGCGGCTCATTACATCGGTAGCCACCAAAATACGAATGCGCCGTGAGCGAAATCCATTCAGCACACTTTCGCGGTCTTTCTGTTCCAGATCCGACGAAATCGCTTCGGCGTCAAAACCTTTCTTTTTTAGCCGTTTTGCTAATTCGTTGGTTACGCGCTTGGTTGAGCAGAAAATGATAACGCTGTTGTAATCCGGATTCTCGGAAATAAGGTGCGCCACCAAATCGCCCTTTTGTTTGTCGTAGATAAGGTAGGCGGCTTGTAACACGCCTTCTGCCGGTTTCGACATGGCAATGTTAATCTCCTTGGGATTATTCAGAATCTCCGATGCCAGTTTCCTGATCTTAGGTGCCATGGTTGCGCTGAACATCAGCGTTTGGCGCTCTTTTGGCAGGTACGAAATAATCTTGGTAATGTCTTCGTAAAAACCGATATCAAGCATTCGGTCAGCCTCATCGAGAATCAGAAATTCGATTTTGTCAAATTTCACATATCCCAGGTTTAGGTGCGAAATCAGTTTTCCGGGTGTGGCAATAATAATGTCGGCTCCTTTTGTCAATGCTCTTTTTTGTTGGCCCCATTCGTCGCCATCGCCACCGCCGTACAGGGCAATGGAATGAATACCCATGGTATAGCCAATTCCCTGCACCTGCTGATCGATTTGCATGGCCAACTCGCGTGTTGGTACAATAATCAGCGTTGAGGTTTCGCCGCCGGGCAGGTCGGCAATTAAATCAAGGATTGGGAGTAAAAAAGCTGCGGTTTTCCCTGTTCCCGTTTGGGCACAGGCAATTAGGTCGCTACCTTCAAGGATAGTGGGAATTGCCTGCTCCTGAATCGGAGTCGCATTTTTAAATCCCATGTATTCTATGGCATCCAATAAATCGTAATTAATGCCAAGTTCTTCAAATGTCATTCAATTCTTTTAATATGTGCTACAAATGTAGTTAAAATAAACGGCACGTTGTGATTCCGCAAATCTATGTATGAACCAAACTATCAACAATTAAAAAGATCATCATAAAAAGATAGAGGAAATTGAGTTTGTAGAATGAGGGGCGAACTTTAAATTCGTTCTGAACAAACACCGCCATAGTAAGCGACGACAACAGGTAAAAAATGTAAAATAGCAGCAAAAACATGATGAGTTTGTTGCCGATAACAAAAAAGATAACCAGGAATGCCGAAGCAACTGTTGTTAAAATCCAGGTGTAAGTAACCCGTTTTATTTGCAGTTCGGAAAAAAGCTGGTTCAGACTGGGCATTTTAGCCAGTTTGTATTGCTCGCCAAACATGAGCAGCAGCAACCAGAAATGCGGTATTTGCCCGATAAAAAAGAAGGCAGCTACCATTAGAATAACCTCTGACGTTAGACTTCCACCAGCTCCTGCCCAACCTATCATTGGCGGAATTGCCCCTACCATCGATCCGGGAATTACGGCAAAAGCCGATACTTTTTTTAGCGGTGTATAAACCCCGTTGTAAAAAAACAGTGTTAGCCAGCTTAAAAGCAGAGCCAGTGGCGGATTACTAAAAATAAGAATTACTGAGCCAAGAACAGCAAAACCAATAGCTACCAATAATGCGTTTTTAGGGCTAATCCTTCCTGAAGGTAACGGACGGTCTTTTGTACGTGGCATTTGTGCATCAATATCGCGCTCCTGCCAGTGGTTAAGAACACTTGAACTGCAAGCCATAAAAAATACACCAAATAACAGCCACCAGCCTTGCGCATCAACATTGTGCGTAAAAAGTACATAACCGGTTAATGCCGATAAGGCAATGGGCAGAGATATTCGAACTTTGCCCAATTCGTATATTATTTTTAGTTGCTGTTTCATATTTTTTTTGAACCACATAGATCACATGAGACACAATAGAATTTTGCGTATTGTTTTTTGCCTACTGTCTACTCATTCACTCAATTAATCCTTAATCACTTATCCTTCCCCCGACGCTACGATCGGGATTTCGGCAGGCAAAGCCTTCCTCACTTTTGCTTTTTTACTTTAAACTTTTGCCTTGTTTTTGAACCACATAGACCACATCAGACACAATAGAATTTTGCGTATTGTTTTTTGCCTACTGCCTTTTGTTCTGAAATTTCAAATCGTTAATCATCATTCTAAATTCATCCTTCGACTACGCTCAGGATGACACTTTAATCCTTAATCACTAATCCTTCTCTTTTGCCTTTCTACTTTTTCCTTTTGCCTTGTTGCTACTTCACCGTTTTCAGGTATTCAATAATATTATCAATGTCATCATCCGAAAGTTGTCCTTCGTACGAAACCATTAATCCTTTATTGTATCCGTCCACCACATCGGCATTCGGCTCATAAATTGATTTTCGGATATATTCCTCATCAACTGTAACCTGCCGTGTTTCACGACCAGTCTCAACCGTATGTTCTGCCCCCCAAATTCCTTTAAAACTCGGCCCAACCAGTTTGGTTCCATCCAATGTATGACAGGCAAAACACCCAATATTTTGCATGATTCGTTTACCCGTTGCTGCAGGCGAGTCAATTTCGGCCGCAGAAGCCGCAACATTTGTTGTATCAGCGATCCAGGCTTGGAAAGCAGAATCTTCCATTACTTCCACATACGTGTACATGTAGGAGTGTTGCAATCCGCAATATTCGGCACAATACAACTCGTAGGTTCCAACTTTTTGGGGCTCAAACCACATAAAGTTATCTTTCATTCCGGGTACCATATCCTGCTTTACACGAAATGCCGGAATGTATAAACTGTGCAATACATCCATGGCTACCAGGTTTAATTTTATAGCCTGATCTTTTGGCAGGAAAAGTGTATCGGTACGACGGCCATTTTCATATTCAAAACTAAAGTTCCACATTCGTCCGTAAGCGGTAATTTCCATAGCATCTTTTGGTGCGCGCTGCATGGGTTTCCAGCCTGCCCATCCGTAGTAAAACATCAGCATAGTTAAAAGAAACGGAACAACAGTCCAGATGATTTCCAATTTGGTACTTCCTTCAATCTGCGTTGCTTTTGGGTTCCTTTTCTTGTTGTATTTAAATATAAACACCAGCATTACTACCGTTAGCCCGATAAGGAACAAAAACGATATACCCATTATAACAAGAAATGCAGTGTCGACACCCTGAACAAAATTTGAGGCTTTGGTTATTTCTGAGCTATACATAGTTATACTCTATAGAGGTAATCTAAAAAGGTTATCACAATTACAACCACAAAAATGGCAAACACAAAGGCTACCATCAATTTAATGTATGGTTTGTCGTATTTAAGGTGCATAAAATAAGTTAACACCAGTGCCGATTTTACTACGGCAAACAGCAAGGCTGCAGCAACGGTAAACTCGCCCAGTTCTATCGAGGTAATTCCTATCGACCCAAAAGTTAGTGCCAACAGCGCCAACAAAACGATGACGTATAATCGATATGGAACGATATGATGATGTTTATCTTCTGACATAGCTTTAGTTTTAATGGATGAGATAAAATAGTGGGAACAGAAAAATCCAGATCAGATCGACAAGGTGCCAGTACAAACCGCAGTTATCGAGTAACGACGGTCGTTTGGCATTTACTTTTCCGTTGGCCACACCTTTAATGGCAAAACCCATGATTATAAGGCCTACAATAATATGCAGTGCGTGCAAGCCGGTCATTACAAAGTATAAACCAAAGAAAAGGATTTCGCCCTGGCTCATTTCATTCAGCATTTGTTCTGATCCCGGCCAGATTCCGTGCGAGAATTTTACGCCCCACTCAAAATACTTATTCACCAAAAAGCCAATGCCAATAATGAAAGTTATTACCACCAGTGCAATGGCCACTTTTTTGTGTCCTTTTTGCAAAGCTGTTGTCGACATGGCGATCGTCATACTACTTACTAACAGAATAACAGTATTAAACGCGCCAATAAAGGTATTTAGTTCTTCAGCCGCCAGGTGAAAGGCGTCGGGATTCAGATAACGATAAACCGAGTAAACAATAAACAGGCCGCCAAACAACAGCAGTTCGGTAAAAATAAACAGCCACATTCCGATTTTCGACGATTCAGGATCGTACATGTCGGGGTGCTCCACATGAGCATGTTGATGTTCAGCCATATTAGTCATAGTTATAAGGTCCGTCTTTTTCTCCCAGAACAGGTTCTTTCTCAAAATTTAATACAGGTGGCGGCGAAGTAACTGTCCATTCCAGAGTTTTACTGTGCCACGGATTCATTTCGGCCGGTTCTCCTTTTCGCGCCGAGCGAATCAGATTGGTAACAATGATGATAAAACCGGTTACCAATACCCACGAGCCAATAGTGCTCAGGATATTTCCTCCATGGAACTCTTCGAGGTAGTCGTAATAACGCCTTGGCATCCCCATCATTCCCAAATAGAACATGGGCGAATACAACGCCAGAAAACCAATGGTGAAAATCAGCCAGCCAACATTGGCCCAGGCCTTATCATACATTCTTCCAAATATTTTTGGGAACCAGTAGTGCATTGCCGCAAAAAAGGCAAAGCCTGTTCCTCCAAAAACAATGTAATGGAAGTGGGCAACAACAAAGGCAGTGTCGTGCACGTAAATATCGGTCGCCAGAGCACCCAAAACAAGGCCGCTTAAACCACCAACCATAAACACAAAAATAAATGACACTGCCCAGTAAAAGGGCGTTTGGATATTGATCGCCCCCTTATACATCGTCGATATCCAGTTAAATACTTTTATTGCACTTGGTATGGCAACAATAAATGTGAGGAGTGAAAAATAATATTGTGCTGTTCCACTCATTCCGGCTGTAAACATGTGGTGGCCCCAAACCAGGTAGCCCACAAATGCAATGGCCATAGTGGAAGCAATAATTGCTTTGTAACCAAAAATATGTTTTTGCGAAAAGGTTGGAATAATTTCGGAAATGGCTCCCATGGCAGGCAAAATCATAATATAAACTGCCGGGTGCGAATAAATCCAGAACAGGTGCTGATACAAAACAGGATCGCCTCCCAGTGCCGGATCGAAAACACCAACTCCGAAAACTCGTTCAAGAGCAACTAACACCAAAGTGATACCCACAACCGGAGTTGCCAGTAATTGAATCCAGGCTGTTCCGTAGAGTGTCCAAACAAATAAAGGAAGTTTGGTCCATTTCATGCCGGGGCAACGTAAGCGGTGAATGGTCACCAAAAAGTTTAGTCCGGTAAGAATGGACGAGAAACCCAATACAAATGCCCCGAATATGGCAGGCAGCAGGTTGGTTCCGCTTTTAAAACTGTAAGGTGCGTAAAAGGTCCAGCCGGTGTCGGGAGTTCCCGAGCCAAACAGCAATGCACAAAGCACCAAAACCACGCCGGTTACATAAAGCCACCACGAGAGCAGGTTGAGTTTTGGAAAAGCAACATCTTTTGCACCAATCATTATAGGCAACATCAGGTTTCCGAAAACCGCGGGTAAACCGGGCACAACAACCATAAAAATCATTATAACACCATGAACGGTAAACGTAGCGTTGTAGGTTTGCGCATCCATAATTGTTTTTCCGGGCGCCAGCAATTCAAATTTCATGGCAAGCCCCAGCAAAACACCAGTTGCAAACATGGTAGCTATCGAATACAAATAAAGAAGACCAATACGTTTATGGTCAGTGGAAAAAATCCATCCGAGCAAACCTTTGTACTTTCCCTGATAGGTGAGGTAGTTTGCTCCATTAACAGCATTTGTTGTATGCATAAAGTTTAGTTTAATTTACTTTTTTCTTTGGTTTTAATACCAGAAACAGCAGTAAAACCAGCGCGAAAAACATAATTATGGTTCCGCTTACTTTAGTTACATTTAATACATATGTTTGTCCTTGCGGATCGTAGGAATAACAAAACCGAAGTACTTTATTCAATGTTGGTCCCGACTGGCCTTTCGATGCTTCAACAATGGCCATTTTCCATTCGAACGGTAAAAAGTACAGCCCGTTTAAATAACGGGTAATTTTCCGCTCAGGGCTTACAACGATTAACGATGCGGCATGCAGAAAATCGTTACCTGTTTTTTTGTATTTAAACCCTGTTGCGGTTGTAGCCTTCACAATGCTTGCACTGTCGGAAACAAAAAACAACCAGCCTGTTTTGGCTTCTTCCACTTTGTCGGGATTATTCATCAGCTGCAGGTAATTTGTTTTTTTCCTGATTCCCAAATCAATTGTTTCACGCGGATCAAAACTAATCGTCAACACCTGGTAATCTTCTCCGGGAACAAGGTCCGATTTGTCCATCACCCCGGCAACTGCTTCCATCAGCGGGCTGCAAATTCCGGGACAACGGTAATACACAAAATTCAGAATTGTTGGCTTATCAATAAGATCGGACAACCAAACCTGATCGCCGGCTTCATTAATCAACGAAATGCTATCGGGTAAATAATCGTCAAGATGTTCTACAACCCCAATTTCAACATCATCGTCGGTAGCGGCAGGATTAATTACACTTTGAGCATTTGAAATGTTGGCAAGTAACAGAAACATACCTGCAAGAAACGTGGTAATATAGGTTACAGTATTTTTCATAAAAGCCAGATCAATACGGCAAGGTTTATTTAGTTTTTAAATCAGTAGTACGTTATTATCGTTTTTAAGTTTTACAAACTCCTGTATTCAACGAAACACAATAATACCTTTTTAACTTTTTTCATATCTTAAAACCACAAAAGACTGATAATGTTTATGTAAAGAATAAGTTTCTTTTGATTTTTTACGAATTGACTTCTTTTGATCAATATTTACGCTAAAAAATATAAAAGCTGTGCTGTATGAATTTTCAGGGAATCCTATAACTTTAAGCCACCCATCCACCACCAGGGCTTAATTTATAAACATGTTTTACAGCATATTTATGTGTGACATTGATCACGTTTAAGCAGCGCCAAGGCCTTCAAAAAAATCCTTTATAAACAACATGAAAATGCATTTGTTCACCCCCAAAAAAGATATTTTATCAGTCCTAAAACCTATCTCATGAAATATCAAGTTATTATAGCAAAAATAAAATTTTACAAATACATAAAAACACTGTAACTTACTCACTTATAACATTTAAAGTCAATTTGGTATTTTATTATTGAACTAGCCGGATTAGTTTGCTGCTTTGCACTTATTTTATAAATTCGTGAGGTTGAGAAACTAAATTTAGCTGAAATAAGCATTGATTTCAGCACCATAGTTCTAAAAAAAATGCCTGTTTATGGAAAATAAATCACGCAGAAGTTTCGTGAAAAAGTTGGGTGTGTCGGTTGGTGCAGCCGGACTAGTTGGAGGCTCCAGTCTTTTAAGTTCATGCAACCAGGTGGAGACCGCCTCGGGAGACACAATTAAGCTGCTTACATCGAGCGGAGAACTTGTTGAAGTTAGCAAGGCACAGCTTAAACCTGCTGATATGCCAAGTCTTTCGGAAAATCAGAAGCGGGGAAGACAAGGTTTACCAAACCGCAAATTTGTGATGGTTATCGATTTGTCGAAATGCCGCAATGCCCGCGAATGTATGAAGGGTTGCCAAAACCACCACCAGTTACGTCCGGAGCAACACCATATTAATGTATTACAAATGCAGGATGCCGAGCACACCGCTCCGTATTACATGCCAAAACCGTGTCAGCACTGCGATAACCCGCCATGTACAAAAGTATGCCCGGTTAACGCAACTTTTAAACGCGAAGACGGTATTGTGCTTATCGACAATGAACGCTGTATCGGCTGTCGTTTCTGTATTGCGGCCTGTCCGTATTCGGCAAGGGTTTTTAACTGGTTCGAGCCACGCGATGCCGAAAAATACGAAGGCGTAACTTATAATATTGAAGCCAACGTTCCGCAGAAAAAAGGTACCATTTCGAAGTGTTTGTTTAGCGCCGACCGTTTACGCGATGGCAAATTACCAACCTGTGTTTCGTCGTGCCCCAACGGTGTTTACTGGTTTGGCGACCAAAACGAAGATGCAGTTACCAACGGAACCACACACGAAACTACCAGTTTCAGCAAATTAATTAAAGACAATGCTGCTTATACTTTAATGGAAGAGCTGGGAACTAAACCGCGTGTTTATTACCTGCCACCAAAAGACAGGGCTTTCCCATTTCAGGGCGAAATTGAAGATCACCACTCATAAACCGACTAAACTTTAAATGATGGAAAAAACAAAATCGCCGGAAGAATCCCGGAAATTACTGGATAAGATAACTTTCGACCTTACCCGCTCGATTGTAAAACGCGATGAGCTCACGCATTTTTGGTATTTCATACTGGTAATGTTTGCCGCCGTTGGTTTGTGGGGCTGGGGAATACAAATTCGCGACGGACTGGGAGTTACCGGTATGCGCGACTACGTTTCGTGGGGAATGTACATCGCTAACTTTGTGTTTTTTGTGGCTGTTAGTTTGATCGGATTTCTAATCAGTTCTTCGCTACAACTTTTAAAAATCAGTTGGTCGAAACCCATTTCGCGGGTAGCCGAGCAAATTGCAATTGCAGCAGTAGCACTTGCCGGAATTATTATTGTAATGGACATGGGGCGTCCCGACCGCTTTCTCAACGTATTTTTGCACGGACGTTTTGCTTCACCAATTATCTGGGACGTTACAGTTGTAACCACTTACCTAACCATTTCGGTACTGTTATATTATATCCCGCTCATTCCCGACCTTGCATTGTTGCGCGACCGTGGTGGCGACGATATTCCGAAATGGAAAATGCAGGTATATAAAATACTGTCACTTGGCTGGAAAGGAAATGACAAACAATACAAGCTCGTAGCACATTCCATGCGCGTGCTTATGATACTTATTCTTCCGGTTGGTTTATCCATTCACACCGTTACATCGTGGTTATTTGCAGCCACTCTTCGTTCGGGTTGGGATACCACCATTTTCGGTCCCTACTTTGTGGCCGGCGCTTTTGTGGCCGGTGCGGCAGCTGTTGTTATATTAATGTATGCCTATAGGGTTCGTTACCGTTTAGGCGACTATTTTGAAGAGTTGCATTTCGATTACATGGGAAAATTGCTGGTTTTTGTTTGCCTGGTTTACCTGTATTTCAACATCAACGAATTTTGGGTACCGGCCTACAAAATGAAAACGGCTGAAGGAATTCACCTGCGCACCCTGTTCACCGGTAGTTATGCTCCGATGTTCTGGTCGGCACAAATGCTGGGATTAATTCTACCTATACTTTTGATGCTTTTCCCGTTTTTCAGAAAACCTTTACCATTAACGATTATTTCTGTTTTTGTGCTTATTGCCTCGTGGTTAAAACGATATATTATTGTTGTTCCAACGCTGGAACACCCGTTTTTACCGGTACAGAATGTGCCCGACTATTTCAAACATTATTCGCCAACCAGCATCGAGATCATGATTACCATCTTCTCTTTTATGGCCGCGCTGCTTATTATTACTGTACTGGCCAAAATGTTCCCGGTAATCACGATTTGGGAGTACGCCGAGGAAAAAGGTATTGACAAAGAAATTCTTGCTGAACCGAAAAAATAAAAGACCATGAAGATCAAATTATTAGTTGTAGCAATCCTTTTTCTTGCCCAGCAGGGAATGGCTCAGGAATGGTTGGTTCCTGAAGATCAGAAAAATATTGAGAACCCATCAGAATATAACCTCGCCAATGTAAAAAAGGGAAAAGACCTCTACTTACTCAATTGTAAATCGTGCCACGGCGATGCGGGGAAAAACAACGGATTACCATTGGTTCCTCCCCCACCCGATGTAACCAGCGACCAAATGCAGGCCAACACCGAGGGCGAGTTGTTTTATAAAATTACACACGGGCGCGGTGGTATGCCACAATTCGAAACCACTCTTTCGGAAGACGACCGCTGGCGTTTGGTAAATTACATTCGCAATTACAGCCCTGATACCGAAGCATTACTGGTAGAAGAACCGCCAAAAAAAGCAAAAGTACTGGCTTCGGTAAACGAAGCTGAGCGCGTTGTTGAAGTTTTCGCAGAATACCAGAATAAGGATAGTGTTTATGTTGCACTTGCCGAAACGCCAATTACAATTGGTGCGCAAAAAGCATTCGGAATACTCCCTATCGGAGAGGTGCTTACCAACAACGAAGGACGTGCAGAATATGCCATTCCTGAAACTCTGATTGGTGACGAACAGGGAATGGTAACGCTGGTTATAGACTTGGGAGAAGGATTTATTACCGAAGATGTGGTGCTTGACGCCTCAAAAGTAGGACAGCCAAAACCTACTCCGGTATTGATTAAAGAAGAAGTGCTTTGGTCAACCAACGACAATATACAAACCTGGCTTTTGCTGTCGTATTTAGCAGCTGTTTTGGGAGCCTGGGGAACCATTGGCTATGTAGTATTTCAGATTTTTAAAATTAGCCGGGCCGGCAAAGAGGAATAAATGAACATCTTTTATCTGCTTATAGGAGTAAGTTTACTGGTGGCGCTCATTTTTTTGGGTGCTTTTATCTGGTCGGTTCGGTCGGGGCAGTACGACGATAGCGAAACTCCATCGATGCGGATGCTTTTTGACGACGACGATGTGGAATCGGAACCGGAAACCAATGAAGAAAAAAAGAATAATAAAAAATAATTATCCAACTCATGGAAAATCAAAAATTTAATTACGACAACAAAATCGTTAAGTTGTTTATTCTGGCCACCCTGGTTTGGGGTGTTGTTGGCGTACTGGTAGGCATTTTGGCTGCGGCACAGCTCGCCTTCCCAGTATTCAACTTTGGTCTCGAATTTACCACTTTCGGAAGAGTGAGGCCACTGCATACCAACGCCATTATTTTTGCATTTGTAGGAAACGCCATTTTTGCCGGAGTGTATTACTCGATGCAGAAGTTGCTGAAAACCCGAATGTTTAGCGATACTTTAAGCAAAATTCACTTTTGGGGCTGGCAACTTATCATTGTTCTTGCAGCCGTTACGCTGCTGGCCGGATTTACCACCTCGAAAGAATATGCCGAACTGGAATGGCCAATTGATATTTTGATTACCATTATTTGGGTGGTTTTTGGTTGGAACATGATCGGGACAATTGTTGTTCGTCGTGTTCAGCATATTTATGCAGCCATTTGGTGGTACCTGGCTACTTTCCTTGGCGTGGCCATGTTGCACGTGGTAAACTCTTTCGAGTTGCCAATATCATTGTTTAAAAGTTATTCCATTTATGCAGGAGCACAAGACGCAGTAGTACAATGGTGGTACGGCCACAACGCCGTGGCATTTTTCCTTACAACTCCGTTTTTGGGCTTAATGTATTATTATCTGCCCAAAGCGGCCAACCGTCCAATTTATTCGTACAAACTGTCGATCATTCACTTTTGGTCGCTTATATTTTTATATATGTGGGCAGGGCCACACCATTTGTTGTATCAGGCGTTGCCTAACTGGGCACAGGCTTTGGGTACTACATTCTCAATAATGCTTATAGCACCAAGTTGGGGAGGAATGATAAACGGTCTGCTCACCCTACGTGGTGCCTGGGATCGTGTTCGCGATAGTGCCGCACTGAAGTTCATGGTAGTTGCTGTAACGGCTTACGGTATGTCAACTTTCGAAGGCCCGATGATGTCGTTGAAATCAGTAAACCAAATTACCCACTTTACCGACTGGACCATCGCTCACGTACACATTGGTGGTATGGGCTGGAACGGAGGTCTTGTATTTGGTATGCTCTACTGGCTGGTTCCAAAACTGTTTAAAACAAAACTATTCTCTGAGAAATTAGCCAATACTCACTTTTGGTTGTCAACGTTGGCAATTTTAATTTATGCCATCCCGCTTTACTGGGCAGCCGTTACACAGTGGCTGATGTGGAGAAACTTCACCCCTGAAGGTTTCCTGCAGTATCCGAATTTCCTGGAAACAGTAACACAGCTGATACCAATGTATATGGCACGTGTGGCTGCCGGAATTCTGTTCCTTGTTGGATTCTTTATCATGGTTTACAACCTGGCAAAAACAATGGCTGCCGGAAGTTTTGTTAACGACGAAGCTGCCGAAGCACCTGCCCTTGTGCTGGCCGGAGCCCGCAACCCGATGAAAGAAACCGTTCACCGATGGATGGAAAGAAAAGGCGTTCGTTTCTCTATCCTGGTATTTATTGCCCTCGCTATTGGTGGAGCTGTTGAGATTATTCCAATGATATTTATAAAATCGAACGTACCAACAATCGATTCGGTAAAACCATATACGCCGCTTGAGCTGGAGGGTCGCGACCTGTACGTAAAAGAAGGTTGTTACGTGTGTCACTCGCAAATGGTTCGTCCGTTCCGCTGGGAAACCGATCGTTATGGCGAATACTCGAAAATTGGCGAGTTCGTTTACGACTATCCGTTCCAGTGGGGATCGAAACGTACCGGCCCCGATTTGGCGCGCGCCGGAGTGGTTGGCGGACCGATGTACAAAAATGCGGCCTGGCACTACAACCACTTTATGGATCCGCAAAAGATGAACGAACAATCGATAATGCCGAATTATGCGTGGCTGGCGGTTAAAAACACCGATCTTTCGCTAACTCCGAAAAAGATCAGGGCCATGCAAACGCTGGGCGTTCCTTACCCCGAAGGATACGACGAAAAAGCCGTTGACGATTACCTTACGCAAGCCGAAGGAATTGTTGCCGACTTAAAAGCATCGGGTATTGAAACCGATGCAAAAAAGCAAATCGTTGCAATGATTGCCTACATGCACAAGCTGGGAAGAGACATTTCGGAGCAGCCGGAAGTTGCCGAAGTTGAACTACATTCGGAATCATTTACAGAAGCCACCGACCAGAAAGAGGTTAAGCTTTTAACCAGTGCTGAAGACCTGGCTGCCGGAGAGAAAATGTTTAAAACAACCTGTGTAGTCTGTCATGGCCCGGAAGGAAAAGGAATTGCAACATTTCCAAGTTTGGTGGATGACGAATGGCTGCACGGAAACTCGCCTGCGGAAGTTTTCCATTCAATTTCGGAAGGAAATGTAGCGAAGGGAATGGTGCCGTATAAAACGCAATATTCCGAGAAACAGATTACACAGCTAACAAGCTACGTATTAACAACTCTACAAAACAAGGAAAATGAAGATAGTAAGTAATCTATTAACAAATATCGAAGGAATCCAGATCTTTTACATCATTGGATTACTCATTTTTGTAATGCTTTTTATTGTGATCTTCATTCGCACCATGCGCATTCCCAACCAGGAAATGGAAGATATAAAGAATTCAATTCTAACAGATGGCGATTCTAATCCTATCAATACTTAAAAAATACAGCTATGTCAGATAAAAACAAACAAATATTGGAGCAGGATGAGCACCTGATGGACCACGATTATGATGGCATTAAGGAGTTGGATAATCCGCCGCCACGATGGATTATGATGTTGTTTTATATTACCATTGGCTGGTCGATAATTTACGGCGCTTATTACTTCTGGTTAAAAGAAGGCAACCTGCAGGATGAAGAATATGCGCACAAATCGATGCAGCACGATGCAAAATACCAGATCGCATCAATTTCGGCCGACGACCTTGTGGCTTTTACCGATGAAGAATCGCTAGCTGAAGGAAAGCAAATTTACACCGATTTAGCATGTATGGCCTGCCACGGCATGAATGGCGAAGGAAATGCAATTGGACCAAACCTGACGGATGATTACACATTGCACGGGTGCGATTTTGAGAGTGCTTTTAATACCATTAAAAATGGTGTGCCGGCAAAAGGAATGACCGCTTATAAAACGCAAATAAGCGATGAGAAGATCCAAAAAGTGGCCAGTTACGTTATGACACTCAGAGGAACAAATCCGGCCAATGCGAAAGAGCCGCAAGGAGAAAAATGTGAGTAAAAAATAAATACCTCGAAAAATGGTGGGGAACAGTGTTTCCCATCTTTTTTATATGCAAATTGAACATATGGCAAACCAAAAAGTCGATTTCAGAGACTACCCCATAAACTGGAACGAGCGGGGCGGACGAAAATGGATATATGCCAAAAAGCCTTCGGGAAAATGGTTCTCCCGGCGTACAATAGTTAGCTACTTTTTGTTGTTGTTTTGGGTAGGCGTACCCTTTATTCGAATTAATGGCAATCCGCTGATTCTGCTCGACATAGCTAACCGCAAGTTTATCATTTTCGGAGCCATTTTTTGGGCACAGGATACTTTTATTCTGGCATTGTTAATGCTTTCGTTTGTGCTTTTTGTTGTATTGTTTACGGTAACATTTGGCCGGTTATGGTGCGGATGGACTTGTCCACAAACCATATTTCTGGAAATGGTATTTCGTAAAATTGAATACCTGATTGAAGGCGATTACCGCGAGCGCCATAAACTGGATAACAGTCCGTGGACCACAAAAAAAATATTCAAGAAGACACTTAAACACGGTATTTTCATTCTGATATCGATTGCCATGACCAATGTTTTTCTGATGTGGTTTATTGGCAGCGAACGTTGGATTGAAATGATTCAGGAACCGATTAGCCAGAACCTTTCCGGCTTTTTGGTTATGCTGCTGGTTTCGGCATTCTTTTATTGGGTGTATTCGTTTTTCCGCGAACAAATCTGCACCATGGTTTGCCCTTACGGACGCATGCAGGGTGTTCTGCTCGACTCGAAATCGATTGCCGTTACCTACGATTATGTGCGCGGCGAACCGCGTGGCGGACATGGCGATGGCGATTGTACCGATTGCAAACAGTGCATTTCAGTGTGCCCAACCGGAATTGATATCCGCAATGGCTCGCAGCTGGAGTGTATTAACTGTACCGCTTGTATCGATCAGTGCAACAAAATTATGCATGTCACCGGAAAACCTCCGGGTTTAATTCGCTACGCTTCTGAAGCCCAGATAAAAGGTCAGCAAAATTCAATATGGAATGCGCGCAACCGGGCGTATTCGATGGTGCTGCTGTTGATCTTCTCGTTTTTTGTTTACACGCTATTTACGAGGCCGGTATTGGAAACAACGATTCTGCGCACACCGGGTTTGCTTTACCAGGAGCAGGACTCAACTCTGTCGAACGTTTACAACATTAAAATTGTAAATAAAACACACGACGAACTTCCACTTGAATTGCGTGTTATCTCTCATGATGGCAAAATTCAAACGGCCGGAAACACGATAATTTTGAAAGATCAGGATATGTACGAATCAACATTTATTCTTTTCTTGCCAAAAAGCGAAGTTACCAGCGACAAAACCGAGGTTGAGTTTGGTGTTTTCAGCAATAATGAATTAATTGAAACCTACAAGGCCACGTTTGTAGGGCCATGAGAAAACTGAAAGTTGACAGTCTCAGTTTTCAGTAAAGTGACAAATTAAAGACCTTGTCATTTCGACGAAGAATGAGGAGAAATCTGTATCATAAAAGCTAAATTGCAACAGATTGCTCTCCGTCATTTGACGGATCGAGATGACATAAAAAGGAACAGAAATAATAAACAGGAAAAAAATGAAGTTTAATTGGGGAACAGGAATATTTCTTTTTCTGGCGTTGTTTTTAGCCGGATCGGCCGTTTTTATTGTATTTGCGGTGCGCCAGCCGGTAAACCTGGTGCATAAAAATTATTACGAAAAAGGTGTTGATCATACCGAACAGATGAATGTAAATGCCCGGTCGAAACCATTTGCCCGCTCGTTTGATGTGAACCTGAACAACGAGGCATTGGTAATCAGCATTGAAAATGAACTGGCAACAAAAATCGATTCCGGTAATATGCAGTTGTATCGCCCGTCGGATTACACAAAAGACATTAAGCACGAAGTTTTAGCGGGAAACAATTCGATCCAATTTCCAAAATCCGAGCTGATAGCCGGTCGTTACATTTTAAAATTCACGTGGTACACCAACGGTTTACGTTACGAAGTTGATCGCCCGGTAAATATTCAGTAAATTCACTACCTTTAATCAATTACAACCTTTTGTTCATATAATCAGCGCCATGACAATTTTTATTTCAGCACTTATATTAGGCTTGATGGGCAGTTTTCACTGTGCCGGCATGTGTGGCCCCATTGCCATAGCTTTGCCACTTCACGGCAACACCGTTGCGCAAAAAATATTCGGAGGAACCCTTTATAACCTGGGGCGCACCTTAACCTATGGAATTATGGGAGCCATTTTCGGGCTTCTCGGGCAAGGGCTTCAACTCATCGGCTTTCAGCAAAAAGTATCGGTGATTATGGGTGCTTTGATGATTATTTCGGTGCTTTTCCCAAAACTGTTTAAAAACCAGTACAAAATGGATAAAAGCTGGTTTTCGGCAGTGGGCAAACTGAAAAAGAAGATTGCCGAAATGTTTTCCATCCGCTCTTTCCAAAGTTTGTTTTTTATTGGCATGCTAAACGGACTGCTGCCTTGTGGACTGGTTTATATGGCCATTGCCGGAGCCATTGGTACAGGCGGTATTGCAGAAGGTTCGCTGTATATGATTCTTTTTGGTTTGGGAACAATTCCCATGTTGCTGGCTATTTCGCTGGCAGGAAACGTTTTGAGCTTAGCAGTACGAAAAAGAATCAACAAACTAATTCCGGTACTGGTTGTTGTGGTTGGAATTCTGTTTGTATTGCGTGGATTGAGTTTGGGCATCCCTTATTTGAGTCCGCCAAAACAAAAAATTGAGCAGAAATTTGAAAAAAGTCTGGAGAAAGAAAGTGCGGCAATGCATACCGAAACAAAAGGCGATTGTTGTAAAGTAGATTAGTGGAAAACGGACCCTGGGAAATGGCGAAAAAGGAGGAGAATAGCTGTGTACATTGTGGTGCCGATTGCGGAAGTAATCCGGTGGTATGGAACGAGCTGAATTTTTGTTGCAGCGGTTGCAAAACGGTGTATCAGCTGCTGAACGAAAACAAACTTTACAACTACTACAACCTGGAAGAAACACCGGGGATAAAAGTGGAAACCACCACCGAATTTGGTAATAAATATGCATTTCTCGACAACGATGAAGTAAAGGAAAAGCTGATCTCGTTTTCTGAAGGCAGCATTTCGAAAGTAAAATTTTATGTACCGGTAATCCACTGCGCATCGTGCATTTGGTTGCTCGAACACCTGCACAAACTTCACAAGGGCATCCGCCATTCGTTTGTAAATTTTACCCGCAAAGAGGTTGACATTACTTTCGACGAAAAGGAAATTTCGCTGCGCCAAGTGGTTGAGTTGCTGGCATCCATTCATTACATCCCCGACCTTTCGCAAAGTTTAAGCGATAAAAAAGACGACAAATCGTACAAAAAGCTGTTGTATAAAATTGGCGTTGCAGGTTTTGTTTTTATCAACGTAATGACCTACAGTTTGCCGGCCTATTTTAACGGCGAACCGCTGAGCGACAAACTGCAATCGCTGTTTAGTATTCTCAGTTACATTCTGGTAATTCCGGTGGCGTTTTACAGCGGCAGCGATTATTACATTTCGGCCATTAAAAACCTGCTGAAAAAGAACATCAGCATCGATTTGCCAATCGCATTGGGAATAATTGTACTTTTCCTGGTAACCAGTTACGAGGTAATTTTTACCGGCGGGCCGGGTTACAGCGACAGCTTATCGGGCCTCATCTTTTTTCTGCTGGTAGGCAAATGGTACCAAAGCAAAACTTACGAAGCGCTTTCGTTCGACCGAAATTACAAATCGTATTTCCCCATTGCCGTTACCAAAATCAACAAGCAGATTGAAGAAAGTATTCTGATTGAAAAAATAGAAGTGGATGATGAACTGATCATTCGTAACAAAGAGCTGGTTCCTGCCGATGCCGAACTGGTTGATGGTGAAGGCCGAATCGATTACAGTTTTGTTACCGGCGAATCGACACCAATTGTTAAAAAGCCCGGCGACTTTATTTATGCCGGCGGCCGCCAAATGGGCGGAATCATTCGCATTAAGGTGAAAAAAGAGGTGAATCAAAGTCACCTCACCAAACTGTGGAACCAGGATAAATCGTACGAAAAACCCAGCGACTCGCTAAAAACGTTGTCCGACCGCATTAGCCAATACTTCACGCTGATTGTAATTGCCATTGCCATTTTCGGTTTTACGTTTTGGGCAATTCGCGGCGAATATCATACGGCCATTTTTGTTTTTACAGCGGTACTAATTGTTGCCTGTCCGTGTGCGCTGGCGCTATCCATTCCGTTTACCTTTGGCAACACCATGCGCATTTTTGGCAAGCGCGGTTTGTACATTAAAAACACCGATATTATTGAAAAACTTTCGCACATTAACAGCATTGTTTTCGATAAAACGGGCACCTTAACCCAGCCCAACCAAAACAAGGTGGAGTATTCCGGCTCCGAACTTTCAGCATCGGAAAAAGAAGCTGTTTTTTCACTTACGCGTCAATCGACACATCCACTGAGTGCGGCACTTTCGCAATCGTTTAACGGATCAGCATACCACAACCCGGAGCATTTTGTAGAAGTTGCCGGACGTGGAATTTTTGGGAAAGTAAACGACCTGAATCTGCGGATCGGATCGGAAGAGTATGTAACGAATACTCCCAAGTCGCAAAAGAAAAAATCATCGGTGGTTTATGTGGCTATCGAAGATGAACTGAAAGGCCATTTTACCATTAGCAACCAGTATCGAACAGGTTTTAAAAACGTATTAAGCGCGTTGAAACAAGGTTTTAACCTTTTCCTTATTTCGGGTGATAATGATGCTGAAGCTGAAAATCTGTCATCGTTTTTTGATCGGGAGCACATGCTTTTCAATCAGAAACCCGGCGATAAAGCCGCATTTATAAAGTCGCTACAAAACAAGGGAAATACCATATTGATGACGGGCGACGGGCTGAATGATGCCGGTGCGCTGATGCAAAGCGATGTGGCCTTAACAATTGCCGATAAAGTTTACCATTTCTCGCCTGCCAGCGATGCTGTTCTGGAAGCCGAACAATTTAACCGGCTGGCTAATTTTATCCGCTTCACCAAAACATCGCTGAACATTGTAAAACTCAGCTTCCTTATTTCGTTCTGCTACAATATTGTCGGAATTGCTTTTGCCCTCAGCGGAAATCTTTCGCCGGTGGTAGCCGCTATTTTAATGCCAATTTCGTCCGTTTCAGTTGTTGCTTTTGCCACTTTTGCAACGCGCCTGGCCGGGAGAATTAAGCTGCGCAAAATTCAGAAATAAACCTAAAAACAAGTAGCTGATAAATAACCCGGCAAACAAAACTTCGCTATTAACAATAAATTCTGCCAACTCTTTTTATTTTTATGGTGTAAAACTTTAAACCTAATGATCAGCAACAAAAAAGTAGTTGTGGTGCTTCCGGCCTATAATGCTGCCAAAACACTTGAAATCACCTACAACGAGATTGATTTTTCGATTGTTGATGAAGTTATACTTGTTGACGACTTAAGTAACGACGACACCGTTGAAGTAGGCAAAAAACTCGGCATTCAACACATTGTAGTGCACGAGCAAAACAAAGGTTACGGCGGAAACCAAAAATCGTGCTACAACAAAGCGCTCGAACTGGGTGCCGACATTGTTATTATGCTTCACCCCGATTACCAATACACTCCGAAATTAATTCCGGCAATGGCTAATTTACTTGCAAACGATTTATACCACGTTGTTTTGGGATCGAGGATTTTAGGAACGGGAGCACTGAAAGGAGGCATGCCACTGATAAAATACATGGCCAACCGCCTGCTTACTTTTATTGAAAATATTCTTCTCGATGCCAAACTATCAGAATACCACACGGGTTACCGGGCATTTTCGCGCGAAGTGCTAGAAGCGGTAAACTATAATGCCAATTCCGATAGTTTTGTTTTCGACAACCAAATGCTGGCCCAAATATGGTATGCCGGCTACGAAATTGCCGAAATAACGTGCCCAACAAAATATTTCGATGATGCCTCATCGATCAGCATTAAAAACAGTACCATTTATGCTATTGGCGTTTTAAGAACTGCTTGCCAGTTTCGTTTGCAGAAGTGGGGTTTGATTAAGAACAAGATTTTTGATCACAAATAATACACTAATGAAGAAACGAGATGCACTATTTCTACTCTTTTTAATCCTTATTAGTTTACTATATAACTACCACGAAATTATTTTTAAAGGACCTTGGTTACCACACATGTGGAGGGCTGCTGATTGTTTGTCGATAACCCAAAACTATTTCCAGGAGGGATTGAATTTTTTTAAGCCGGAGGTACACTGGACCGGCCCGCAAGGTAACGGAAAAACAATTTCGGAGTTTCCGATAATCTATTTCGCTGTTGCCAAACTGTGGACTTTATTTGGCAAACATTATTTCATTTACCGATCTATTAATATTCTACTTGTTTTTAGCGGTTTATTCTCGCTTTACAAAATATCTTACAGAATACTTAAAGATAACTTTTGGGCAGCGTTTATTCCCATCTTTCTGTTTACATCTCCGGCACTGGTATTTTATACCAACAACTTTCTTCCCAATGCTCCGGCTTTTGGGCTTTCATTAACAGGAATTTGGTGCTACTTGTTATTTACCGATACAGGTAAAAAGAAATGGTTAGTATTATCAGTACTGTTTTTTACGGTTGCCGGATTGTTAAAAGTGACTTCATTACTTATAGTGCTTGCTTTTTTTTCATTCCAGGTTTTACAAAGCTATTCTGACATTCGAAGAAATGGAATTAACGGCAAAGCCCTGTTAAGCAGATTTCTTCCTTATCTCCCTGTTATTGCAATTCTCTTTATTTGGGTACGGTATACTGATTATTATAATTCCAATAACAACCGAATCTTTTTACAAGACCTGTTCCCGATATGGGATTTAAATGCGGAACAACGAAACGAGATATGGAAAAACCTTTATTTTACTTTACTCCCATCATTTTTTAACAAAAAAGCGCTGGCTGTTGTTGGTACACTTTTCGTTATAAATATTGTTTTCTGGCTAAACAAAGGGAACAAATACCTGCTTATTATACCCATAACTTTTCTGGGTGTAATGTTGTACATTTTTCTATGGTTTAAGGCTTTCGATGTACACGACTACTATCTTATTAATCTGCTCATTATAATTCCTCTTATTTTATTGGGATTTCTGCATGAACTTCGAACCAGGTTTAAAATGGTATTTAGCAGCATGATTTTTAAATCTACCGCAATAATTGGAGTATCGCTATTAATCTATTTAACAACGATGACAAACAGGTTAAAATACGATGTAAACGATCCGATAGTAAAATATGACGTTGCGCTTGATGAAGCTGAGAAGGAATTATACGCCTACAAACAATACAATTACAGGAGAACTTTCGAAGCGTTTGAATCAATTACGCCATATTTACGCTCAATAGGCATTAACCGGAACGATATGGTTATTAGCATTCCGGATAACAGCATAAACATTTCGCTTGTTTTAATGGACCAAAAAGGATTTACCGATTATGGTTACGTTCCTACCAAAGGGAAACCCAAAGAACGAATTGAAGAGTTCAAATCGATCGGAGCAAAATATCTAATTGTTAACGACATCGATAAAATAAACCACCAGGAGTTTACTCCCTATCTTCAAAATAAAATTGGGGAATACAAAAACGTCAGTATTTTTAAACTTTAATGTAGCCATCTATCGTAAATGGTTCATAAAAAGCCGGAAATGAAAAAAAACGGAATAGCAATAATATTTCTGATGGCGATTGCCACACTGATACTGTTCGTGCAACTTAAGCCCGTTTTTCAACACCCCAACTCTGTTTTATATTCGAAAGGTGGTGATGCACTAAAAAGCTATTTCAATTTCTCTTACTATTTAAAATACGACGATGGCATTCGCCACGATGGAATAAACTACCCTTACGGCGACCATTTGCAATACATTAATTCGCATCCGCTTTATGTGCAGTTTGTAAAGTTTATCGACAAACATATTTACCCGGTTGCCAACCACGGAGTGGCCATTTTAAACCTGACGATGCTGGCGCTTTTTCTGCTGGCGCTGCCCTTTATTTTTCTGATTCTCCGGCACTATTCGCTACCGCGTTGGTATGCCGGAATAATATCGCTCATTATATTGTTTCTGAGTCCGCAATTCGATCGGATACATGGCCATTTCGAAATGGTTTATGCCGTTTTCCTGCCCATGTTCTGGTACTTCCTTATTCGTTGGCGGCAGGGCAACAAACGAATACTTTGGTCGGTATTTCTGGTTCTTGCAGCCTTAATCGGAGGATTCACAAGCGCTTATTTTGTGGCTTTTTATAGCATTTTACTGTTCGGCGTATTGATGGTGGAATGCTGGAACCACCGAAAAAACCTGTCAGGATTTTGGAAAACCGGCCTGTATTTAGTGGCAATTGCAGTGTTCCCTTTACTTATTGTAAAAGGACTGGTTTCGGCAACCGACTGGGTTTCCGACCGGCCAGATAATCCTTACGGTTTTTACGTTTACCACGCCAACTTTTTTAGCATCTTTCTGCCTCCGGGTTCGCAACTAAAAAGTATTCTGGGGAATCATATCAACATGAATTTTCAATGGGAAGGACGCGCTTATGTTGGGCTGCCGGCCACTTTACTTGCGGTATCAATTTTCATAACCGGTTTTTACAATCTGATAAGCAAAAAGAAAAGCAGCTGGAAGATTTTTAAACCCACAAAAAAGATCGAAGTATTTTTCTACGCTTCCATCCTTATTCTTTTTTTCTCAATGTGCATTCCGTTTAAATATGGTTTCGGATGGCTATTGGATGTGCTGCCTCCGTTAAAACAATTTCGGGCACTGGGACGCTTTTCATGGATTTTTTATTATGTATTCACCGTTTACACCGCCTGGTTTATTTACCGCATATTCCGTTTGTTAAAAATGAAAAAATTACCGGTTTTAGCCACCACATTGCTGGTTTTCGCAATTGGCTACTGGGCTATCGACGCCGGAGTGAATATAAAACGAAGTACCCGCGGATTGCTAAATACAAACGACAAATTTGAATCGATCGACAGCGAATACCTCGCACGTTTTCAGGAAGCAAAAGTAAATCCCGATGAGTTTCAGGCCATTTTCTTTTTGCCCTTTGCCAGCACCTGCGGCGACAAACTGCTGTTTGAGCACAGCCTGAATGGTTTTTCCGAGGCCATGAAATGTTCGTACCACACCGGAATTCCGCTTATACAAAGTTTTTCGCCAAGGCTTTCGTATTCGCAGGCACTCAGCAGTATTCAACTACTGGCAACTCCGGCCATTCGAAAAACCCGGCTCGACGATATGAACGACAAACCCATTTTGCTGGTTTGCACAAAAGAAACATTGAACGACCGCGAAAAATGGCTGCAAAGCAAAGCCGAGGTCTTTTGGGAAGACAAATACGTCACCTTGTCGCGACTGCCATTATCCGTTTTTCATGATAGTTATGCAGAGTGGCACAAACAAGTTGAGAGTGAGATTCCGAATCTAAAATCGTTTGGAGAAATTTCAACTGATACTACTATTAACTCCATACTTTTTAATGGTTTTGAAGACGGTTCTGCTAAAACCGTTTTTAGTGGAAACGCCTCTTTTTTCAGCAGAAAAGGCCAGCAGCTTTTACTCGACAAAAAGATTGACGCCCAATTTCCGGAAGGGAAATACGAATTGTCTTTCTGGCTTTATGTTGACAACCGGAAATACGACATGCCCAAAGCTGAGGTGAAAGTTTTTGATGCAGACGGCCGGCAGAAGTTTTACAAACGCATGAATACACGCCAGGTGCACGATACTTGTAACGGCTGGATTCGCGTTTCGGAAATGGTACAACTCCGCCCCGAAGACACATTGCAACTGCTGGTTAACGATGAATATGTTTCGGTTGATAACCTTTTAGTAAAACCTGCTGATGCTAAAGTGCTGGTAAAAACATCCAATCAGAATTTTTTCAATAACTACCCGTTATAAACCTATTTCGAATTTATTTCGATCCGACTAAATTTCCTGAAAACGTTTGAAATTTCAGAATTATATTTCACCTTTAAAACGACAAACAGAATTACTATGGCAAAATCGCTGGTAAACACTAATGCAAAATTTGGCACCCTGCCGGTTTTTCTAACGGCACTTTCTACCATACTTGGGGCAATTTTATTTTTACGTTTTGGCTGGGCTGTTGGGCAGGTTGGTTTTATCGGCGTAATTGGCATTGTTGCCCTCGGACATATTGTTACAATTCCCACGGCTTTTGCCGTTGCCGAAATTGCTACCAACCAGCGGGTGCAGGGCGGTGGTGCTTATTACATTATCAGCCGCTCTTTCGGGCTGAATATTGGCGGAGCCATCGGTATTGCCTTATACCTTTCGCAAGCTATTAGTGTAGCTTTTTATGTTATTGCTTTTGGCGAGGCGTTTGAGCCGGTAATAAAATGGATTGGCGAAACGTATAATTTTTACATCCCCGACCGGCGTTGGATTTCCATTCCAACCATGGTTTTACTTTCGGGATTAATTCTCACAAAAGGCGCAAATGTGGGTATGAAAGCGCTGTATGTGGTAGTTGCCATTTTACTGACTTCAATTGCCATGTTTTTTTTAGGCGACTCAACGATAAAACCCGAAGTGGTTAATTTTCACAGCAAAATTCCCAATAACCTGAATTTCTTCTTTGTATTCACCATCATCTTCCCGGCATTTACCGGGCTTGCAGCGGGCTTAGGGCTTTCAGGTGATTTAAAAGATCCCAAAAAATCCATTCCGCGCGGAACCTTGTGGGCAACTGTAGTGGGCATGCTGGTTTATGTTGCCATTGCGTATAAATTTGCCATTTCGGCAACACCTGAAGATTTGGTAGCCGACCAGTTGATTATGAGTAAAATTGCCATTTGGGGACCAATAATCCCGATCGGGCTGGCAGCTGCATCATTAAGTTCGGCGCTTGGCTCCATAATGGTTGCACCACGAACCTTACAGGCCATTGGCTACGACGATATTTTTCCGCAGGGGCACATAAACCGCTGGTTTGCCAAAGGAAGAAAAACCGATAACGAACCCATAAACGGATCGTTGATTACCATTGCCATTGCATTTGTTTTTGTTGTTGTTGGCGATGTTGATTTTGTAGCTCAAATCATCTCCATGTTCTTTATGGTAACTTACAGCGCCATCTGCCTCATCTCGTTACTGGAACACTTTGCTGCCGATCCGGCTTATCGCCCAACCTTCCGTTCAAGCTGGCATTTATCGCTTATCGGAACACTTTCGTCGTTGTGGTTAATGTTTCAAATGAATGCCACCTACGCAGCAGTTTCAGTGGTAATTATGGCCATGATCTATTACATTATCATGCTAAATAACGAGGAGAACCAGGGATTAAACAAATTGTTCCGTGGTGTTATCTTCCAGCTTAGCCGCCAGTTGCAAATTATGCTGCAACGTGCCGACAGCGAAAAAGACAAAAGCTGGCGACCATTTGGTGTTTGTATTTCGCACGACACCTTTAAACGCCGCTCGGCATTCGATATTATGCGCTGGATTTCGTACAAATACGGCTTTGGAACCTACATCCACTTTATTAAAGGACTATTGAACGAGAAAAATACGAATGAATCAAAACAAGTGCTCGACCGCCTGATTCAACTTTCGGCAGGAAGCCAAAACCGTGTTTATCTCGACACCATAATCTCGCCATCATACACTTCGGCAATTGCGCAAGTAGTGCAGCTTTCCGGGATATCGGGCAAGGGAAACAACCTTATTCTTTTTGAATTCTCAAGAACCGATCCGGGTAATCTGAAAGAAATTACGGGGAATTACCAGATCGTTGAATCGGCCGGGTTCGACATTTGTATTCTGAATACTTCATACAAAAGTTTTGGGTATAAAAAAGAAATTCATATCTGGATTCGCCCTGAAGATTATGTGAATGCCAACCTGATGATATTGTTGGGCTACATTATTTTAGGCCACCCTGAATGGAAAAAAGGAAAAATTAAAATATACGCGCTTTACCCCGAACAAGACATGGAGGAAAAACGCAAACAATTGATGGAATTGATAAAAGCCGGAAGGTTGCCAATCAGCCCGTCGAATATTTCGATGGTACCCTACGAATCGGGCGACCGGAAAAGCAAAATTATGAAATATTCGGCCGATGCCGACCTTACAATAATTGGATTCACTACCGATGCATTGAAAAATATTGAAGAATTCAGCGAAGGCTACAACGACCTGGGCAACATCCTGTTTGTGAGTTCAAACCGGGCAAAGGCAATAAACTAACCGCCACCTTCGTTTTTACACTTCGCATTTTTAGCTAATTTTGATGCACTTTAAACGATTCAAAATGGAAAGAATAGCCATATTTCCCGGATCTTTTGATCCTTTCACAGTAGGACACGAGTCGATTGTGCGACGTGCCATTTCAATGTTCGACAAAATTTATATCATGATTGGTTACAACGCCAATAAGAAATCGTTCTTTCCTGTTGAAAAAAGGATGAAGTGGATTAACCAGGTTTTTAAAGACGAACCAACAGTTGAAGTTCGCTTACACGAAGGATTGACCGTAGATTTCTGCAAAGAAGTGGGAGCAAAATACATTTTACGCGGTATTCGCACCTCGTCCGATTTTGAATACGAACGTGCCATTGCCCAGGTAAATAAAAAGATGCACCCCGAAATTGAATCGGTATTTCTGCTCACCCTGCCGGAACATACACCGGTTAACGCCAGCATTATCCGCGATATTGTTTCGCATGGCGGCGATGCAAGCATGTTTCTACCCAAAGGACTGGATATGAGCGAATTTAAAATTAAAAAACGTCAATGACCAATAGCCTGCGTGTTTTTATAATCCTGATCTGTTCGCTGTATTTCGCGTTAAATGCAACGGCAACAACTATTCGTTGCACCAATGCTGACTACGCCAACGAAAAGCTTACTTTTTACGCCTTTGCCGACCCGATTTCGAACAACAACAAAGTGGCTTTCACTTTAACATTTAACAGCGAAGGAACGAGCGAGGCATCCTTACAAACTGACGCGCCGGTTTTTACTTTTTCTGAATTTGGCATTTACCGCGGAATGCTCTTGCTGGAGCCCGGAAAAACCATCGATCTTAAACTTCCGCCTCTTAAAAAGAAATCGTTTGCCGACCAAAAAAATCCCTACTTTCAACCCATTTCGTTTTGGATTTATACCAACAACGGCGAAATGCTCAACGACAAAATCAGCCGCTTTGAGCAGAAACTTAACGAACTGACCGATAAAGATTTTAACGCCTTATATTTCCAGCAATCCGAAACGGCCTTTAACCGACTGAAAGCCGGTATTAACGAGGCTTTTCCCGAAAAAGGCCCGGAGAGTTTTGAGCTGCACAAAAAATTGCGATTACAGCTTATCGAAGCTGATATTTTCCGAATGAGTCCTGAAGATTATTCAGCTATTTTTCAGTCGATTTCACCTGAATTCTGGGGGCATCAGTCGTTTAAAACTTTATTCGACAAAACCTTCGACAAGCAATTGAGCTTTTCGGCAAAAGCCATTGGCGGAGCAAAAGTATCGGCTGCAGTTGCCAGCGAAAACATAAACGCCTTGCTTGATTTTATTGCTGAGAAATATGAGCTAACGGGCACCATGGCCGATTTGGTGTTATTAAAAATGCTGCACGATGGTTTTTACTCCAAAGAATTTTCGGTGAAAGCCATTAAGAATATGATTGCCAACAAACATTTTACAGGCAACCGGGGAACAAAAATTCGTGAGGCGGCCAAAAACGTTGCGGCCAAAATCGTATTTCTGGAAAAAGGAAGCGAAGCTCCGGCGATTTGTTTAAGCGACATTAACGGGAATAAGGTTTGTACGAACGACAGCCAGGAGAAATTTAAATACCTTGTTTTTGCCGACGTGGAAACTGTTATTTGCCAGGAGCACCTAAAATACCTGAGCCGCCTGAACGAACTATTCAATAAAAACCTTGAAATTTTTGTGGTGCTTCGAAACACTGACAGAGCAGGAATCGACCGTTTTTTTGACGAAAACAAGGTGCCGGCAACTATCCTTATCGACACTGAAAATGAAGCCATTGAAGAATATAAAGTCCGGTCGTTTCCACAATGCTTTCTGCTAAACGAAAAACACCAGGTGGTTTTTGACGATGCCAAAGCGCCACTCAACGGCTTCGAACAACAATTTGGCACGTGGCTGCGTAACGAGCTGTTTATGCGTCAGCGCAATCAAAGCCGGTAAAGTCCGATTAGCGATTTTAAGTTTTCATAGGTATTTTTGAGCACAACATCCAACTCACTTGGTTGAAACCAACGCACTTCAGTAATTCCTTCTTCCAGTTGTGGAACCGGTGTTTCCGTCCCGCTGTAGTCCATTTCAAACCAAAACGTTTCTTTAAAAACCCACTGCCCGAATGTTTTTTTGTACGGCGATTTGTAAATGTGATAAGTTGATGGCAGCGTTTTTACAATGAAATGATTCGTAACTCCACATTCTTCTTCTACTTCGCGCAAAGCAGCTGTTTCGTTACTTTCTCCTTTGTCAATTTTTCCTTTTGGCAGATCCCATTTACCGTTTCTGAAAATAAAAAGCAATTTCCCGTCACGTTTTACAACTCCTCCGGCAGCATTAATCTGTAAAAATGCTGATCTGAAATTTTGAAACAAAAGCTCAACTTCAGGATGTTCTACAACAGTTTCCTGATTATCACTGTTTTCAAAATTCTGCAGATAACCTTTTATCGCGTCAATACCGCTGTTTTTGGTCAATATTTCGCTTAGTTTACTCAATGTTATATTCGAGCCCGGCACAAAACCGATCCTCTTTTCATTCAAAAAAACTTTATACTTTTGCATTGAATTAAAATTGCACATAATTATGGAAAATATACAAACTGAAGTAACCAAGCGATTACTTGAAATTAACACCATAAAGATACAACCAGATAATCCATTTACATGGGCATCGGGTTGGAAATCTCCAATTTATTGCGACAACAGAAAAACGCTTTCTTATCCTGAAACCCGCTCTTTCATTCGCGATGCGTTTGTACAGCTGATTCAGGAAAAATACCCGGAAGCAGAAGTGATTGCCGGGGTAGCCACCGGAGCTATTGCAATTGGCGCGCTGGTGGCCGATAAACTGGGACTTCCATTCATTTATGTTCGTTCGAAACCAAAGGGACACGGACTGGAAAACCTGATTGAGGGCGACCTTAAACCGTTCAAAAAGGTTGTTGTAGTAGAAGATCTTGTATCAACAGGAATCAGTAGCTTGAAAGCTGCCGAAGCAGTTAACAACTTTGGTGGCGATGTTGTGGGAATGGTATCAATTTTTACATATAATTTCCCATTGGCAAAAGAAAACTTCCAGAAAGCAGGTATCGAACTTACTTCGTTGAGCCGTTACCAGATCCTGATCGACTTTTCGCTGGAAAGAGGCGACATTACAAAAGATCAGGTGGAGTCGCTGATGGAGTGGCGCGAAGACCCTGCAAACTGGGGAAAATAACCGGAAAGAAAAGACATTAAATATTTCCCGCTCCTAATGGTTATTGGGTGCGGGATTTTTTATTAAAACATATGGCACTCAACAAATACGTTAGCGAAGTAAAAGTTATCGAACAAAATCAACAGGTGGTTTTTAATTACCTGTCGAATTTCGAAAACCTATCGACATACCTCAATTCAGGCTTGATAGAGAAAATAACTGAGAAGGTACCCCAGATTAAAATTACCGATTTTGAGTCGGACCGCGATTCGTGTAAATTCAATATTACCGGGCTGGGAGTTGCCGAAATTAAGATCGTTAACCGCGAGCCATTTAAAACGATAAAAGTAGAAAGTTCGGGTGGTTTACCACTGAGTTTTACTTTCTGGATTCAGTTAATGCCGGTTAATGAATACAAAACAAAAATGCGCCTTACACTGCATGCCGAAATGAGCATGATGATTAAAATGATGGCCGGAAGTAAACTAGAAGAAGGTATCAATCAATTGGCCGACACACTTTCAAGGTTGCCTTATCAGTAGCAGTTTTCAGTTTTCAGCACAGAAGGAATTTCGAATGATAATTAACGATTGTAGATTTTAGAAGGAATAGGCAGCTGGCAAATTAGTAGGCAATTTTTTTACCACAGAGTAACACAGAGATTTTCACAGAGCAACGCTGAGATATTATGGTTGAATGTAACTCATTATTTTGCAAAGTAGCATTCAACAATTCTTCAATTAATCAATCTAATTCAATCTTTTTTTCAATCTCTAACAATCTGTTTCAAACAACAAACTCCACCTCTTTAAACATATATTCTGTTACATTTCCGTCGGGTTCTTCCAACTGAAGTTGCCCAAAACTGCCAATGCCTGCAATTCTGGCGCTAAACTCTTTGCCGTCTTTCCGGTACGGGTGCAAACCCTCGTTTCTGAATAAAGCTTGAAAATATTCCGCATCTACTTTTTCGAGTCTTCCCTCACGCAAAATCTCGATATAATTCTCAAGCTTCTGCAAAAAAGCTTTTAAAATATCCTGAATTTCAAATCCTTTTTTCAAAAGCTGTTTCATCGAAACCGGATTGGGTGCATCCGAAAGAAACTGCTCCTGATTTACGTTCACCCCAACGCCAACTATCGATGAATCAAGCGCCATCCCTTTCAACGTGTTTTCAATTAAAATGCCGGCAATTTTCTTTTCGCCCACATAAATATCGTTGGGCCACTTAATTTTCACGTCATTTAAATGCTGTTTAAGTACGTCGGCCAAAGCCAGGCTAACCACTTTCGAAATGTAAAACTGTTTTCCAGCTTCTAAAAAACCGGGGTATAGAATCACACTAAAAAGCAAATTTTTATCGCGTTCGCTTTCCCAAAAATTACCAACCTGCCCACGTCCACTTTCCTGGTAATGTGCCAAAACGACAGTACCTTGAGCCGCCTTTTCTTTTACCAGTTGCTTGGCATAGTTGTTGGTACTATCGAGCTCATTAAAAACAATAATATTTTTGTCCGTTAAAAACATATAAATTCAAAAGTAAACCATTCTCTTTAAAAATGGTTAATGGACAAAAAGATTATCTTTGTAGGGTACAATAATTTTTTATGAATAAAGCAGAAGAATCAAAGGTTTTAATAGAAGCAATTCTTGAAGGTATTCATCGGATAAAAGGAAAAGAGATAAAACACGTTGATCTGGAAAGTATCGGCCACACAGAATGTGGACATTTTATTATTTGCCACGGAACCTCCTCAACACATGCTGATTCCATTGCACACTCGGTAGAACAAACGGTAAAAGAAATTACCGGACAGGATGTATGGCATCGCGATGGCTACCGAAATGCAATTTGGATATTGTTGGATTACGGAGATGTAATGGTGCATGTTTTCCAGGAAGATGCACGCCGGTTTTATAACCTTGAAGAACTTTGGGCTGATGCAAAAATTACTAAAATTGAAGAAGATTAAAAGACCATGACAGATAAACAAAATAACAAAAAAGACCAGAACAATCTGAACAACCCTTTTGGGAAGTTAAATCCCAAAAACAACGGCAAGCCGCCAAAATTCAATGCCTATTGGATTTACGGAATTATAGCTGTTGTTTTTCTTATTGTACAATATTACATCAGCACCAGCAAAGGCCCGGTTGACACCTCGTGGCCCGAGGTAAAAACAATGCTGCAAAACGGCGATGTAAAACGTATTGTAGTAATTAATGAAAAAATTGCCCGGATTTATTTGAAAGAAGATCGGGTAAAAAATTACGAATCGCAGTTTGAAGGAAACTTCTCGAAACCATCAGATATTGGCCCGCACTTTAAGCTGAATACCGGACCAATTGAAAATTTTGCCGACGACCTTAAGGTTGCACAGGAAAACATGCAAGACAAAGTCTTTCCGGTGTACGAAGATGAGCAGAATTGGGCGCGCGACATTATTTGGTCGATCGGGCCTTTTGTACTGATAATATTACTGTGGTGGTGGATTTTCCGTAGAATGAGCCGTGGTGGCGCAGGAGGAGGTGGCGCAGGAGGTATTTTCAATGTAGGAAAATCGCAGGCCAAAGTTTTTGACAAAGACCAGAGAGTATCGACAAACTTTAAAGATGTTGCCGGACTGGCAGAGGCCAAACAGGAAGTGGAAGAAATTGTAGAATTCCTGAAAAGCCCGGCAAAATATACCAAACTTGGTGGTAAAATTCCAAAAGGCGCATTGTTGGTTGGCCCTCCGGGAACCGGAAAAACCTTGTTGGCAAAGGCCGTTGCCGGCGAAGCAAACGTTCCGTTTTTTAGCATGTCGGGTTCCGATTTTGTAGAGATGTTTGTGGGAGTTGGAGCATCGCGTGTTCGCGATTTGTTTAAACAAGCCAAAGAAAAAGCACCGTGTATTGTGTTTATCGACGAGATTGACGCCATTGGTCGTGCCCGTGGTAAAAACCCAAACATGGGATCGAACGACGAGCGTGAAAATACGCTAAACCAGCTACTTACCGAAATGGATGGTTTCGATACCAACAGCGGGGTAATCATTCTGGCGGCTACCAACCGTGCCGATATTCTGGACCGTGCATTAATGCGTGCCGGACGTTTCGACCGCCAAATTCACGTTGAATTACCTGACCTGAATGAGCGTGGCGAGATTTTCAACGTTCACCTTCGTCCGTTAAAACTGAGCGAAGAGGTAAAAGTTGATTTTCTGGCTAAACAAACACCGGGATTTTCGGGTGCCGATATTGCCAACGTTTGTAACGAAGCGGCCTTAATTGCTGCCCGCAGAAACAGAGATGCTATTGTTAAACAGGATTTCCTTGATGCCGTTGACCGTATTATCGGTGGTTTGGAAAAGAAAAATAAAATCATTTCGCAGGAAGAAAAGAAAACAATTGCTTTCCACGAAGCAGGCCACGCAACAATAAGCTGGTTGCTGGAATATGCACATCCGCTGGTTAAAGTAACTATCGTTCCTCGCGGGAAAGCGCTGGGAGCTGCCTGGTATTTGCCTGAAGAACGCTCGATCACCACAAAAGATCAATTGCTGGATGAAATGGCATCGGCACTGGGCGGACGTGCAGCGGAGGAAATTACTTTTGGTAAAATTTCGTCGGGAGCACAAAACGACCTCGAAAAAGTTACCAAACAGGCGTATGCTATGGTGAGCATTTTTGGTATGAGCGAAAAAGTAGGAAACATAAGCTTTTACGATTCAACCGGCCAGTCGGATTATTCATTCACCAAACCATACAGCGAAAAAACGGCCGAACTGATCGACGAGGAAGTGAAAATCCTGATCGACAGTCAGTATCAACGTGCGAAACAAGTGCTGAAAGAAAATTCGGAAGGACACGCAAAACTGGCTAATTTACTGCTTGAACGCGAGGTGATATTTAGTGAAGATCTGGAAGAAATTTTTGGAAAACGCCCGTGGGATAAAAAACACGTAATTTCTGAAAATGGAAACGGTAACGGTGAAGAACCTGTAAAAACAGATCTTATCGAAGACACGAAAGCAAAAGCAGAAGAAAATCACGAAGAAGAAACAACGAAAGAATAAATGGCAACGGCTCGAGAAGAAATACTAAACAGGCTGAAAAACGCCATTCACCCCGAGCCGGAAATGCCAGATTTTGACGCTCCCGTTTATCACGCTATTGAAAGATCTTTAGGTCAGGCATTTAAAGAAAATATGGAGGCGGTAAACGGGAGTGTCTATTTGTGCAAATCAGAAGAAGAGCTGGTTGAAAAGCTAAAAACAGTTTTGCAGAATATTCCTGAAACGGAAGTGGTTTGCGCTGAAGATGAACTTCAGGAATTACTGGCAAAAAACGGAATTCAACATCAAAACTTCGAAAACAGACAACAAGCCATTGAGGCAGGAATAACATCGTGCGAATTTTTAGTTGCCCACACCGGATCGGTAATGGTAAGTTCTGCCTTACTGGGAGGCCGCCAATTATCGGTGTATCCGCCGCAACACATTGTTATTGCCCGTAAAGATCAGCTTGTTGATTATCTGCATACTGCTTACGCAAAAATCCGCGAGAAATATCCCGATCAGTTGCCTTCGCAAATTACCTTAGTTACCGGCCCAAGCCGAACTGCCGATATCGAAAAAACGCTGGTGATGGGAGCTCACGGACCGCGCGAACTGCATGTGTTTCTCTACTAGCTTCACACTATTTAACTTCTCGGAAACCAGATTTTGTTAACTTTGCAGCATGGAAAAAGGTTGGGAAATGATTTTTATGACAGCACACGAATACAAAGCGGAAATGGCCAAAGACCTGCTTGAAAGTGCCGGAATAAAAATTGTTGTTCTTAACCAACACGATTCGGCATACCAGAATTTTGGCGAGTACAAAATTTATGTTGCCGAAGAAAACCGCAACGAAGCTATTAACCTAATCAAAGAATTAAAAGGTGAGTAATTTACTTAAACGCTCTCTAACCGGAATTATTTATATAGCCGTTATGCTGGGTGGAACACTGCTGCATCCGATCATTTTTGCAGTGGTATTTGCAACGCTGTTATTTATTACCCAATACGAATTTTATGCCATGGTGGAAAAAGCGGGCCATCATCCTTCGCGCATTATCGGAAGCATTTTTGGCGTTATCTTTTTCCTCATTTGTTTTGCCTTATCGAATAACTATCTGCCGCGCCAGTTTGGCTTTAGTTTTATTGCCATAGTGGTTATTCTGCTTATTGTCGAAATTTTCAGAAGCGACAAAGACACCCTAAAGAATGCAGGTTCGAGTACACTGGGTTTTGCTTACATTGCCCTGCCCTTTAGTTTGATGAACTTTGTAGTACACACGTCGGTTAACGGGCAAAATACCTTTTACCCGTGGATAATGGTTGGCGTGTATTTTATTTTGTGGATAAACGATTCGGCAGCTTACCTGGTGGGAACACAGTTTGGCAAACATAAAATGTGTAAGAATATATCGCCCGCAAAATCGTGGGAAGGACTGATTGGTGGAGCCGTTTTTGCCATAATTATGGGAATAGTAAATGCTGTACTATTTCCGGCGGTGAGCATGGTTAGCTGGATAGCAATTGCAGTACTTACTGCGGTTTTCGGCACCCTGGGCGACCTATTCGAATCGAAGATAAAACGCGAAATAGATATAAAAGACTCGGGAACATTCTTGCCCGGACACGGTGGATTTTTAGACCGCCTGGATAGTTTGCTTTTTGTTATCCCTGCAATTTTTATTTGGCTCATTTTTACCGGAAACGTGTAATGCGTATTAACAAATGAAGAACATTATTAAACAGATACCCAATTTTATTACCACCCTCAACCTGTTATCAGGAGTAGTTGCAACCATTTTTGCCATCGACGGGCACCTGATCTGGGCCGGTATTTTTATTTGTGCCGCCTCGGTTTTCGACTTTGCCGACGGGCTGGCGGCTCGTGCTTTAAAAGCCTATTCTGAAATCGGTAAACAGCTCGATTCCTTATCCGATTTGGTGTCGTTTGGAGTGGCTCCGGGAGCTATTCTCTTTACCTTACTGGAGTTTGCGATGTTCGGGAAGAACCAACCCATACATGAAATTAGTGGCGAATGGTGGCAGTGGATAATTCTTTTCTCGGCATTTCTAGTCCCGGTTTTTGGTGCTATCCGCCTGGCAAAATTTAATGTATTTACCAGCGACGAACCATTTTTTAGAGGTTTGCCTATTCCATCGAACGGAATATTTTGGGCTTCGTTGGGCTTGATGCTCGAGTTCCCGAAATACCACGATATTTTCCAATCGCTTTATTCCACAAAAAACCTGGTTCTTCTGGGTATTTTCATGTCGGGGATGATGGTGATTAATATGCCCATGTTTTCACTGAAAGTGAAAAACCTGCGTTTAAAAGACAACTGGTATCGTTACCTTTTCCTGGCGTTATCAGCCATTTTACTAATCGTTTTTAACGTTTACGGACTGGCGCTGATCATCTTACTTTACATTATTCTGAATGTGATTTTCTACCTGTTCAAGGTTGAGTTTTAGACCGAGATAATGGCAATCCAACCCGTACCGGGTTGTGTACTTTTGTTTTTCGGATTCTTACTAAAATCGAACTCCTATGGAGTTATTCAAAAGTTGATATCTTTTCACGCAAAGGAGGGAAGGAGCGCAAAGTTCGCCAAGGATTTAAAGTATGTTTGCGTTCTTTGCGAAAACTTAGCGTTCTCTGCGTGAAATTTCTATTTATAATCATTGGGAAATTTGCAAAAGAAAAGCCTCTGAAAACGGAAGAAAATATTTTCCCGAGGGAAAGATTAATAATACGCCATGACAAATTGACTTCCGAAACCAGAGGCTAATATCTTTAATAACGAACATTACAGAACGTTATTAACTTCTTTGTAAAATACTTAACAACAAATCAGTAAAGTTGTTTTAGGATTGAGGAATAATTTAAAGAATTCTATTTTAAAGGTGCTGCAAATTTTAGCACATCGGCATCGGTAATTTCCTGGTCGCACAAAATAATCAGCCTTTCAATTACATTTCTGAACTCGCGAATATTTCCGGTCCAGTTAATTTTTTGCAGCTCTTTAATGCCCTTTTCCGAAATGGTTTTTTCCTGCATTCCGTACTCGCCACAAATTTGTTTGATAAAATGGCTGGCAAGCAGTGGTATATCGTCGAGGCGTTCGTTAAGCGTCGGAACATGAATCAGAATCACACTTAAGCGGTGGTACAGGTCTTCCCTGAATTTATTCTGATCGATTTCGTTGGCCAGGTTTTTATTGGTAGCGGCCACTACCCTAACATCCACTTTTATGTGTTTATCGCCGCCAACACGGCTGATAATACTTTCCTGCAGCGCACGTAAAACTTTGGCTTGTGCCGAAAGACTCATATCCCCAATTTCATCCAGGAAAAGTGTTCCGCCATTGGCTTGCTCAAATTTTCCTTTACGCTGTTTTACTGCCGAGGTAAATGCACCTTTTTCGTGACCGAACAACTCGCTTTCGATCAATTCTGAAGGAATAGCCGCACAATTCACTTCAACAAACGGACCTGATGCGCGGTTACTTTGATCGTGAATCCGGCGGGCGACCAGCTCTTTTCCCGATCCGTTGGCACCGGTAATTAAAACACGTGCATCGGTTGGAGCAACGCGGTCGGCCATCTGAATAATATCGGTAATGGCTTTTGATTCGCCAATAATCTCGAATTTCTTATTAACCTTTTTCTTCAGAATTCTGGTTTCGGTAACCAGCGTTGATTTGTCCATGGCGTTGCGGATAGTAATCAGCAAGCGGTTCAAATCCAATGGCTTCTCGATATAATCAAAAGCTCCCTTTTTTATCGAATCAACAGCGGTATCAATATTTCCGTGACCCGAGATCATCACCACCGGAGTGTCGGGAGCCAAAACCACCAGGCGTTCCAAGACTTCAATGCCATCCAGTCCCGGCATTTTTATATCACAAAGTACAATATCGTACTCGGCCGAACGAATTTTCTCAATTCCTTTTGTTCCATCTTCTGCCAGATCTACTTCATATTTCTCGTATTCGAGAATATCTTTTAGCGTATTTCTGATGCTTCTCTCGTCGTCTATTACCAGGATCTTTGACATGCGTTTCTGTTTTAATTTCGAATATAACAATAAATACAGCAGAACGCTTTACAAAAATGATTCCAATAAAAATTTACAGAGCTTCAAGGTTTACGAAACCTTGAAGCTCTGATAAAGAAACAGCAACCAGGCGATAACCTCACCTGGAGTAAGAGAAACTCTAGAGTCCGGTGCTGTATACATTAAACATATACAGCACCGGACTCTCCTTTTATGCACAAATAATCAGCGGTTATAAACCGCTGGACCCGAAAATTATTCTGGGCTTCTCTAGTGATAACCTCATCTGGAGTGAGAGAAGCTTAAAGTCCGGGGCTGTTTAATTTAATCATATACAGCCCCGGACTCTCTTTACTTTGAGTGAGACCATCACCAACGAGTAGTATTATCTGCTAACAATCTCTTTTCGGCGTAATCCAAATAAAAATCCCGAAGAGTTGTTCTCCGGGATTTTCTTATCCTTTTCTATTTTCGTTTGTTTTTAACTACACCCGCCCGTAGCTTTTATCACTTCTTTTATTACCGGTTTATTCAGGTTTTCGAATGCTGTTTGTAATTCGGTAAGTTTACGCGCAGCTCCCGACCGAAACAAATATTCTTCGTAGGCTTCTTTACCAGCCAGAGGCTCCGGTTTTTGAGCATGGAATATTATTCGCTCAAAATCATCGGCCGTTTCTTTCAAAATCAGGTTATTCGATTTGCCAACAAACTGCGCCGTTAAACATGCCTCTTTGTGTGTGGCAGAATCGTTCGAATAGAAAATATTTGTTTTGTGTTTTTGTTTGAAATAATCCTCGTACTTCCGATCAAGAAACTCGCTTAATGGAATATTAATGGCCAGTGGTAAATGACCGCTCTCAAATTCTTCCTTCGTTCGCACATCAATTAAATTTACTTTGTAGTAATTATTAACCAACTCATCGGCAAGTTTATCTGCCGATATTTCTTTAAAAACACATTTGCCCTGTTCTTTTTTGTCGGCAACTTGTTTTTGAATTCTATCGTTTCGCGATGGAATTACCACAGCCAACAATATAAAAACAAATGGAACAACAGACACCAGGTAAGTTCTGCGCATTGTTAAAGGGCTAAATTTCAGTTGTTTTTTGCGAACCCGGTATTCTACCCACGTAGTTCCGTAAAAAGCGAGTATTGCAATTGCCGTTAATATAAAAGCCCATGCAACCGGCGACAGGCCAAAGAATACGTCGATGCGAACCGGCCCCATCGCTTTTCCCAGATAAATGGGCTCCAGAATAGGATAAAATTCTGCAAAAGCAAGTATTCCGATCAAGCTTCCAAAAATAAATGCCCATCCATCGAGTTTACCAATCGATGCCGCACAAACACTTGTGCCGGGGCAAAAACCGCCAATAATAAATCCGGCCCCCATAATTGCTCCTCCTACAAGTGCCGACCACAGAAAAGTGGGATTTACATAAATCAATCTTATATCGAGCAGCCCAAAGTGTGCCAATAACAAAACTCCTATCATTGCTGTTACGCCGGCCGTAAAAAAAACACGTAATACGGTAAAATCGTAACCATAAAACAAACCAACCAGCTTTTTGGTACTGGAAAAACCTGCCTGCTCAAGGGTGTACCCAAAGGCAACACCAATAAGCAATGCAATTACAAAATTAAATTCGTTGCCAATTATTTCAGGAACTAATGGTGCCATAATAATATTGTTTTTTTCGGTTGTAAAAATTTATAATTATTTCAGCCACAATCGTCTGAAGAAGAAAGCCAGCATATATGCCATTCCGAAAATAGACATCATGGTAATAATTCCTCCAAACGACATCACTGCCATTCCACTCAATGCCGACCCGCTGGTACATCCGCGCCCCAGTTGCGACCCCAGGCCAAAAAGGGCACCGCCGGTTATGGCTCCTACAATTCGCATGGCATTGGTTGCTTTTGGCCCTTTTTCGAGTTTCCATCCTATGCGATCAGACATTACTCCTGATAAAAAAGCACCGATAATAACGCCCAACACCTCGAAAACCAGCCACGAGCGTAAAGGACCGTTGGGATGTTCGGCTGCATATTCTTTGTAAAATTGCGTGTTCCCGGCATGCTGTGGTGCCACGGTATTAACGCTTTCAATAACAACACTTTTCATCGCTCCACTTGCTCCAAGTCCTCTACCGGTTATGTAAATGGTGGCCAATAAAATTAAGCCTAAAAGAAAACCTGCGAGATAAGGATTCATATATTTTTTCGACCTCATTTTTTTTGATATTTATTGTATTTTATAATTGATTCCATTTTCTCTATTCCGCTTTATTCTTTTCGTCATCTGCAACTTTTTCATCATCTAACTCTTCGTATCCTGTAATCATTGCTTTTAAATTAGATGTATAAGTGTGCCCGGTGGTAGTCATGTATATATGAACGATTACAAAAGCAACCAATAAGAACGCGCCGAATGAATGCCAGTTTGCAATACTTCCAAGGCTAATATCGCGAATTACAATCTCGTTATTGCCATCTACCGTTTTATGAAACATGTACAACAAGCCCGAAATCACCATCATGGGTACCAAAACAAGCTTAAATCCCAGATAGGTAAAAGCCTGAAGCGGGTTTAACTTACTAACCTGCGTTTTTTTTGTTGGGTGTGGTTCTTTCTTAAATATGCCGCTGGTATAATACTTTATTTGTGCCGAAAGCTTGCTTACATTGGGAATATATTGTTTCCACTCACCTGTAGTTACATGCCAGAATATGGCAAAGGCAATGAGTACCAAAAAGGCATACGAAGCAATACGATGAAAGTACACAGCTTTTTCGTAGCCAAATAAATGAATTGAATCATGAACTTCGAAACCGGTTACTGTCAGGAAAAAGATTAATGCTGCCTGCGTCCAGTGCCAGAAACGATTAAACCCCTTATAAATATATATTTTACTCATTGCTATTGTTTTTGATTATTCTGATTCTCGTAGTCAATTATCTCCGTTTCGTACTCCTTATTACTTAACGAATAGAAAATACGGATAGCCGCATGAACGATTACACCGCCCAGCGCCAGAATAATTAGCCAGCGACCAATGCCATCGAGAATTGGATTATTATCGCGTCCGGGCAAGTAGAACCCGGTGAGTTTTTCCAGTCGACCACTACTTCTGGTATGGCATTCGGCGCACGAAACAGACTGTTCTTTTGGCGCTACCATGTGGTTTACCGGCCAGTACATCTCCGTTCTTACAAAACCATATTCTCCACTGTAGGGATATCCCAGTCTGTTCATTCCTGCCTCTGAAGCCTGATCCCAGTCAAAATCCTTCCAATAAGCACTATCTCCCTTCTCTTCTGCAAATAGTTTTGGCTGAATTAAAATATTGTATTTCTTATCGTAAATCTGATCGCCAACATGAATCTTTACCGGAATAATTTTTGAATTCGGATCGTCATGTGCGCCAAACAGCTTGTTCATCTGCACCGGAATTTCCCCGATCGTATCTCCCATCATATAATGATCGGCAGTACCATTAAACCAAAGGTAATCGGGCTGTATATTTCGAGCCCATTTAAACGAACCTTTAATCGACATATAAGTGTGGTTACCTAATGAATCATTTTCCATATATGGCTCACCATCTTTTAGTTTACCGGCATCCGACCAGTTCCATTCCATTTTTGTGGCATTCTCTTTTGCATAGGTTGGAATATGACACGTTTGACATGCAACTTTTGCAGTATGTCTGTTCAACATCTGGTTAAAGTGTGGCATGTTGGTGTGACAATCTTCGCAATTCAGGCGGTTAATATTATCAGCCGACACCGAATAAAGCTTACCTTTCATCACATGATTTTCTGCCGTATGACAATCAACACAACTCATGTTTAATCCGTTGGCAGCCATGTGTACATCTACATCGCGCGTGGTTGCAATTAGAGCTGCTTCCAAATCGCCATGTTTTACATTATTTCCACCACCACTATAAAAATGGCATGCACCACAATTATTTTTTGTTGGTTGCCCTACACTTTGTGCAACTTTACTGAGGTTCACACTACGATCGGGATAACCTGCCATGGAAGTTCCTTTCTGGTATTCTTCCGAGTTATCGTGACACACCATACAGTCAACATTGCGGGCATTTTTAAAATCGAAATGATCATTATTCATTCCAAAACCAATATGGCATTTTGCACATGCCTGCTCATTAGTCTGCGACCCAATACAGAAATTATTTAAAAGATTCTTTTTCCCGATTGCACGAATTCCACGTCCCTCAACATACGCGATACGCTCCCAGTTCCAGTGACTTGACCCCATTATTTCCTTATGAACTTCGGTATGACAGGTAAGACATGCCTCCGTTACTTCCTGCGGTGTTTCAAAGTCAGCCTGAAGCACCTTAAATTTGCTATGTTCAACCGAGGGGACAGGTTTTATTGCATATTCCTGACGTAATTTCTCCAGCTTTAAATCGTAAAACGGCTTTTCTTTATGAAAAAGCTGGATGGCTGCTATTATTGCAACCACTACAATTAAAGGTATTATTATCTTTTTAACCATTGATTAAGATTTTTTCAAGCATAAACATACTCAAATATACAGATACTTCAATGTGTTAAATATCAGGATATGGCAATTTATATTTAGACTGAATAAGGGGTCGCCCCATGAAAGTATATCACAAAAGAGAAAAAATGTTTTAAACCTGTGCCTGAACAGCATAGGACGAACGGAGCTAAAGAAATTACTTTTCCGTTTTTTAATAAACCGGGAGAGCATAAAAAAAGCTCCAGATAAAATCTGAAGCTTTTGCAGGGTGGATGATGGGATTTGAACCCACGACCTCCGGAACCACAATCCGGCGTTCTAACCAACTGAACTACAACCACCATTTTGTTTGCGGGTGCAAATATAAATATTTTATTCTTTCCACAACTCAAAATGAATTAAATTTTGAATGGTATTTTTTACAACACTGTTTTCGCAGCTGATTATAGAGCTGTAGTGCCGTCGATAATTAATAATGAATTGAATTGATTTAGAGAAGCAAAATCCACCTGAATTTCGATACGGGCTCTTTCCCTTTTAAAACAGATAAAAAAAAGCGGTTGCCCGATTAAATTCGAACAACCGCTTTTTTATTGCTTATCTAACTTTTCTTACTCGTAAAAGTCAACGTAATCCTGCGACTTTAAATAATCCATACTTTTTCTACAGCTTTCAATCGGCTCGAAATTGTAACGCTCAACTTCAACAATACCATATTTAGCACCTGATTTTTCGCGTTCGGCAAAAACCGAGGCAAAGTCCATTTTTCCGCTTTCGCCCAGTTCTTTTTCGTCTTTTATGTGCCACAGCTCAAAACGTCCCGGGTACTTCTCGAAATAATCAAGGGCATTTTTTCCTCCTTCTGCAATCCAGTATAAATCGAGCTGAAACATCACTTTTTCAGGGTCGGTTAATTCCAGCATCCAGTCGTAAAGCGGTTTGCCTTCGTATTCAGTAGTAAATTCCTGGTCGTGGTTGTGATAACCAAAACGAATACCGGCGGCATTACATTTTTCGCCAACGGCATTAAAATATTCGCAGTAGTCTTTTAAACCCTCGAGGCTTTCGTAGGCCGAACCGCCCATCCAGGGTTGAACGATCCATTTTACACCCGCTGCTTTGTGTGCGGCAATACAGGTATCCCACCAGGCCATGGTTTCGTCCCAGGTTTCTTCAGTCGGAACAGCTTGTCCGGTGTGTGCTCCCAAAAATTGCAGGCCGTTGCTTTCGCACAGGTTTTTAAACTCTACCGGATCGATGCCATACATCAGTCCATCGCCATAACCTGCCGTTTCAACAAATTTATAACCGCTTTCGCCCACTGCCTTAAGTGTTCCGGCTACATCTTTTCCCATGTCGTCGCGAACCGAATAAAGTTGAAGCCCGATAAACTGTTCCTTTTTAACTTCAGCACTTTTTTCATCTGCCTTTTTCGGAGCCGAATTGCACGACGTTAATCCTTGCATAAACAGCAAAGCAACAGCAACTACTGCTACTAGTTTTAAACTCATTCTTTTTGAAATCATTTTTAAATTGGTTTTAGGTATTTAAATCTTGTCACAAAACTGTGATTTGTTTACAAAGATGGCTTTTTTACGCTATTATTCCCAAATTTGCTGAGGCATTAATCGTTACTTTAGTCGCTTTAATCGTTGAAATATGAAGAATAAAGAATTGCTGGCATCCTTGTCGGCTCTGGGGGCTATTTTCTTCTGGAGCTTTTCTTTTGTATGGTTTAAAATTGCATTTATAGCCTACAAACCGATCACTGTTGTTTTGTTCCGGCTGCTTATTTCGGCATTTCTAATCGTTATAATTGCTCGTCTTTTAAAACGCCTGCAAAAACCTGCGAAAAAGGATTACAAACTTTTTTTCCTTATCGCATTTTTCGAACCCTTTCTTTATTTTTTAGGCGAAAGTTATGGCTTGCAATACGTTTCGTCAACAGTGGCAGCGGTTATTGTGGCTACAATTCCACTGTTTACGCCAATTGCTGCCTGGTATTTTTACAGAGAAAAACTGAGTTTAATGAACACAATCGGCCTGGCATTGTCGTTTGCCGGCGTGGCGTTGGTTGTATTAAATGGCAACTTTCGCTTCGATGCGTCGCCACTGGGCGTTAGCCTGGAGTTTATGGCCGTTTTGTCGGCCATTGGTTACGCTCTGGTTTTAAAAAGTCTGGCTTCGCGTTACAATACGCTTACTATTCTTGCCTATCAGAATATTATAGGCGTACTCCTGTTTTTACCCATCTGGCTCAGCATCGATTTAAAGGACTTCCTTCAAACGCCGTTTCACCCGCAGGCATTCAGAGCCATTCTTCTGCTGGCGGTATTTTCGTCAACACTGGCTTTTGTGTTTTTTACGCAAAGCGTGCGGCAACTTGGCGTAACCCGGTCGAACACCTACACCAATCTTATTCCCGTGTTTGTAGCCATTCTGGCGTTTTTAATTCTGAAAGAAGAATTGGGGCTTCAAAAAATCGTTGGAATTATTGTAGTTGTCTCGGGGCTGTTCCTCTCACAACTCAAAAAGAAAGATACGAACGGGCGCCTGAAAGCAGTTGAGGTACACCGGAAATAAACTGGATTTTGAAGATTGCCCCTACCCTTTTGTCTGTCGACATTTTCCCTAAACAGGGAAAAATGCGTTGATGTAAAGCTGCAAATGCTCCAATTAGCTGGCTCCCCTCGTGAGGGGAGCTCCCGACAGGCTGAGGGGTAAAGAACCCTTAAATTTCAAATATCACAAACTCTACCCTTTTGCCTGTCGGCATTTTCCCTAAACAGGGAAAAATGCGTTGATGTAAAGCTGCAAATGCTCCAATTAGCTGGCTCCCCTCGTGAGGGGAGCTCCCGACAGGCTGAGGGGTAAAGAACCCTTAAATTTCAAATATCACAAACCCTACCCTTTTGTCTGTCGACATTTTCCCTAAACAGGGAAAAATGCGTTGATGTAAAGCTGCAAATGTTCCAATTAGCCGGCTCCCCTCATGAGGGGAGCTCCTGATAGGGTGAGGGGTAAAGAAAGTTTTATTAAAATTGCAACCATAATGAACATCAATTATAAAACACCCGAAGAATTAAAACAGCTTACCGATAAAGGCCGGCCCGAAACCAATGCTTTGTTGAAAAAGCTGAAAAAGAAAAAACCCAAACGGCTCGACGATGTGGTGCATACGCTGCATTATGAGGCGTTTGATAATTTCGACTGCCTGGATTGTGCCAACTGCTGCCAAACAATTGGTCCGCGGCTGATTGACAAAGACATTGAGCGACTGGCCAAACACCTGAAAATGAAAGTGGCCGATTTTATGGCGCAATACATAAAAACCGACGAAGACGGCGACTTTGTTTTTAACGAACATCCCTGCCCTTTTCTGCTGCCCGACAATTATTGCATGGTGTACGAAAGCCGACCGAAAGCCTGCCGCGAATACCCGCACACCGACCGGAAACGCTTTTACCAAATTCTCGAACTGTCGCACAAAAACTGCGAAACCTGTCCGGTGGTACTCGAGGTTTTTGACGAATTGAAAAAGGAAAATTTCTAACTTTAACCCAAACAGCAACACTGCTTACAATATACAGATGATGAAAAACCTACTTTTAAACGACGGAAACGAACTGCCCATAATTGGCTTTGGAACCTACAAATCAACCGAACAGGAAGCAATTGATGCGGTACAATTTGCCCTTCAGAATGGCTACCGCTTAATCGACACGGCAGCTTTTTACTTTAACGAAGAAGCCGTTGGCAAAGGAATTAAGGCCAGTGGCATTCCGCGCGAAGAAATTATTGTAACCACCAAATTGTGGCGCGATTACCTGGGGTACGAATCAACCAAAAAAGAGCTGGAAAAATCGTTGAAAAAACTCGATCTGGATTATATCGACCTGTACCTGATACACTGGCCCGCAAATGCGCGCAACTACAACAACTGGCAAGAAACCAATGCCGACACCTGGCGCGCCATGGAAGAACTGCAGGCCGAAGGCAAAATAAAATCGATTGGTGTGAGCAACTTTTGGCAGGAACATCTTGAAGCCTTGTTCCAATCGGCTAAGGTAAAACCGGCGATCAACCAAATCGAGTTTCACCCGGGTTACTGGCAGCCGGAGTTAACAGCCTATTGCAAAAAACACGGTATTGTGCCTGAAGCCTGGTCGCCACTGGCACGCGGACGTGTGTTCCACAATGAAACATTGAAACAGATTGCGCAAAACCATCAACAATCGATCGCAAAAGTATGCCTGCGCTGGATTACGCAGCACGAGGTAGTGGTGATACCAAAATCAACTACTCACGAACGGATTCTTGACAACCTGGATGTATTTGGCTTTGAACTCACTCCGGAAGAAATGAACCTGATCGACAATCTACCCGAAATGGGATTTAGCGGCGAGTTGCCGAATATCTGGCCCGAGCGGCTACCTTTGACTTAGTATATTGATAGCCTCACCCAGAGTGAGGCTATCAATATGGTTTCTTTACGCGCTAAGCGGTTTAAAGCCGCTAAGCGCATAGCCACAGCGGAAATCTGGGTATCCATTATTTTTAGAAAGGAGCTTTATGCATGACTTCGGTTGGTACATGTTGTCGGGGTGGATTTCGGAGAGCGTTCCTGTCCGAAGGACACGGAACTGCGATGCGAGAATCCGCAGTTGGCGTACCACCGAACCCCACCCTGCAATATGTACTGTGTTGTAGCACGTTTTTATTGCATTTCGACATGTTATAGTTCATATAAGTTTTATCCGAAATTGCTCTTTTAGTATTCGTATAAAATCTGGTCACCTGAGTTCGTTAAGTTTAGCAAGACCTTATCTCTATTGATTCGTAAATCACCAATGTCGAATGTTATTTCTTTTCCAATATATGCATCACACAATTCTTGATTTTTCAATGACAATCTTAAATTTCTTTGAGGTGGGTCGGAATAAAGGATAACTCCAGAATCAATTAACTTTACTTCCCAAGAACTTCCACTGCACCCACTGGATGCAAAATTTATTTTTAAACAATCATTATCTAATTCAGCACTAATTATTGTAAGTTGGTCATTTGGTTCATTATTGTACTGGTCTTCATCTACGATTACTGATTTGTCACAAACAGTTGATGAATTATCAGTTTCTTTATCACAATAAGTAAGAGTCAATCCGATAATAATCGTTCCAATTAATAATTTTAAGACTTTCATAATTTTGTTTTATCGAAAGATGCAAATTCTTAATAGTTGGTTGCGTCAAATGTGCTACAACTAAAAAACATCAGAAGTTAACGTAACAAGAGCCAGAAGGCCTTCAGAATTTCAGAAAAACCCGGAAAGCCCTTTCTTTTCCTTGCAGAAATGCTTCGCAAGCCTCCTTTTCTGCTATCTCCCTGTATTCTTTCGGGAATCTGTCCCAGAAATGGAATTTACCAGACAGAAACGGAAGAAACGTCCCGGATTTGGAATCTACCGCGTCGTGTCGCATTTCTCGCCGGTTTTTTACATTTCTCGTTGGTTTTTCGCATTTCCGGCTGGTACAATCGCATTTCTCGCTGGTTTTTTGCATTTCCGGCTGGTACGATGGCATTTCTCGCCCGTTTTTCGCATTTCTGATTGGTTTTTTCCATTTCCGGGCGGTACAATTGCATTTCTTATTGGTTTCTCGTATTTCTGCACGTAACAGCAGTGTTACCCACAAAAACGCGGCAATTACTCTGGCAAAAATCAGCAAAATCACAGTCATCTGCGTTCCAAATACATCAGCACCATTCCAACACCGATAATTCCCCCCGATCTGTTTCCACCGATAATAATAATTAAATACCTTTGGCGTTTTAGAAAAAATGATGATCGCCCATGAAGCGAAAAATTTACCTTTTCATATTCTTTTGTTTTTCGGTAGTTGCGGGAAAGGCTCAAATTGGAGGTGAATATACCTACCAGTTTCTGGAGCTGACCAACTCGGCGCGTATTGCTGCCCTGGGAGGAACACAAGTTGCGATCATGGATTCAAGCGACCTGAACCTTCCATACACCAACCCGGCACTGCTGCACAAAGAAATGGACCACCGCGTTTTGGTGAATTACGTTAATTACCTTGCCGATGTAAATTACGGCTATGCTTCGTATGCCAAAACCTACGATGGAATCGGCAATTTTGCGGTGGGCATGCACTACATCAATTACGGGCAGTTCGACGAAGCCACTGAAGCCGGAGAACTTACCGGAATAACCTTTAAAGCTGCCGAATATGCACTGAACCTTATTTATTCGAACCGCTATAAACGATTGAATTACGGCATCAACCTGAAACCGATTTTATCGTCGTTCGAAAGCTACCAATCGCTTGGAATTGCCGCCGACCTGGGAGCCAGTTTCGCCAGCAAAGACGGCTATACAAACGTGGCTTTGGTGGTGCGCAACATCGGCACGCAAATTTCCACGTATTACGATGGCGCCGACCGCGAACGCATTCCGTTGAACATTCAGGCCGGAATAAGCAAGCGCTTACAACACGCCCCGCTTATTTTCTCGGCTACTTTGCAACACCTTAACCACTGGGATCTGGCATCAAGCGATGAAGAAGAGGATTTTAACGGCGAAACCATTCACCAGCGCGAGGAGAGTTTTGCCAAACAAACCATGCGCCACCTAGTACTGGGAGCCGAACTACTTCCTTCGGAGAATTTCACCCTGCGTGTGGGCTACAATTACCAGCGCCGCCAGGAGCTAAAATTCGACAACAAGGCTTCTACGGTTGGCCTTTCTGCCGGATTCGGATTAAAAATCAAACGCTTTCATTTTGATTATGCCATTTCGCGTTTCCATCTGGCCGGCTCGTCCAACCTGTTTTCGGTAGCGGTTAACCTGAACAATAATTTCTAATTGAACTAATCTGATATTTCTAAACCACCTTCCAGTTTTCATCAAACAATCGTCTTTCCAGACAGGAAATACTTTTTCCTATAGCTGAAATGAGCTTGCGAATTACATGTGATGCCAAACTTGGACAATCCTAATCACATGAAAAAGGATTCAAAAAAGCCACCGCTGACGATAAAAAGCTAAAAATAAATTCCATTCACTAAAATCAAAAAACTCCTCCTTTTAGCCCTTCCTCCCTCAGGGCTAACGAGCGTCGAACAGACTTGATTTTTTAACGTTCTCTTCATTTATTTTCTTAACGCTTTTTCTCGAAGGCGGACCTGAAGCCAAACTTGGTGCGGGCTCGTCAAAAATCCGTCAGTCGGGCTAACCCGCCACATTGAAAAAACGCAAAGGTTATTTTTTGACAAGATTTTTGGTTCCTTTTGATCGAATGCAAAAGGAACTGCCTGTCCGGCATAAGGACAAAATCTACAATATTGATCTACAGTCAAACACAACAACCGACCTCTAGCATATTCGCAACCAATAAAAACATACATCTCGAAAAGAATTTTAATTCTCTAAAATTTATTTAGAATCACCTAAAACAGACAATTGAATCTTAATTAAAAATTCCCCATCTTTGCCTCAAATTCCTAAAAGAAACATGAACGACAAAAAGATTATCATAGCCATCGATGGCCACTCCTCTTGCGGCAAAAGCACCATGGCCAAATCACTTGCCAAGCGCCTTGGATACGTTTATATCGACACCGGAGCCATGTACCGTGTGGTAACTTTGGTTGCCCTTCGCAAGGGCTGGATCGAGAATAAAATTCCCGACACACAAAAGGTTATCGATGGGTTGAAAGACATAAAAATCACTTTTAAATGGGACGAAAAAGCCGGTAAAAACACCACTTTCCTGAATGGAGAAAATGTGGAAGATGAAATCCGGCAGTTGGAAGTTTCTGAAAATGTAAGCCCCATAAGTACCATTGCCGAAGTGCGCCACGAAATGGTGCGCCAGCAACGCGAAAACGGTAAAAACAAAGGCATTGTTATGGATGGCCGCGATATTGGCACTGTGGTTTTCCCCGATGCCGAGCTGAAAATATTTATGACCGCCTCGCCCGAAATTCGTGCACAACGCCGCTACCTCGAACTCACCGAAAAAGGCGACAAGGTAAACTTCGAAGAGATTTTAGCCAATGTTGAAGGGCGCGACAAAATTGATTCTACACGCGCCGTAAGTCCCTTAAAACAAGCCGGCGACGCATTAATTCTTGATAATAGTGAGCTAACGCGCGAACAACAACTGGACTGGGCCGTTAACAAAGTAAAAGAAATTACTGAAGGAAAATGATTGTTGAGATAGATAGAAGATCGGGATTTTGCTTTGGCGTGATCAACGCAATCAAAGCAGCGGAGGATGAATTGAAGCAGACAAAGCAATTGTACTGCCTGGGCGACATCGTTCACAACGGAATGGAAGTGGAGCGCCTCGAGAAAATGGGATTAAAATCCATCTCGAAAGAGAAGTTTTTTACCCTCAGCAATTGTAAGGTATTAATCCGTGCCCATGGCGAACCGCCGGAGACCTACGAGTATGCTAAAGCCAACAACGTGGAACTGATTGATGCGACTTGTCCGGTTGTGCTTACACTTCAGGAGAAAGTTAAAAGCTCGTATTCCAAACATTCGCAAATGGAAGGCCAGGTAGTTATTTACGGTAAAAAAGGGCATGCCGAAATTGAAGGCCTCAACGGGCAAACCAAACACAATGCCATTATTATTGAAAGTATTGCCGATGTTGACAAGATCGACAAAAGCCGTCCGGTTTCGCTGTACTCGCAAACTACCAAGCGAATTGAAGATTTTCATGCCATTGCCCAAAAAGTAAAAGAAACCACAGAGCCGGGCGTTCCGGTTGAAATAAAAGATACCATCTGCCGTCAGGTGTCGAACCGCGTTCCCAACCTGAAAAAATTTGCCGAACGTTTTGATATGATTTTGTTTGTTGCCGGCAGAAAAAGCTCCAACGGACAATATTTGTACACCATTTGCAAAGAGGTAAATGATGGTTCGTATTTCATCACCAGAATCGATGAAATCAAAAAAGAATGGTTCGAAGGCGTTAAGTCGGTGGGTATCTGTGGGGCTACCTCAACACCTAACTGGCTGATGGAAGATGTGGAAAAATGGATCCACAGCAACTTCGATTAAGATTCTTCCGTTCATTCCATAAAATCCCGTACTTTTAGGCAAATATTTTTTATGCCTCAACTTTTTGCACAAGTTATATTACCCCTGTCGCTGCACGATAGCTTTACCTACAAAGTACCTGCATCGCTGGAGAGCGAGATTGCTCCCGGGAAACGGGTTATTGTGCAGTTTGGCAAAAAGAAATTGTACGCAGCTCTGGTCATCTCCCTCTCGGATAAAAAGCCGGAGGATATGGAGGTAAAAGAAGTTCAGGAAATTCTGGATGAACATCCCATAATTTTTCCGGTAAATTTTAAATTGTGGCAATGGCTGGCGCAGTATTATTGCTGTACACTGGGCGACGTATTTCGGGCTGCTCTGCCTACCGGGTTAAAACTCGAAAGCAAATCGAAACTTTTCTTAACCGGTATTGACGAACCGGTAACCCTTAGCCCAAAAGAAGAACTGATCATCCGGCAACTGCAGGAAGATGTTTCGCAACTTTCGGATATAGAACATAAACTGGGAACTGAATTTTCGTACCAGGCACTCCGCTCGCTGATGGACAAAAAAGTGGTTTATGCCGAGGAAAAAATCAGCAGCAAATACAAACCAAAAACAGAAGCCTTTGTAAAACTGCACAGCAGTATTTCTTCTGAAAAAATACTTCAGGAAAAGGCCGATGCGTTGAAACGCGCGAAAAAACAACAGGAGCTACTTTTTCATTTTTGCACGGTAACGAATGTATTTTCTGACGATCAGATAAATGAAATCCCAAAAAAAGAATTGCTGGCCGGAACTGCTTTTTCGGGCAACCTGGTAAAAGAGCTGGTAAAAAAGAAACTACTTGTTGAGCGCCAAAAACAGGTCTCGCGGCTGGAAGAGGAAAAAATCGAACAGGTAAGTATTAACCTGCTGAATAAATACCAGGCAAAAGCCTACGAAGAAATAAAAACCACTTTCGAAACGCAGCAGGTAACGCTGATTCACGGAATTACAGCCAGTGGCAAAACGGAAATCTACATCCATCTGATTGATGAAATGATAAAAACCGGAAGGCAGGCTTTGTACCTCGTTCCGGAAATTGCGCTTACCACACAAATCGTAAAACGCCTGAAAAACGTATTCGGGAATAAAGTCGGCATTTACCACTCGAAACTAAACAGCCAGGAGCGTGTTGAAATTTGGGAGAAAGTATTGCAGTTCAACAACAATCCTAAAGAAGGCTATCAGGTAGTTTTGGGCGCTCGTTCGGCTGTGTTTTTACCTTTCTCGAAACTGGGAATTGTTATCGTTGATGAAGAGCATGAAAATTCGTTCAAACAATTCGATCCGGCACCACGCTACAACGCCCGCGATATGGCCGTAGTTTTGGGCTACCAGAACGATGCAAAAGTATTGTTGGGTTCGGCAACTCCTTCGTTCGAATCGTATTACAACGCACTTAAAAACAAATACGGACTGGTAAACCTGATGAAGCGCCACTCGGAAATGGAGCTTCCCGAGATTCTGGTTGCCGACATAAAACGCGCCTACAAACGCAAACAAATGCGCTCGTTTTTAACGCCCGAACTGTTTGAAATGATGGAAACAGCGCTGGAGAAAAATGAGCAGATCATACTTTTCCAAAACCGGCGTGGTTATTCGCCTTACGTTGAATGTTTCTCGTGTGGCGATATTCCCAAATGCCGCAATTGCGACGTAAGCCTTACCTACCATAAATACAAGCGGCGGTTAAGTTGCCACTATTGTGGGTTTAGCTACCAACTGCCCGACAAATGCGACAATTGCGGTTCGCCCGAATTAAAAACACGGGGTTACGGCACCGAAAAAATTGAGGACGAGCTGAAACCCTTGTTCCGAAATGCACGGATTGCGCGTATGGATTTGGATACTACGCAATCGAAAAATGCCTTTGCCAAAATCGTTAAAAACCTGGAGGAGCGAAAAACAGATATCCTGATCGGGACACAAATGGTGACCAAAGGACTGGACTTTGAACACGTGAGCGTTGTGGGAATTTTAAATGCCGACAACCTGATTAACTTCCCCGATTTCAGGGCACACGAGCGTGCTTACCAGCTTATTTCGCAGGTAGCAGGCCGCGCCGGACGAAAGCACAAACAGGGGAAAGTGGTGATTCAAACCTCGCAGCCCGATCATCCGCTAATTGAGTTGATTCGCGAACAAAACTACCAGGCCACACTAAAAGAGCAGTTTGAAGAACGCCAACTGTTTAAATATCCGCCATTCTTCCGATTGGTGAAAATTGTGGTGAAACACAAAAATGTTCAAAGCGTTGACCGTGCCGCCAACCAACTGGCACAGCACCTGCGTAAACACAAACAGCTGGTGGTTATGGGACCGGAATATCCATTGATCAGCCGTATTCAACTGTGGCACCACAAAGAGATTTGGATAAAAATTGATCGCAAACTAAATCTCGATCTGGTAAAAAAAGAAATTACCGCTGCCGTAAAAACGGTTAGGCATCTTCCGTCAAACAGCAGTTGCGTTTTTAATATCGATGTCGATCCGTCCTAGCAATCAAACATCCAGTATTGAGAATCCAGCATCCAGCATCCAGTTGAACGAAGCGAATTGAAAATCGGCCACAGCCAAATCCCGACCGGAAGCGTCGGGGCAACCAGCATCAAGAATCAAAAACGAATATCCAATATTGAATCATCAATACCCAATTTCCAACAGTCTTCCTTGTTGGTAATTTTAAGTTGAATATTGGATATTATTACTCTAAAAGCTGCTGGCTCCTAGCCACTAGCTTCCAGTCACCAGTATCAAGCATCAAGTATCAAGCATCCTACATCTAGAATCCAGAATCCAGCATCAAGGATCCAGGATCAGAAAAACACAATAAGTTTCTCGTATTTACATTTTTCTACCGTTGTTTTTTCTTAGTTTTGTGCTCATAAAATTATTTTGTGGACAAAGCAGAAGTAAACGAAATATTCAACCGGTTTTCAAATATACGCGCCCTTGTAATTGGCGATGCTATGGTTGACACCTATCTTTGGGGAAAAGTTGATCGCTTGTCACCTGAAGCTCCGGTTCCTATTGTATCTGTAACAACGCGTGAAAACCGTCTTGGCGGCGCGGCAAACGTATCCCGAAATATTCAGGAACTGGGAGCTACTCCAAAACTTTTTGCCGTGGTTGGCGACGACGACAATGGTAAGGAATTCCTAAATCTTTTAGATAAACGTAAGGTCTCTGCCGAGGGGATATTTATCGATCCTTCGCGAAATACAACAGTAAAAAACCGGGTAATTAGTGCCGGCAAACAAATTGTTCGGATCGATGAGGAATCCATTGAGTACATTTCAGAAGAAATGGAAAACAGATTGATTGACGCCATAAAAACAGAGCTGGAAACACAGCAGGTTGATGTGATCGTTTTTGTTGATTACAACAAAGGCGTGGTTACGCCAAATTTATTTAAAACCATTAACGACCTGGCACAGGAAAAAGGCATCCCAACTTCTGTTGATCCGAAGAAGCAAAACTTTACTAATTATAAAAATGTATCGCTCTTTAAGCCCAATTTTAAAGAGTTTGTTGAAGGCACAAGCTTCCCGCTTAAGAAAGGCGATCTGGCAGGCCTGAAAAAAGCAGCCGAAACCTTTAAAACGGGGCAACAATTAAAGTTGATACTAATAACCCTTTCAGAACTGGGAATATTTATCATCAATGGCGATGAAGAGCAGTATTATCCGGTTGCTATTCGTGATATTGCTGATGTATCAGGAGCCGGCGACACGGTAATCGCAGTGGCCAGCCTGGCAATGGCGGCCGGACTTTCGCCAAAAATAATAGCACAGATGTCGAACCTGGCAGGTGGATTGGTATGCGAGAAAGTAGGAGTTGTTCCGGTTGATCAAACACAGCTGAAAAAAGAAATGAAATCGCAAAAAATTTAAACGCTTTTGGGTTCAAATCCAAGTGCTTATCAATTTATCCCCCGGCATGCCTTTAAAATTACACTTTGGTTAATGGTAAATTGTTAACTTTGAAACCGCTCAAGAATAAAAAAGACGCTATAAATGGGAAAAATAATTTCGTTAGCAAACCAGAAGGGAGGAGTTGGTAAAACAACCACAACTATTAATCTGGCTGCAAGTCTGGCAGTACTTGAACAGAAGGTTCTGATTATTGACGCCGATCCGCAGGCAAATGCCACATCGGGGTTAGGATTCGACCTGAGAAACGTGCAATCAAGTATTTACGAATGTATTGTAAATGAAATAGAAGCCGACAAGGCGGTTTTACACACCGGTATCGACAACCTGGATATAATTCCTTCTCACATTGACTTGGTTGGTGCTGAAATTGAAATGCTAAACCTGCCCAACCGCGAGAAAGTGCTAAAATCGGCCCTGGAAACACTGAAAGACAAGTACGATTTTATTTTTATCGACTGCTCACCATCATTGGGATTAATTACGGTAAATGCCCTTACAGCGTCTGACTCAGTAATCATTCCTGTACAGTGCGAATATTTTGCGCTTGAAGGACTTGGCAAACTGCTGAATACGATTAAAATCATTCAGAACCGCCTGAACCCGGAACTGGAAATCGAAGGGTTCCTGCTCACCATGTACGACGGTCGTTTAAACCTGTCGAACCAGGTTTTGGAAGAGGTAAAACACCACTTCCAGGAGATGGTCTTCGACACCATTATTCAGCGTAACGTAAAACTAAGTGAAGCACCCAGCTACGGAAAACCGGTGGTACTTTACGATGCAAGCTCGAAAGGAGCAATTAACCACATGAACCTGGCGCGCGAAATATTACAGCGCAATGCTATGACTAAAATGTCGAAAGACAATGTTGTTATAAATTAAACATTCTTAAGTAAGTATGATGGCAAAAAGGAATGCACTTGGAAGAGGATTAGGCGCATTGATCGACGATGCTGAAAAAATGCAGCAAGGCGCCGGACTGGATGAAATTGAATTAAGCAAGATTGAAGCAAATCCTTTTCAACCCCGCTCGAAATTTGATGAAGAGGCACTGGCAGAGCTTTCGGCCTCGATCAAAGAAATTGGATTGATACAGCCCATTACCTTACGAAAAGTTGGCGACAATAAATACCAGATTATTGCCGGTGAGCGACGTTTCAGGGCATCGCAACTGGCAGGACTGAATAAAATTCCGGCTTATGTGCGTAAAGCCAAAGACGATGGTATGCTGGAAATGGCGTTGGTTGAAAACATTCAGCGCGAAGACCTCGACTCCATTGAAATTGCACTAAGCTACCAACGCCTGATGGACGAGTTGGAATACACGCAGGAAGAACTGAGCGGCCGCGTGGGTAAAAAGCGCTCTACCATTGCCAACTACCTGCGTTTGTTAAAACTTCCGGCCATTGTTCAGAAAGGACTAATCGACAAAGAAATATCGATGGGTCATGCGCGTGCCATCATTAATATTGATGATGCCGATACGCAAATAATGATCTTCGAGCAAATTATCAAACACGGGCTTTCGGTTCGGAAAGTAGAAGAGGTTGTTCGCGATTTAAATTCAACTGAAGAAAAAACAGACGAGCCTAAAAAACCTAAGTTCCCAAAAGAATTTAAACTAATTAAAACCCAACTCGACAAAATCTTCAGCCGACAAATCGACTTCTCGATGAACGAGAAAGGAAAAGGAAAGATTACCATTCCTTTTAAGTCGGAAGCCGATCTGGAAAGAATTGTTAAAATATTTGAAAATCAAAAATAAACCTTAAGAATCACACAATTACTAAGGGTATTTTCTATTTTTGCGCAAAATTATTAGTGTGATTAAACGCGTTTTTTTTTCTAAAATATTGCTTCTTAGCCTGCCATTGTTCTTCAGCATTAATTTGCTGGGGCAAACAACTGCGCAGGATTCTGCTTTTATTGCACAGGCAAATAAAGTAACTGGAAAGACTGAACATTCGCCTAAAAAAGCCACCCTCTATTCAACATTTTTACCGGGACTTGGACAGGCGTACAACAAAAAATACTGGAAAATTCCGTTGATTTATGCCGGTTTCGGAACCATTGGTTATTTTATTCACTGGAATAACGACAACTACAAAATTATGCGTCAGGCCTATGCCGATTTAACAGATGGCGATGGACCATACGGTGAAGAGGATCCAACAAATTCGTATATGGATTTGGAGGCCACACAGTATTACGACCTAAATAACGCCACGTATTACAACAATTTTAAAACCGGTCTCGACAAACAACAAAGTTACTACCGGCGTAATCGCGACTTGCTAATTATCAGCATTATTGGGTTTTACGGACTGAATATTATCGATGCCAGTGTAGATGCACACTTGTACGATTTTGATATCAGCGAAGACCTTACTTTTAACTGGCAGCCCACAATGCAATACCAGAATCTTCAATACGTTTATGGTGTAAGTTGCACTTTTACTTTTTAAGATGAGATATATTATCAGTTACATATTTTCGCTATTATTATTCACCAGTGTGCTGGCACAGGAAATTGACACAGCACTTACATTAGACGATTTACAACTGGAAGCAGATACTACCGGTTTTAACGCATTGGATGTTGATGATATGCTGAATCCCATTTTTTCGGATCAGATGGACAGCATGATGAGTTCGTGGGATATTCAGAACCGTTTCAATTTCAGCAATTCGGAAGTAAGAACCGCCAACTACCCTAAAAATCTGCCCGATTCGGTTTACATTAACCGTTTAAAAGAAATTGAACAGGTTGTTGACCTTTCATACAATTCGGTGGTAAACAACTACATAAAAATGTACACCGAAAAGCGTCGCGACCTGGTTGAAGTGATGCTTGGTTTATCGGCCTACTACTTCCCTATTTTTGAGGAAACGCTGGATAAATACGATATGCCGCTGGAGATAAAATACCTGGCCATTATTGAGTCGGCATTAAACCCAACGGCCCGCTCGCGGGTTGGCGCAAATGGTTTGTGGCAGTTTATGTACGGCACGGCCCGCAACATGAAACTGGAAATAACCTCGTTTGTTGACGAGCGCCGCGACCCGATAAAAGCCACCGATGCCGCTGCCCGTTACCTCACCAAACTGCATGATATTTACGGCAACTGGCACTTAGCAATTGCAGCATACAATTGCGGCCCGGGGAATGTAAACCGTGCCATCCGCCGCTCGGGTGGAAAACGGAATTACTGGGAAATTTACTACCGCCTACCACGCGAAACCAGAGGTTATGTACCTGCATTTATTGCGGCAACTTACACCTTCGAATATTACAAGGAACACAACTTAGTACCACGTTTCCCCGAAATAGAACTATCGGTTGACACGGTAATGGTGAACGACTACCTGCATTTTGATCAGGTAAGCGAAAAACTGAATATCGAAAAGGAACAGCTGCGTGCCCTTAATCCGATGTATCGTCGCGATGTGATTCCGGCCAAAGAAAGCAAACCCTATCCATTGGTTCTGCCAAACGATGTGATTTTGGATTTTGTTGATCTGGACACTGCAATTTTTGCCTACGAGTGCAATAAATACTTCCCAAACAATACCTTAATGGACCCGACAACAAGCAACAGCAGCTATTTTACGCCTGTTGACATTAAAGGAAAAGCAAAGGTTGTTTACACCGTTAAAGCGGGCGACAATGTTGGTTTTATCTCGTCGTGGTTTCATGTACGTGCTTCCGATTTACGGTATTGGAACAACATTAATCGCGACATAATTCGTGTGGGGCAGAAACTGGCTATTTACGTTCCTGAAAAAGACAAGGAAAAATACCAGCAGGTAACAACTATGAGTTTTGCTCAAAAACAAGCTTCCATTGGCAAAACATCAGCGCCAACAACAACGCGCACTACAAAACCTCTTGATCCGAATTTTGAATATTACACCGTACGTAAAGGCGATACGTTGTGGGACATTGCCCAAAAATATGCAGGAATTTCGGCTGATGAGATCATGCGCTTAAATGAGCTGAAGAATGACCGGGGATTGTACATCGGGCAGAAATTAAAGATTAAACGTAAAGGATAATCCAAATCTCGCAACACTTTATTTTACACCTTGTTTTTCATTTTTTTTAGTCATCCGAAAAACCTGCGTCATCAACGCTCCATCCTTCTACGCATACGTTTTGGCCCATACCACAGCCAAAATCCCGTTACACAAAATAACAACAAAGCAAAGCCGGTAATGCTGGAATAGAAAAGTTTTAACCCGCCATCGGTGCGAAACCAGTGATCGAGAACAGAACCGTCGTGTATATTTTCAATTAAATCCGACCAGCGGCGCTCAATGTGCAAAACCTCCCCGGTGGCACCATCCAGCTGAATGCCCCAATAACCATCTTCGAACACAAATTTCACCATCCCCTTGTTTGGCCGAACATCTATTTTACTCAATTCGGGAACACTTTCTGCCGAAATAGAATCGTGATAAACCCGTAATGCAAGGGTATGCAAACTATCGATGGGCAGCCATTCGCTAAGCCTGGTTGTTGTTCCGGTTTGCGATTCGGCCAGAATTAGTCCGCCACTGTTCTTTTTCCACGTTAATAAAATTCCGGATACCGCTACGAATAAGAAAAACACAACTAACAGAAGGCCTGTTACCCGGTGTATCTTTCGGAAATAGCGAATAAGTTTTGCTTGTTTAGCTCTGACGTGATTAGGGCTCATGCGAATACACAAATTGTTGGTTGGCCACTCATAAGTTGGTTGTTTTGGTTTTAAATTGTGAGGTTAAAAATACGAATCTGGGTTTTTCCTATTTTAACGAAAATTCGGCCGATACAGTAACTTTTATGTTTTTGGTGGGCGAACTGGTATTGTGTACACCATAACCGGCCACTTCTGTTGAGTACGGTTCGGTAATCTGAAAAACACCACTGCGTGCCGACAGAAGTTTGTCAACTTTTAAATCGGTGGTTGACACAATTAAATCGGCGCGTTCGCGGGCATTTTGTGTGGCAGCTCCAAGCAATTCCTTTTTAATCTCTTCCAGCTCGGTGCTAAAAAATTCCATTTGCGAATTATCAAAAGCCAGGCCGGCATTTACAAAAACTGCCGGATCGATAGCAATCTGCTCAATCTCTTTTAAATCGTTCGAGAGAATATAAATACGTTGCGTGAGGCTATAGCCCGAATGTCCGCCGTTTGAATACTCGCGATTTACATTTATCGGAAACACTTTAAACTCTTCGGTGGCAATTCCCGTTTTCTCCCACACTTTTTTGAATGTTTCGAGTTTTTTACCCATCAAACGGTAACCTTCTTCGGTGCCCGACATCGACACACGCTGCGAAAGGCTCACGGTCCATTTCACCACGTTACTTTCAAATTCGTGTGTAGCATAGCCCACCACCTTTACCGTTTGCTGCTGCTGCCGCGATTGTTTAAAAAACACACCAAAAACGCCGAAAGCCAGCACCATAAAAATACCTAATATTATTGCCGTTGAATTTTTCATACACTTTCTGATTATTGCTGAATATTAATTTTTTGCCCCAATGCTTTTATTTCCTGCTGCAGTTTATTGCGCTTTTTTATGGCTTTCGACAAGGCCAACGCATCGCGAACAGCCTCTTTATCGTAAGTTTCCAGAATGATGTAATAATATTCGTTACCCAGAAAAACAGCTTTCAGATTGCGATCTACGTTGTTGGCAATAAACTCAATTACACCATTATCTTTTCCGTTTCGGTACGATACTTTTTCCCACTTGGCTTCCATAAAATCACTGCGGTGGTTGTCAACCGAACCAATCGGAATCGTATCCGTTTTGGCATCATCGCCACTATCATAAACCCTGAGCCCGGTATGATTCAACCAGTTTTCGCCATGGTAATTACTGCTCAGATACAATTCACCGCGTTCATCTAAATGCACCTGAATGTACGAACGGTCCCATGCCCGGGTAAAAGTCTGGCGTTTGTGCGTGTATTGCGAATACCGGTCGAACTCGGTCTTTTCTTTTACAAACGATTTTTCCAGCTCTGCAACCTGCACTTCAACCGAATCCAGCTCGGCTTCATTCCGCTGCATTACTTCAAAACGAACTTCCTGCAACAGGTTTTTTGCGGCGTTAGCCGAATACATCGCTTCGGGGTACAATTTCGGAATACTGTCTAACTGGCGAATTGCCTCGGCAGTGTCGTTTTTAACCAATAGATTTTTAGCCAGATCGATCTTTACACGCGCCTTATCTTCATCCGACGGGCCGCAGGAAACAAAAATTATTAGTACTAAAAGTACCAGGTATTGAACAGAAATCTTCATTCGTTTTTAAATGTTTATTTTTGGCAATTCACCACTTGTACAAAAATAGTATTTTAAACCTATTAACAGTAACGAAGAAAAGCCGGTTTATTATCATGAATACCAATTCAGTAAAGTTTTTTAATGCCAAAAACGACGAAAAATACCCCGAAAGCAGTGCGATAATCATTGCAGCATGGCACTTGTCGAATTCCGAGAATATCGGTAAAATCATCCGGCTGGCCCATAATCTTGGAGCGCAGGAAGTTTTATTTGTGCGCGAATCGGAAAATCATCGGGAATCGAAAATTAAAAAGACCGCCGGTTTTTCGTACGACCAAATGAAATGGCGTTTTATTTCTGAAAACGATTTTATTGAACTGTTGGGTACCGGGTTTCAGCTCACCATTGTGGAAACCTGCGATGGAGCCACAAATATTTACCGCGAAAAACTGCCACCAAAAACCATATTGCTTGCCGGAAGCGAATCGCACGGCCTTCCGGAAAACATTATTAACAGGGCCGATAAAAGTGTTTATATACCCATGCCCGGAGGCTGCAAATCGTTAAATATTTCCAATGCCTTGTCGGTTGCCGCATTCGAGTGGTACCGCCAGCAAACCTGCACTTAGCAATTAATTTTCAACACCTTAAAAGAGTATTTATTTTACTAAATTGAATTAACATCAACTTAAGGCTCATTATTATAGATTTTTTCTATCTTTAAATCAAAAATCGACTTACGCCATGATTACCCTAACCCAATTAGAGTACATAACTGCCGTTGACACTCATCGTCATTTTGGCAAAGCTGCCGAGGCATGTTTTATTACACAGCCTACCCTTTCCATGCAAATTAAAAAGCTGGAAGAAGACCTCGAAATTATCATTTTCGACAGGAGTAAACAACCGCTTATTCCAACCGATGTTGGTGTTCGTATTATCGAACAGGCGCGGGTGGTATTAAAACAGGCCGAAGAAATAAACAACATCGTAAAAGACCATAAAAACCAGGTTTCGGGGATGTTACGCATTGGTATTATTCCAACGCTGGCCCCTTACCTACTGCCTATTTTTGTTGGAAACTACAAAAAGAAATACCCCAATATTTTCATTAAAGTGGTGGAAGCAACCACCGAAAATATTATCAATCTTTTGCACAAAGACCTTATCGACGTTGGTATTCTTGTAACTCCTCTTCACGAAGAAAAGATACTGGAGAAACCCTTGTTTTACGAGGAAATGCTGATTTATGCCAACAGCGGACATAAGCTGCACCAACAAAAAGAAATTACGGTTGAGGATATTGCAACACCCGAAATATGGCTGCTGAGCGACGGGCACTGTTTCCGCGATCAGGTTGTAAACCTGTGTTCGTATCTGGGTACTACCGATAGCCAGTTGCCATTCCATTTTGAAGCCGGATCGTTGGAAACATTAATGAATATTGTTGACCGCGAAGGAGGAATAACGCTTATTCCGGAATTGGCAAAAGCTACCATGTCGCAAAAAAGAGCCTACAACGTGGAGAATTTCACCAGCATAAAACCGTTGCGCGAAGTTAGCCTGGTATATTCGCGGCACTATGCAAAACACAAATTAATTAACCTGCTTTGGCGCGAAATTAAAGACTCGGTTCCAAAAGAATTACAAGACGAAAAACGCGGAACAATTGTAGAATGGCGCTAAAATAAGGTCAACCAGGTTACTTTTTTACGTCATGCTGAATTTATTTCAGCATCCTTTAAGGAATAAAGATTCCGAATCCGTCAGCTGACGGACGGAATGACGAACCTGAATTTTTTGATTGACTTGACACTTTAGATATCAACAAACTAAATGCCATTTACCTACAGACAAAATAGAATTTAGAATTTTTCTTGCTGAAGTTATTGCAGAATAAATTTTTTATATATCTTTGCGCCGCAATTCGCGGATGTGGCGGAATTGGTAGACGCGCTAGACTTAGGATCTAGTACCTATGGTGTGGGGGTTCGAGTCCCTTCATCCGCACTCAAAAAAACCGCCGACCCTAATTTTATAAATGGGTTGGCGTTTTTTGCATTTTAGGGGTATAAATAAATTTATCATCATGAATATTAATTTAGAAAACATCGACCAGGTTAATGCGGTAATCAACCTTACCATCGAAAAAACTGATTATGAAAAACAAGTTGCCGATGTTTTAAAAGACTATCGTCAAAAAGCTACAATTCCAGGATTCCGCCCCGGAAAAGTACCGGCAGGCCTTATTAAGAAAAGATTTGGAACAGCTGTTTTGGTTGAAGAGATAAATAAACTGATCTCTCAAAACCTGTCGAAATACATGATTGATGAAAAACTTCCTGTACTAGGCGAACCAATGCCAAACGAGGAAAAGCAAAAACCAATTGACTGGGAAAAAGATGAGTCGTTTGAGTTTGCTTTCGACGTAGCTTTGGCTCCCGAGGTAAACGTATCGCTCGACAAACGCAACAAATACACGTACTACAACATTGAAGTTTCTGACGACATGATTCAGCAGCAGGTTGACATGGCAGCTTCTCAACTGGGAGAAAATGTTCCTTCCGAAGAAGCAAAAGAAGACAGCACTGTTCGCGGTAACTTTGTTCAGCTTGATGCCGAAGGCAACGAAGTGGAAGGCGGAATTGCTCCTGAAGGTGTGCTTTTAGCAGTTGACAAAATCAAAGACGAAGAAATTAAAAATGCATTTGTTGGTTGCAAAAAAGACGATATCATCGTTTTCAACCCGGTAAAAGCGTTTGAAAATAACCACGAAGTGGCGCACATGCTTAACATTAAGCATGAAGAAGCCGAAACACTGGAAAGCGATTTCAGATACACCGTTACTGAAATTCTTCAGTTCCAGAAAGCTGAGTTGAACGAGGAGTTGTTCAAAAAACTTTACGGCGAAGAAACTGAGGTGAAAACGCTTGAGGATTTCAAAACAAAAATTAAAGATGACCTGGCCAAAAACCTGGTATTCTCATCTGATCATAAATTTGCATTAGACACCCGCGACGCGCTGGTTGAAAAAACGGATCTGGAAATGCCGGAAGAGTTTTTGAAGCGTTGGTTGGTAGCTGTAAACAAAGAATTAACACAGGAGCAAATCGAAAACGAATTCCCTGCATTTATTCTCGACTTGAAATGGCAATTGATTAAAGATGCCATTGCAAAAGAAAACGAACTGAAAATTGAAGCTGAAGAAGCAGAAGACTTTGCCAAGAAAATGGCAATGGCACAGTTCCAACAGTACGGAATCTACGATGCACCTGAGGAGCAGCTGGAATCGTTCGCAAAAATGATGCTTGAAAAACCTGAAGAAAAAGAACGTATCTACAAAAAATTGCTGGAAGACAAAGTGGTAGAAGTGGTAAAAGAAAAAGTTACTGTTCAGGAAGAAGAAGTATCGCAGGAAAAATTCAACGAAATGATGCAAGCCGCTCAATAGGCGCTGCAATCATCTGAAAATATTTTGCTGAGTGTTTCAGCATAAATCTTTTTTATAACTTTGTGAATCGTGATAAACGTATTTACAAAGTTATTTTTTTACAAGTACTTATAAAAAATGGACAACAACGAATTTAGAAAATACGCAACAAAGCATGCCGGTATCAGCAGCTTAACAATGGACAGATATACATCGGCCTACGGCAGTTATATTTCGCCAACAATTATCGAAGAGCGCCAGTTAAACATCGCATCAATGGATGTGTTCTCGCGTTTAATGATGGACCGTATTATTTTTCTTGGCGTACCCATCGACGATACTGTAGCTAACATTATTCAGGCACAATTGCTGTTCCTCGAGTCAACCGATCCGTCGAAAGACATTCAGATCTATTTTAACTCGCCGGGAGGTTCCGTTTATGCCGGTTTAGGCATTTACGACACCATGCAATACATTTCGGCCAACGTAGCTACAATCTGTACCGGTATGGCAGCCTCAATGGCAGCAGTGTTGATGACAGCCGGACAGAAAGGAAAACGCTCGGCATTAACACATTCCCGCATCATGATCCACCAACCAATGGGTGGTGCTCAGGGCCAGGCTTCGGATATTGAGATCACTGCCCGTGAGATTCTGAAGATCAAAAAAGAATTATACACCATAATTGCCAACCACTCGGGACAAACATTGGAACAAATTGAAAAAGACTCAGACCGTGACTACTGGATGACCGCGCAGGAAGCAGTAGATTATGGTATGATTGATGAAATTTTAGTGAGAAATAACAAATAATGTCAAATAAAGAAAAGATGGACAAGTGTTCGTTTTGCGGACGGGAAAAGAAGGAAGTAAATCTTCTGATTGCAGGGATTGACGGACACATTTGCGACCGTTGTGCCGAGCAAGCTCATTCAATTATCCAGGAAGAGGTGAAAACATCAAGCTCTTTTGATTTGGATGACATCAAACTGCTGAAGCCAAAAGAGATCAAAGATTTTCTTGATCAATACGTTATCGGGCAAGATCGCGCCAAACGTGTACTTTCAGTTTCAGTTTACAATCATTACAAACGACTGACACAGAAAGTTGATGATGATGAAACCGAGATTGAGAAATCGAACATCATCATGGTTGGCGAAACCGGTACCGGAAAAACCTTACTGGCTCGCACCATTGCAAAAATGTTACATGTTCCGTTTACGATTGTTGATGCAACCGTGCTTACCGAAGCCGGTTATGTTGGCGAAGACATTGAAAGTTTGCTAACACGCTTGCTTCAGGCTGCCGACTACAATGTGGAAGCTGCCGAACGCGGAATTGTTTTTGTTGACGAAATTGATAAGATCGCACGTAAAAGTGATAATCCATCGATTACACGCGATGTTTCAGGCGAAGGCGTTCAGCAAGGTTTGTTAAAACTGCTCGAAGGTTCCATCGTAAACGTTCCACCGCAAGGAGGACGTAAACACCCGGAACAAAAGCTGATTCCTGTTGATACAAAAAATATATTGTTTGTATGTGGTGGTGCGTTTGATGGTATCGAGCGCAAAATTGCCAACCGACTAAATACAAAAGTAATTGGTTACAGCGCTGCCAAAGATGCCGACCGCATCGAGCGCGAAAACCTGCTTCAGTATGTTTCGCCACAGGATTTAAAATCATTTGGGCTGATCCCCGAGATTATCGGTCGTTTGCCGGTGCTTACTTACCTAAATCCATTGGACAAAGAAACACTGCGCAACATTTTAACCGAGCCAAAAAATTCGGTGATCAAACAATACACAAAACTTTTTAAGCTTGATGATATTGAACTGAAATTCGACGAAGAGGCACTGGAATACATCGTCGACAAAGCCATTGAGTTTAAACTCGGAGCGCGTGGTTTGCGTTCGATTTGTGAAAACATTATGAACGACGCCATGTTTGATGCGCCATCGGAAGAAATTTCAGAACTGCACATCACCAAAGAATACGCCGAAAGCCAGATCGACAAATCGGGTATCCGACGATTAAAAGCAAGCTAATAGCTTATAAAATATAGCATTAAAAAACCGGACTTTTCAGTTCGGTTTTTTTTTGTGCCTTCACCCCAATTGATAGCCTCACTTAGAGTGAGGCTATCAATTGTCAAAACTGGGTAGAACGCTGACAACACTGATTTTTTTTGATTTTCGCAGAAAAGAGATGGCTAGCAGATTACGCTGATTTGCACAGAATGATTTCCGGGTTCAGCGGTTTATAACCGCTCTTTGGTGATGGTCTCACTCCAGGTGAGGCAATCACTGAGGTTTATTCCTTTATCAGACCTTCAAGGTTTTGGAAAACCTTGAAGGTCTAAAAAACTCCGCTGATTCCGATTTATAATCAGATGGTCTCACGCTAAGTGAGGCTATCACTGGCAAAGTTGATCGAAACGCGGATAACACCGATTCTACTGATTTACGCTGAAAAGAAATGGCTAGCAGATTACGCTGATTTGCACAGAATGATTTCCGGGTTCAGCGGTTTATAACCGCTCTTTGGTGATGGTCTCACTCCAGGTGAGGCTATCACTGAGGTTTATTCCTTTATCAGACCTTCAAGGTTTCTGAAACCTTGAAGGTCTTGTAACATTACTGCTAATTTTTTTTTCAGCCGTTTAGGCTGAGGAACGATTTACAAAATCGCGTAGCAAGAATTATTTGTGTCAACATTATTTTTTAACCCCTTTTAACGTTTTGTCAATTCACCTTATTTTACGGACTATTCGACACCTTAGATAGCATTATAAATTTTTTTGTCTATTTTTTTTACCCCTTCTTTAAACATTATTTAAGTAATTGCTGTTTCCCAGGTAGATACTTTTTTATACTCATTAGAATCTATAACAATGAAAACAAAAAATTTGAAAAGCATGTTGAACTTGAGAAGTTTGGCTATCGCAGCGGCGATTATTGTAAGTTTGAATATCCGTATTTAGTCATAGTCCAGTAATTCCAGCAATAACCAGCCTGTCAAAGAGTTTTTCTCCAAAATACCTCCGGTTTAGCTTGTAGA
>NZ_FOHT01000038.1:0-51074 GCF_900111425.1 Draconibacterium orientale | reverse complement strand
AAAATTTAATTCTTGTTTCAGAAACCTGAAAAAGACTTCAATGTCCCAACGTTTCTTGTAATATTGCAGAACCTCTTCAACGCCAATTTCAAATAAGTTGGTCAGAAACCAATATTCTGTACCGTCTTCCGGATGCCGCGTAATTGTTAACCTAAAAGTCTCTTCAGGGAAAACCCAATGCTCTTTCCTGTTTTTAGGTAGTTGAACCTCTAGTTCTTTGATTAATTCAAGAGAGCCAACAAGTCTGTTGTTTCCATTTTCTAATTCGCGAACCAGCTTATATTTTGCCTTGGGATTAATTCTTGTCACAAAAGAAGTTCCCTGTTGTGAAAGCCTGCAGAATGTTTCTCGTTTACCGACTCCACGGTCAAATGTAAAAATGGCACTTTTATCCTTCCTGGCATAATCAAATACTACCTGAGGAATAGTTGTGTCTTCACTAAGACACTTTCTGTTTGTAAATATTTTTGTCATGCATGGCAAATCTCCATCAAATGCCACGGTAAATTTTATTTGTTTCTTTCCATCCTTTTTGCACCCCACGTTCATGCCTTCTATAAGTTTGTTAGCTGCTTCGGCAACCATCGAAGAATCAACTCGTATCAAACGTACCTGTTCTCGCTGCAAACGGCTGTAATAAGTACTAAAATAGTTGTAAGTTAATTCGTAAGCTTGCTGGAAAAACTCAATATTTATTACACTAAGTCTCTCTGATATTGAACTGTGACGAATAGTTTGAGTAGTATCAAGGTTAAACAGAAATTTGAATTGGGCACTATTAAAAATATCTTCCATTGTACGCAAGCTATTACGTTGACATTCTACCAAAGCATAAAGTATTAAACAAAAAATGCTTTTACCATCTAATACTTTTACGTAGTAATTAACCTTTGTCCGTCTGGCAATCTTATTGAGTTCCTCATCTGGAAGCAATGACAACAGTTCAGTAATCGATATTTTTGATTGTTTGCCTGTCAATTCTATGAATCTTCGTGACAGGGCAAAAATAAATTTGAAAATTTAAGCTATACCCCAAAATTCCAGTAAGTTATTAAGGTCAACATCAAAAAAATGTTGAAACCACTTGAGTTTCAAGAAAAAATCTTCCGAACACTCCTAATTTGCAATCCGTGCCATTGCTGAAAACAATAGTATCTTATCACCCTTACATGCAACAGGCCATTTTCTCCGGCAGAATTAATTGCTCTACTATGGTACATATATATGTCAGCCTTTTAGGCTGAGGCACACATTACAAATGTGCGCCAGCGAGTGAAGCAGTGAGTTTATCGGTAAACATTTTCTCTCGAAAATACGGCATATTCAAAATCACTGATATCTTTTATCAAGGGATGTTGTGTATCTTTTTCTGATAACTGAATGTCTTTGTCCGGTATTTGCCAGTCGATGCCAATTGCAGGGTCATTCCACATTAAACCTCCATCGAATTCCGGCGCATAATAGTTGTCGCATTTGTAACTAAAAAGCGCCGTTGGGCTAAGTACGGCAAAACCATGGGCAAATCCACGGGGAATCCAAAGCTGACGTTTGTTATCTGCTGAAAGCCTCACTGGAACATGTTGCCCGTATGTAGGCGAATTCAAGCGGATATCCACAGCAACATCCAATACCTCTCCCTGCAGTACACGAACCAGTTTTCCCTGGGTATGTGGCGGACGCTGGAAATGTAATCCCCTTAAAACCCCGTATTGCGAAAAAGATTCGTTGTCTTGTACGAAGTTCACCTGACCAATATGTTCTTCTATTACTTTTTGCCGGAAGGACTCCATAAAGTACCCTCTGTTGTCACCAAAGACTTTTGGTTCGAAGATGAGTACTTCGGGGATTGTTGTATTTATTACTTGCATGTTTTTATATGTGATTTTCTGAGAACGTTTCTCCTCCTGGTCAGGAGGAGGGGACCAACGAAGTTGGTGAGGTGGTTGCTTTCATACTATTAAAATTGTTTGTTTTTAGCAGTCCGTCAGCTGACGGATGGAACTCGCAAGTATTTTACTATTCCTCTTGGACGTAATTTTTTACATGCTCGTTTCATTTTAACTCTTTTTCTCACCAAAATCAATAATATCCTGTTTTATAATCTCAGGGTACTCATATACCCAACGGTTTTCATAATGTAAAACTGTAACTCCCAGATTATTCAATTGCTCATCCCTTTCACTATCTCGTGCAATACTATTCAAATCGGCATGAACCTCGCCGTCTAATTCGATCGCGAGTATTAGTTCGTAACAAAAGAAATCAACTATGTAGTTTCCAATAGAATGTTGTCTTCTGAATTTGTATCCATTTAGCTGACGTTTCTTTAGCATTTGCCATAAAGTAGCTTCAGCGGCTGTTGAATTATTGCGTAAATGTTTTGGAATTGGTTTATAGAACTTGCGGTTGTGGAGCTCCATTTTTTTGATTAACGTTAATTTCACAAACTTTTGTATACCACCCCACCGCAGTAAACGCGGTACCCCCCTCCTCGAAGGAGGGGAAACTTTAAAATCGTGTTTATTTTACCAAACTCAACAAATACTGCCCATATTGGTTTTTGGCTAAATTTTCACCTTGAGCTATTAATTGTTCTTTGGTGATCCAGCCGCGTTGGTAGGCAATTTCTTCCAGACAGGCCACCTTTAAACCTGTACGTTTTTCAATGGTTTCAATAAACGAACTGGCTTCCATCAGCGATTCGTGAGTGCCGGTATCGAGCCAGGCATAACCCCGGCCCATCAGTTCCACTTTTAATTCGTTGCGTGTAAGGTATTCCTGGTTTACCGTGGTGATCTCCAGTTCGCCCCGGGCAGAAGGTTGAATGGTTTCGGCTACCTGAACAACCGAATTGGTATAAAAATACAAACCAACTACTGCATAATTTGATTTGGGCTGTTCGGGTTTTTCTTCGATGGTGGTAACATTACCGGCTCCATCGAAAGTGCATACCCCGTAACGTTCCGGATCGTTTACGTAGTAACCAAATACAGAGGCTTTACCTTCCTCTTCCACCGCAGTTACTGCATTTTTTAACAGCGAAGTAAATCCATGGCCATAGAAAATATTATCGCCCAATACCAGGCATACATTATCATCGCCAATAAATTCCTTTCCCAGAATAAAGGCCTGTGCCAATCCATCGGGTGAAGGTTGTATGGTGTATTGCAAATTAATGCCCCATTGACTGCCATCGCCCAAAAGCTTCATGAAGTTGCTTTGGTCATCCGGCGTGGTGATGATCAGAATATCTTTAATCCCTGCCAGCATGAGTACCGACAGCGGGTAATAGATCATGGGTTTATCGTAAACCGGTAACAACTGTTTTGAAGTTCCCAGGGTAATGGGGTGTAGGCGTGAACCGGAACCTCCGGCTAGAATTATTCCTTTCATATAGTTAGACTTTTAGTATTGATATTGTGAGTTGATTTGGAATAAGAATGTTTCTCCTCCTTTTTGAGGAGGAGGGAACCAACGAAGTTGGTGAGGTGGTGGTCTCCATAGCTTTCCTATTCTTCTGATTTTGCTATTCGTACTACTTCTATTATTCAATACGAGACGCTTAATTAAGAAAGACCACCCCGTCAGCGAGAACGAACCTTATTATTCCATAACACAACAAACATCGCTGCCACCCCTCCTGGAAGGAGGGGAAATGATTGTGCTATAATTTTACCTTTTTTGATACTGCTCCTCGTAATACTTTTCATATTCGCCGCTGGTGATGTTATTGTTTATTCACCATGCGGAGGGGATTCGCGCGACAGCGGGGTTTGTTTCTCCTCCTGCCCCCCTTTGTCTGCCCCCCATTGGCCTTACCCTGACATTTCCCCCAAATGGGGGAAACGGAGCGGAAGCTTGAATTTTTGAGGAGGAGGGGACCAACGAAGTTGGTGAGGTGGTCAATTTGCATATCATAGACACCACCCCGTCAGCGTTGGCAACTAATTTATTTCAAAATTATATTTACTTACACTGCCACCCCTCCTGGAAGGAGGGGAAATTCACAGTTTATTTATCGTTCCTGGTATTGGGCTTCGTAGTATTTTAGATAATCCCCCGAAGTTACATTATTCATCCACTCTTCATTTGCCAGATACCAGTCAATAGTCTTTTCAATACCTTCTTCGAATTGAAGTGAAGGTTCCCATCCCAATTCGTTTTTAATTTTGGTAGCATCGATGGCGTAACGCAGATCGTGGCCGGCGCGGTCTTTTACGTAGGTGATTAGTTTTTCTGATGTGCCTGCTTCGCGCCCCAGCTTTTTATCCATTTTTTTGCAGATCACTTTAATCAGGTCGATGTTGGTCCACTCGTTAAAACCTCCGATGTTATAGGTTTCGCCCAATTCGCCTTTATGGAAGATGACATCAATGGCACGGGCATGATCTACCACCCACAGCCAGTCGCGCACGTTTTCGCCTTTGCCATAAACCGGCAGCGCTTTGTTGTTGCGGATGTTATTAATAAATAGTGGAATCAGCTTTTCCGGGAACTGGAACGAACCATAGTTGTTCGAGCAGTTGGAAATCACCGTTGGTAAACCAAAGGTATCGTTGTAGGCCCGGACAAAATGATCGGAACTGGCTTTTGATGCGGAGTAGGGGCTATGCGGGTCATAGCCGGTCTCTTCGGTGAAAAAGCCTTCTTTTCCCAACGATCCGTATACTTCATCGGTAGAGATATGGTAAAAGCGTTTGCCTTCCCTATTGTCCTTCCAAATGTGTTTAGCTGCATTTAGCAGGTTTACCGTCCCGATTACATTGGTAAATACAAATTCGGTTGGGTTGGCAATGGAACGATCCACATGACTCTCAGCTGCAAGATGGATAACACCATCAAACTGTTCGGTTTCAAAAAGTTCTTGTATAAAAGCCGCATCCACAATATCACCTTTTATAAAACGGTAATTGGGTTTGTCTTCTACATCTGCCAGGTTGGCCAGGTTTCCGGCATACGTTAGTTTATCAAGATTGACAATTTCATAGTTGGGGTAGTTGTTTACGAATAAACGAACTACGTGGGAGCCGATGAACCCTGCACCACCAGTTATGAGTATCTTTTTTTTCATATGTTTCTTTGCTGAGGAATTATTTTGTTTCTGGTTGAAATCCTGTGAAATAAGATTTGAGCCTGTTCTTTAAGAACATCTTACCATAGTGTGTTTTAAAATATTTTTCTCGTTTTAAGGCATCTTCTTTAGAAAGACAAGCTTCAAAATAGATCAACTTTAATGGTCTTCTATATTTTGTTGAAGGCACATTTCCTTTACAGTGCAGCTCAAATCTTAAATTCAAATCATGTGTATAGCCAGCATAATTCTGACCATCTTTTTCACTGTAAAGAATATAGGTGTAATAGAACCCTTTCATTTGAATTTATTTCACAGGGTGAAACCTGCTCCTCCGGTGATTAATATTTTTTTCATTATCGATTGTCTTCTGGTTTATTGTCTAAATTGTTTTCTCGTCCTATGAAATAAGATTTGAGGCGATTCCCTAAAAACATCTTACCATAATATGATTTTAAGTATTTTTCTTGTTTTAGTGCGTCTTTTTGAGAGAGGCATCCTTCAAAATATATAAGTTTTAAAGGTCGTCGATGTTTTGTCGATTGAACTTCCCCCGCTGCCGCGCGAATCCTTTCGCGTGGTTTGTAGTTATTTAACTACAATTATATTCTTTAATAATCCTTTTTCTCCGGCATAATCTATCGCGCTACTATACATATAATCTTCTGCTCGAAAAACTAATCCTTCTTCTACTGGATTTTGGTGAATGTAGTTAATTTTTTCATCGATCACTTTATTGCTCCATAATTCAATCGGCCTATTGTCATGTCTCCAGAATTGATTCTTACTTACATTTGATGTCAGTGCCCCAGCTTTTTGAAAATGTTCAAGCAAAATTTCTTTTCGGCTTTCTCGTGGGTTTTCTTTTATTGCTTTTATTATTGCATTACTTGTAAACCGCTTGAAGTCTCCTAGTAACTGTTCTGGCTTAACTTCATCTTTATCACTCCTGAAAACTAAATGCACATGACTAGGCATTATACACCATGCAAATATTTCCATGCCTTTGTTTCTCTGACAAAAGCTTAAACTATCGAGTATAATATTCTTGTATTCATTCCTGATAAAAACATCCAACCAGTTGACAACTGCAAAGCTGACAAAATATACACCATCGGGATTATGGAATTTATAGTTACGGCTCATATCGTTTTTTATTTCGGGATTGTAATAGTACAATAACTCTAAGAAGATCTTAGCCTTTTGCTAAACCACGCGAAGGGATTCGCGCGGCAGCGGCGGCTAAACCACACGAAAGGATGTTGTTTGTTCAATCACCACGCGAAGGGATTCGCGCGGCAGCGGCGGTTCGGACTTATAGCTTGCATGCGCCGTAACGATACAGCCGTATTCATCGTTGATTTGTTCTTTTGTTCCAAAAGAGACACGAATCGCAGATCTGCGTCAGCGGTGCGGCATCCATTACACATGTGCACAAGTGAGAGAAGCATGGAGTTTTAAAATTGACTCCAGTCCAGCCAAAGGTCTTTTTCAAAGCGGATTTTATCGTCCAATGATTCATTAAGCGCGTAATCAGAAAATACTATGATTTGTGAGCCAGGCTCCAGCGCTTTTAAACCGTTGGCATTACCAGGAGGAACTGATAATACGTTGTTTTCAGATGCTTTTAGTATTTCATATTGAGCGTTAAGCTTGACAGAAGGATTTTTAAAATTATCAATCTCAACCCAGGCCACCACAAAGCTGCCTTTTAAACATTTAAAATATTTGTGTTCTTGCTGATGGCCTTGCCAGGCACGAACAACACGTTTATCGGGATGTTTGATTACGTAGAACCGTTTTACATTGGTCAAATCGAAATCGTTGACATACGAAAGCTCTCCTCGTTCATCGGAATATAATCCCCCCCTAATTAAAAGTGGTTGTTTATTATTCATTGTAAATTATTTCCTCCATACGTTTTGATTGATATAGTCCGTATAAGCCAATATTATTCTTACAACCTTATCAGAAACATTTGGCATAGAATAATCATATACTGGTCTGAAATTTCTTTCTTCGTCAACATGCTGGTATTGCAATTGAACCAGGCCTTGTAAAATGCGTTCAGGATTTAAGCCTACCATCATTACCGATGCTTCTTCCATGGCTTCCGGTCTTTCATGGGCTTCGCGTATATTTAATGCTCTGAAATTCATTATGGAAGATTCTTCTGAGATCGTGCCGCTGTCGGACAGTACCGCAAAGGCATTTTTTTGCAGGTGATTGTAATCGTGAAAACCCAGTGGTTTCATTAATTGAATAAGCGAATTAAATTCTGTTCCCTTTTCATTTATTTTATTCCGGGTACGTGGATGGGTGGAAACAATTATTGGGAACTGATATTTCTCCGCAACCCTATTTAGGGTGAGTACCAGTTTATCAAAGTTCGTGGAATTAATATTTTCCTCACGGTGAGCTGAAACCACGAAGTAGTTGCCCTTTTCCAGTTTTAATTTTGATAAAACATCCGATTCATCAATCTGTTTCCGATTCGCCTGTAGCACTTCAAACATCGGGCTTCCGGTTTTTATTACACGATCGGCCGGCAGTCCCTCTCGTAATAAATATTCCCTGGCAATGGAGCTATAGGTCAGGTTAATGTCGGATATATGGTCAACAATTCTACGGTTGGTTTCTTCCGGGACACGCTGATCGAAGCACCTGTTGCCTGCTTCCATATGGAAAATAGGGACTTTTCGCTTTTTGGCTGCTATGGCACATAAACAAGAATTGGTGTCGCCCAATACCAAAAATGCATCGGGTTTTTCCTCTTCCAAAACAGGATCAATGTTAATTAATATTTTTCCCGCCGTGGTTGTGGCATTTCCTCCTGCGGCATTTAGAAAGTGGTCAGGCTTTCGTAATCCCAGGTCGTTAAAGAATACTTCGTTTAGCTCGTAGTCGTAATTCTGACCGGTGTGAACTAAAATATGTTGGATGGCTTCAGATTGATCTAACTTTTTTAGTACTTCCGATAATCGGATTATTTCGGGACGTGTACCCACTACAGTTAGTACTTTTAGCTTTTTCATGATATGTTAATGGAACGCAGATGACGCTGATTTTGCGGATTTGCGCAGAGTTTTATTGTTATACTTTTAAGGATTTAAGGCTGGTAATACTGACTAAAAATTTAAACTTCTTCGAAATAAGTATCGCCATCTTCCGGATTATAATGTTCGTTTATCCAGAAAATGGTATACAATTCTTCTTCACCGATGTTGGTAATATTATGGGTAAACCAGATGGGCATATCCACGAAAGAAGGCTGACTGCCATCCAATTCGAAGGTATAGACTTCGCCGGTTCCTATTTTTCGTAGTTCAATTTTGGCTTTTCCCTTAATGACGGCAAAACGCTCTGCTTTACGGGTGTGAAAATGATTACCACGCGTAATGCCGGGCACAGTAGTTGAAAACGATACCTGCCCTCCACTGTTTAGTTTTACGGTTTCAATGAATGAACCTCTGTCATCAGTATTTAACTTAAGTTTGAACGGAAAAAAGTTTTTGTGGTCGATGTAGCACAAAAATGTATTAAAAAGGTTACGTTCGAACGGTTCGTCAAGGTTCGGAATTATTCCTTTTTCAAAGTAATTCTTTTTAAATTCACTGAGCTTGTCGAGCAGGGCTGAAACTTTTATCTGTGAGGTGTTGGGAACAAAATATTTGGTTACCGGAGATTGGGCATCGGTTACCGGCCTTTCAATTTGGCCTGTTATTTCGGCAACCAATTCAGCAACATAAATTAAATTGATTTCGCCATCAGTTTGAATGGTCGGATTTTCGTTGTGGGTTAGCTGATGACAGAAGGTTGCAACCACCGAGTTGTAATAGGGCTGACCAAATGGACCAAACACATTGGGTATTACCAGACCTGTAAATCGGGCATTGTTATTTTCTGCCCACTTTTCAAGCAATTCACGTCCTTCTTGTTTTGATTTACCGTAAAGGTTATCGCGTTCTTCCTGGGTGGAGGAAGAAAAAAGGATATGCGGAGCAGATTGAGTAGCTTCGCAAGCTTCAATCAGCTGGTTGACCAACTTAATATTGGTTTGATAAATGACCTCCGGATCCTTATGGCGGTTCATGGCGGCCAGGTGCACAATTGCGTCGCACTGCTTTACAAACTGCTGTAAGGATTCTTCTGACTTAAAAAAATCGTCTTCAAAAGGTATTCGTTCATATTTATCAGGGTACAAGCCTAGTGTGTTGTAAAGATGTGTTCCTACAAATCCGGCTTGTCCGGTAATTCCTATTTTTATTTTTGACATCTAATTTCTATTTTAGGTGATTAGCGTCTGAACGCATTTGCATGAGGTTCAGTTTTAATAGTATTCTTAAAGTACCATGTACTGTAAGGTGTAGTTGCTAATCCGGGTATTGAAAACCCTCTTCGCCCAATACATCTTTGCGGACTAAAGGCAATTTTAACAACAATTCCTGCATACCTTTAATATCGAGGCGACGGGTGTTGTGCGAGTGGTAGTCTTCCAGTTTGGAAATTTTTTCTTCCCCTTCTTCAAAATATTTGTCGTAGTTCAAGTCGCGATCATCGCAAGGGATACGGAAATAATTGCCCCGATCCACATGTTTGGCCATCTCTTCGCGGGTAACCAGTGTTTCGTACAATTTTTCTCCGTGGCGGGTGCCAATTACACGAACCGTAGTATCCTTTTTATACAGCCCTTTTAATGCTTCAGCCAATACATCCAAGGTAGCAGCCGGTGCTTTTTGCACAAACAGATCTCCGTTTTCACCATTCTGGAAGGCATATAATACCAAATCAACTGCATCTTCCAGCGTCATCATAAAACGAGTCATGTTGGGGTCTGTAATGGTAATATCGTTACCTTCTTTGATTTGTTTCACCCATAAAGGAATAACAGAACCCCGGCTGGCCATTACGTTGCCGTAACGTGTGCAGCAAATGGTCGTGGCCGCGTCTTTCCCTAAAGCACGGCCTTTGGCTATGGCCACTTTTTCCATCATGGCTTTGCTGATACCCATGGCATTAATGGGGTAGGCGGCTTTGTCGGTACTCAGCACCACCACGTTTTTTACCACATGCTGGATGGCCGAATCCAAGACGTTTTCGGTACCAAAAACATTGGTGCGTACCGCTTGCGTTGGGAAAAACTCGCACGAGGGGACTTGTTTGAGTGCCGCAGCATGGAATATGTAATCCACTCCCATCATAGCCCCATCTACACTTCTTTTATCTCTGACATCGCCAATGTAAAATTTTACTTTGGGATTATTCAGGCGATGACGCATATCGTCCTGTTTTTTCTCGTCGCGACTGAAAATACGGATTTCTTTGATATCGGTATCAAGGAAGCGGTTAAGTACGGCGTTGCCGAAAGAGCCTGTACCACCTGTGATTAAGAGTGTTTTGTTTTTAAACATGATTTATGTGGTTTTTTATTTGATCATGAAATAAGTTCATTTATTTTGTCTTTATATAATTTAATAACAATTTCTTCCGAATATTTATTTTCAGCTATTCTTCTACCTTCTTCTCCCATTTTTAATCTTTCTTCCTGAGATAAGTTTATCATTGTTTCCATTTTGTTTTGGAGGTCGTCAGCGTTTTTTACCTGACAGAGAAATCCATTCGTACCATGTTCCACAACTTCTCGACAACCTGGTACATCAGTTGTTACAATTGGAAGATTCATTGCTGCTGCTTCAATTAATGATTTTGATAAGCCTTCCCTGTATGAAGGTAAAACCATAACATCTGTTTCAGCCAGAACCTTAACCATATCATCTTGTTTACCCAAATATTTTATTTGCTTATTTTTTACCCAGTTTTTTAACTCTATTTCTGTTATTGCTGTTTTATTGGCGTAACCCAGTTCGCCAACCATTGTAAAATTTACGTTTGGATATTTTTTTGAGAGATTTTGTGAAGCTTTCAAATATTCAATAATACCTTTGTCTTTTAGCAGACGACCTACAAATAAAAAACGTTTACCGGAATTACTTTTTCTTTTTATTGAAAACTTTTGTGTATTTACACCGGACCCGGGCAAAACCGAAACCTTATCACCTTTTACCAGTTTTGCTTGTATGAAAAGCTCTTTATCGGTATTATTTTGGAAAAATACCCAGTTACTGTTTTTAAAAGAATAGTGGTACAAAAATTTACCAACTATTGAAGCAAAACTATTTTTTATAAATAAAGTACCTAAGCCACTCACATTGTTTATTACCGGAACACCAACTTTTTGGGCGGCCAGATTTCCATATATATTCGGCTTTATTGTATAACTGAGAATTATATCAGGCTGTATTTTTAAGAAGATTCTCTTATATGCTTTGACCAGTTTTATATCCTCGAAAGGGTTGGTTCCTTTATGATTTATATTGACTTTAAAGTGTTTAATCCCATGCGTTTCAAGTTTTTTTACATATTTATCCTGGGGAGACACAGCATAAACTTCATGACCATCAGCCAATAAAACTTTAATTAACCCAAGCCGGAAATTATAAATGTTCCAGGCCGTATTGATCGAAATAACAATTCTCATTACAATAGGATACGATATTTGCTGTTTGCCTTCAACAAGTTTATATTTTTTGAAGAAAACGTTCTGTTTTATCTTTGAAGTTTTGATAGGAAAAAAGTTCGGATTTAGCACAGTTTTGCTTCATTTTATTAATAGCCATTGTATCCATTTTTAAAATTTCATTCATTTTATGCAGATGTAAATCTGGTTTTGATAAATCAACAACAAATCCATTTTCCCCTTCAAAAATATAATTTTGTAGGTCGCTGGTATTGTTTGTTATTACAGGTGTTCCGCATGAAATAGACTCAACAACTTTTGTTGGAAAACCTGCTTTGGTCATTTTATTTATATCCCTAAATAAAATTGAATAATCAGACTGGGCAATTTTCTGACGTGCAATTCTATTTTCGATTGGACCATGAAATATCACTTTATCTTTTAGTTCATTTAATTTATCTTTTTGATAATCAACGACAGTAATATATTGGTCATAAGTTAATCCATAGACATCAAAAATGAAATCATGTTCTTTAAGCTTATACAGCGTATCAATTACCTTATCTAATCTGTCTTTAAAAGATTTTGGGTTTACATTAGTCGCGTTTATTGGAAATGGTTCGCCTACATAAATAATTTTTGTTGTTTTATGTGTTGAAATGTTATTATAGAGTTGGTTAAAATGAAGAGTGTTTACCAGCGGCGGGATAATTATCGTATTGTCAACTCTTTTTTTGTAATACTTTTGGAGATAAGAGCTGATAGTTATCACCCCATCTACCTGATTATTTAGATATCGTTTTTGATAATTCGTGTCAAAATATTTTACAATGCGAAATATAAGGCCTCCAGAACCGATAGCTAACCAATCAACAACATCTGTCAATATTTTAATGTTATTTTTTTTTGCAAACGATTTTAGTAGTGAACCAAATAATGATATTGTGGGGCTGCCGTATAATATAATTATATCAATGTTTAAGTCTTTAATCAATTTTGCAACCTCAATGTATCTTTGTTTGTATGCAATCCAACCTCTTACACCCTTGGGATATGGTAAGTTATAATATGCAAACCCCTCGAATTCATTCCTGGTTTCCGGAAGATTTGAATTTTCATTTAATTGTTTATCTAATCCAATAAAAAAAGTTTTGTAGCCTAATTCACGGAAAAGATAGCCATTGCCTAATACCCTGGCACCTGAGGCATTCCCGTTAGGGAACGAAAAATTTCCTACATAAAGTATTTTCTTTTGCATACTTAAAGAAATTTGGAGAATTGTTTTGTGTATTTGTATTTATTTATTTTTCCAATTAAATAAGCACCAATAGCGTAGTAGTTTAATCTTTTAACATACCAACCAAATGTTTTTTTTCCAAATTTCTTTTCTCTGAAATCTTTATCCGAAAATTGAGAAACTCTTTTGTTTTGGTAGCTGATTGGGTCTTTTATGTTTTTAATTTCATTAGATAAATTTGTGAGTTTGGAATCTATTGAGGCAACTTTTATTTGATTGTTTATTTCTTTAATGCCAATTGTTTTGTAGTTAATAATTCTATTTTCATCAATTGAAACATCAAAAATAAATGATTCTCTGTTTTCATCGTTTTGGGTAAGTTTCATACCCGTTCCTGAAATCGCCTCGCAATCGTCAAAACAGAAATTACCCTGACTGTAAGCAATTAGTGAATTATTTATTTTTTCGACTCCCTGAATTACATGAGGATGATGACCGCTAATTATAATATCGTTTTTTTTTGCCAGCAAATGAGAAAATTTAATATGCTCGTGTCTAGGATAATTCGTATGTTCATCGCCCCAATGTATGGATAAAATACTTGTTTTACCGGCAGCTTTATCTTCTTCAACCTGTTTTATAACTTCCTTGTAATCTAAAGTATTAACGCCTTTGTTTTTAGATGTTGAATTGTAGCCAATAGCATTTGTAGAATAGCAAACAAACCCTCGTATTACAGCATTGTTTATATCAATTGATTTATTGTCAATTCCAAAATAATCAATTCCATTAGAAGTCAATATCTTTACGGTATCTTCAATTCCTTTTCTTCCAAAATCGTAAGTATGGTTATTCGCTAAAGAAACGATGTTGATGTTTAAATATTTGAGTAAATTAATATTAATTGACGGTGAACGTAAATGCATTGATTTACAAACCATTGTGCTTTCCTTGTCGGTTAACGGTGATTCTAAATTTCCAATAACAAAATCATAATCTTTTAATACTTCTGCAATATCTTTAAGAGCTGATTTTGCATTTGGATTTTGAGTTAAATCGTATTTGCCAATTAGGGCTATATCTCCTAAAAATGCAATTTTCATTATTTATTTTTTGAGTAGATTTTTAATAATTTCATGAGGGGCATTAACTGGTTCGTTGTGCCATTGTAAATCCCTATCCCAATAACCGTTAGCACCTATTAGTGCCTGATGTGCAAAACCAAAGCTCATTTCTATAATTTTACCCTTTTTTGTGCTTTTATCAACTACATAGTCAAAACCAATGCATTGTAGCTTTAGTTTGTCTGATGTTTCAAATGCCGATTCTAATACATTTTTGGGAACCAATGATTTATCGTATGAGAGGTTGCCTCCCCCTGAAGCTCTGAAATCTCCTTTGCGAGTGTGTCTGGCCAAAAAGCTTATTTTATCACCAATAACATAAATTTTTAAATCGTAGCCTGCATTTGGTATAAATTCCTGAAAGCTACAATAATCTTTTTCTTTCGGCATTCGTTTGGCTCTGGAATAGGTCTGAATAAAATCGGGGATTCTTTTAATTCTCTTTTTTATTGTAGACCAATCAGGTGCGGATTTATAATTTGACGAAGCTTTAAAAAGAATACTGGGAGAGGATGACAATCCTCCATTAAACATTTTAGTCGCATACATCAACGCTTCAGATTTGGTGCGAAGAAGTTTAACGTTATTCGAACCTGCTCCGCATTTTAGTTTTGCTATAACAGGAAAATCTGCTTCCGAATTTATCCATTTTTTACATGATTCTTTTGTTGCAAAAAACCAGTGATTGGGAATAGGTGCTTTGATTGACTGTAATAAAAACATTTGGGCAACTTTGTCATCAAAATGCCATGAGGTATTATAATCCGGAAATACTTTAAGGCCCATTTGTTTTGCACTCTGAAGAATACTTCTTGCAAATAACATATCCTGCAATACATAATTCTGTATATGCCAAAGTAAAAGATCAAAATCCCTTAGTTTCTCTATAATGTTTATTGAAAAACAATCGATTATTTCATAATCAATATTTTTTTCATCGCAGTAATTTATCCATTCTGTTTCCCAAGATGTTGAATGATTAAATATTTCTTTGTTTTGATGAATGGCTATTCTCATATGTTGGTTTTTTATATAAACAAATAACCTTTTTGATTATCCGTTCTATGTCATAATTAATGTTTAACACGTCATGCTGAACTTGTTTCAGCATCTCTCACATTTACTAATTAGCTATTTGCAGGAAAGACCCTACAACAAGTTCAGGGAGAGGTTCTGGTTGTGACTAATTACGGACATTAAATTTATTTTTTAATAGTATAGAAATATATCTTAAAGATAAAAAGAACCTTTCGGGTAGCATATTTTGCAAGTATTTGATAAAACGTAGTCTTAAAGTAAGTTTCTTATTCGTAAGTGGTATGTTTCTCCAAGGAGAAAGTGATTTATAAAATAAGTATCTATTTTTCAACGGATGAGTACAGTTTTTGTCCCAGGGGCGATTATAAAAAGCTGATAAGTAATGTATGATGACGGGGCTTTTTATAGCCTCATCAATTATCTCATCGGAGTAATAATTTGATAAATATTTATTTTTAGTATAATTTGTATTTGGAATTGATATTAATCCACTCATTAAATTAAACTTTGGATGCAACGAAAGTATGGAGCCTTTGCATACGAAATTTATGGTGCCTTCCGATAACAATGGAGGATTACCATTAAACATATTGATGAAATCTAAAAATTTAAGGTCATAACGATTTTTTCTAAGTTTTTCTAAATTTAATAATACAATACCATCATTAATGAAATTATCTTCTGGTAATAGATTTAATCTTTCTTTCGATTTTACAGTGTATGTTTCAACACCTGCAACACAATAATTTGAGAGGTCAATAGACCAGAGTTCATGAATAGAGCCATTTATGATAGTGTCGCTGTCAATGTACAACATCTTATCAATGTTGCTAATTCTGGAGAAAAAAAGCTTTGAATAGATGGTTTCTATGTGTCTCCCTGTATCGCTAGGATGTAAATCATTACAAATGCTGCTGAAAGGAATTACTTCAAGCTTACGTTTATATTTGTCACAAATAGTTTGTAGTTGATTTATTGATTCTTGCCTGACACCTTTTTCAATAAAATAAATAATAATGGAGTTTATTCCTTTGTTATTTTCAAATAATGAAATTAAAGATATTCCTGTATGGTGAATATAGGCCTCATCACATGAATATGCTATATAAATTGTATTATTAGTTTGTTGCATGTTAAATTGAATAATTATTAGGAAAGGTTTATAATTCGTTAAATAACCTTTCCCTTGTTGGGTCAGTATCCTTATCGAAGATAGAATTATATGGATACCAGAGGCTATACCATCGACTGGAATCTACCTTTTCAGAAGTGTCAGAAAAATATTTATACGAATGCATAAACGCAAAAAAGAAAAGTATTAAGAACGAAATAATTTTTCTGAACTCTTTAATTTTTTTATTTCTAAAAATACTATGTACCACTTCCGTTAAAAAGACAAAAAAGATAGGTGTAAAGTAGTTTCGAAATCTAAAAAAAATATAAAAAAGAGAACAAAAGGCACCTATTAATATAAAAAAACGCAAGAAAGGATACAAACTGTTTTTAATATTTAAAAAATTGGTACTCGCATTCATAACAATAAAAGGGTATAACACATATAGAACAATAATACCAACTAAACCCCAAATGGTATAATTGTAATCTCCATAATTTTCCAGAGACATAAAAAATCCATTATTTCCAGATAATGAATTAATAAAAGAGAGAAAAAACGTATTTAAAAAAGCTCCAATGACAATTATAATTAGAATGCTAAAAAAGTTTATTGGAATCCTTTTTAAGAGTGGAAGTATAAATAATAATATAGCCGAATAATGAAATCCAAACGCAACAAACACAAGGACGTAGTATCGCAACCATTTTTTTTTCACAAAAAATTCCAATGATAAAAGAAAAACGCAAATAGCAAGAGACTCCCTCAATATTTCAAAATTGAAATAGCCATAAAAACCAATGAAATATAACAAAACTGCGGTAAATACATACTTAGTATATTTTCTGAAGAAATAAAAAATTATAGAATTTACAATTAAAGCATGAAGTAATTGAAAAACAAAAAAGTCAGGAGATATTGTTCTGGATATTGCATTTAATAAGAGCCACAAGGGTTGTAGTTTTGAAACTCCTAATTCTATTGATGATAGCTCAGGTAAAGTTGGGAGGTATTCATACATCTTAATATAGAAGTAAGAATCACCTCCAATTCTATATCTAAATCCAGATAAACTAACCAATACCATAAATACTATCAGTAGGTTCATCTTTTTCCCAATTCTCAAGTTGCCGAAATCATAAACAAATGAAAGAGTGAGAGAGTATATGAGTATTAAAAGATAAATCATAAACTACGTTTTAAAAGCGAAAGAGATTGTTCTCGGAAGAATACGAAGTTGATTCCTATAATGAATATGAATGACAATAGAGAGCTATAAATAAAATGTAAGTCGAACCAATAAATTGTAAAAAAAGAGCCTATTACTACCACAATATAACAGAGTTCATAGAACCGTTGAGTTGCAGAAATGATCTTAAAAGAGAGGGGGAATACAGTCCAAATATATATAGTAATAACAGAAGCAATTGCAATTGACGTAAGTGTTTTGAAATATAAAAATGAGCTAATGTTAAGTAGAAAACCAATTGCTAGGTATATGATAGTGTCGGTTAAAAAATCACTCTCTTTTTTTTCTATTTTGTATAAATTGGCATAGATTGATTTTATAATAAAAATTCCAGGTATGGAAGTAATAACAATAGCCGTAATGAGCAAGGCACTTGTGTATTTAGGCAAATAATTTAGGATAATGTATTTTAAGATAAAATATGAAGGAAGAGCAATAGTACTGGTTATATATAGAATTCTTCTTAATTTGGTTAGTACTTTCAAGTTATTATTGCGGTATAAGTAAGGGTAAAATGTTTTGTTTACAGCAGATACAAAAATTACAATAAATCCAATTAGAGATAAGCTAAGAGAATAAATTGCGAATTTCTCATCATCTGTAAATATTTTTGTAATCCAACGTCCCGTATTAAAAAACAGATTAAAAAGAACAGTTCCAAGCATAATGAAAAAACCTGAAATAAATATGTTTTTGTGGTTTTTTAAAACAGATATGAATACTTTAATTTTTTCTGTTAAAAATTGAGGTATGTTATTAGAAGACTGTCTAGGTTTTACCTTCTTTTCACGAAAGAATCTTATTTCCAAAATTATCATAGAGATGTAATAACTTGCAATATTTGAGAACACAAATGCTTCGAAGTTCATCACTTTGAATAAGAGTAAGGCTAAGGTGATAAATGTATTACACAAAGGGACAATAATTGTAACTAAAGAATATATTCTGAATTCACCAATGGCTTGATAGAAAAACAGGAAGAATGATTGAATATTGATTGGAATTATTGCGAGACAAATAAAAAATAAATAATTATTGTTAATGAGTACGCTTAGCACAGATAATATTCCAACAATAATTATTTGGAAAAGAATAAAAAAGGTATGATAGTCCTCAAATTCTTTAATATTTAAGTTTCTTTTATCAATTCCTCCGTATTTAACATTAATACCATCGACAAATCCAAAATGAAGGAAACCAATAAAACTTGCATATAATATATAGGTTTTATAATCAGCATATCCTTTAATTGTTAATATGGTTGGTAGTATAAAACTATTAACAAGGCTTGAGATGAGTACAATAAAATTTGAAAAGCCTACTTTTATTAAATCTTTTTTTAAACTCACTTTTTATAAAAGCTTAGATTCTACAATTAATTTAAGTGTGAATAAGGTTATTGCAGGTGTTGGATATACCACCCACAAGCCTCTCCCAACCCTTTTTTTACAGAATATTCCGGTTGGTAGCCCAAAACAGGTTTTCCTTTTGGAATAGAGGCGAACAAAGGCAAGTATTAAGCTTTTATGTTTTCAAAATACCATTCACAAGCCCTTGCAAAGCCTTCTTCGGCCGAATATTTTGGCTGATAGTTGAGTATTGTTTGGGCTTTAAAAATACTTGCTTGCGAATGAGGGATGTCGCCTGGGCGTTTATCGCGATAAATAACGTCTACTTTTGCAATATTAGGGTCGTGCTTTGCCAGGTTGTTGCGCAAGGTGTTAAAAAGCTGGTTGAGGTTGGTGTTGCCGCCAAAAGCCACATTAAACACTTCGGAGAAATGGGTGGCGTCAATATCGAGTCTCTCTCTCTTGGCTACATCTTCGTTGTAATAGGTTTCGCGGTTTTTGTAAATGGTTTCGGTGCTTTGTAGCATGGCTTGCTCGTTGGCATGTATTACGTTTTCAATATAGGTGAAATCGCGCGAATAAGAGCCATCGCCATTAATGTATGGAGATTCGTGCTTAATAAGAGATTTTACCCATAACGGGATTACGGCCGCATATGCTCCATCGGGTGTTTGTCGTTTACCAAAAACATTGAAATAACGCAGTCCAATGCACTGCATACCGTAGGTCTTGGCAAATACGTCGGCATAGAGTTCATCAACATATTTCGTAATTGCATAGGGTGAGAGAGGGCGACCAATTTCGTTTTCAATTTTAGGCAGTTTTTTAGAATCGCCGTAGGTAGAAGAACTGGCAGCATATACAAAACGCTTTACATTCGCTTCTTTTGCAGCGTGTAGCATTTTTACAAAGCCCCCGATATTTACATCGGTGCTGGTCATTGGGTCGGCTATGGAGCGCGGAACACTTCCGAGCGCTGCCTGATGCAATACGTATTGGCAGCCTTCTACAGCTTTTTGGCAACCTTCGTAATTGCGGATGTCGCCTTCAATCAGGGTAAATGCCGGATGTTGGAGTGCATTTGCCAAATTTTCCCGTTTGCCGGTGGCAAAGTTATCCAGGCAAATCACAATATTGTTTTGGGCTAACAAGCGGTCAACGAGGTTGGAGCCGATAAAACCGGCTCCACCTGTTACCAATACTTTCTTATTTTCAATTTTCATTTTTGTGTTATCGTTGTGAGTTCCCTTTATCTCCGTCAGTTGACGGATTCTAAGGAAGTAGTGCTCCTTATTCTGTTTTGGGATGCAAGGTTTGTTCTACTAAATGTTATTTTGTGCAAGGTTTCGCGTGGGAAGAATGACCGAAGCGGTCTTGCCACCCGTTTACCTTACAATCTCCCGTCAACCTGTTCTTTATCCCAAATACCTTTGATGTCGTAAATAACTGCATTGTGGCCATTGCGCAATTTCGAGAGGTCGAGGTCTTTAAATTCATTGTGGGCTACGGCCAGCACTACACCGTCGTACTTGTTTTCTGTGTAGTCATCAACTAAGTCTAAGCCGTATTCCTGTTTTACCTCTTCGTTATTAGCCCATGGATCGTATACATCCACCTTACAGCCATAGGTCTTTAGTTCGTTAATTACATCGATGGCTTTGGTATTTCGGATATCCGGACAGTTTTCCTTGAAGGTGATACCCAGAACCAATATTTTGCTGTCTTTTACCGCATGGCCTTTGTGGATCATTAGTTTCACAATTTGGGAAGCGACCCATGCGCCCATACCATCGTTCATTCGGCGGCCTGCCAATATAATTTCAGGATTGTAACCTGTTTCCTGTGCTTTTTGCGCCAGATAGTAGGGATCTACACCGATACAGTGGCCGCCAACTAGTCCAGGAGAAAAGGGGAGGAAGTTCCATTTCGTTCCGGCAGCTTCCAATACTTCTTTGGTGTCAATTCCCAATTTGCTAAAAATTTTGGCGAGTTCGTTTACAAATGCGATGTTGATATCGCGTTGTGAATTTTCGATGACTTTGGCCGCTTCAGCTACTTTTATGGAGGGAGCGAGATGGGTGCCGGCTTCGATAACCGTGCGGTATAAAGCATCTACTTTTGTTCCGGTTTCTGGGGTTGAGCCTGATGTTACTTTTTTTATTTTGGTAACGGTGTGCAATTTGTCGCCGGGATTGATCCGTTCAGGCGAATAGCCTACAAAAAAGTCGGTATTCATTTTCATGCCTGAATAGAGTTCCAAAACCGGCACACAGTCTTCCTCGGTTGCTCCCGGGTAAACTGTCGATTCATAAATAACAATATCGTCTTTTTTGAGCACCTTGCCGATGGTTTCGGAGGCTTTGATCAGTGGTGTCAATACCGGGCGGTTGTTTTTATCGGTTGGTGTAGGTACTGTTACGATGTAGTAGTTGCAGTCGGACAGTGCGGCGGGTTTAGTTGTCAGGTAAAGACCGTTGTTCCCTTCGACTTCGCTCAGGCTGACAACGGATTGAAGGTTGTCATCATCCACTTCGAGGGTGGAATCGGTTCCTGAATTTAATTCATCGACACGTGATTGGTTAATGTCGAAACCCACCACGGGAAATTTCTTAGCGAATTCTACGGCTAAAGGCAGGCCTACATAACCAAGGCCGATTACTGCGATTTTGGTTGTATTCATTTGAAAATGTTTTTATGCTTACAAATGATTATTATTTGTGTAAGTCGTTGTGTTTGTTTAATGTGTTTGTTCTAACGTTTCTCCAGGAATTTAATTGTTGGTTCTATGTCGGAGATACCAATTCCTTTGTTGTTTGTTATATGTTGATAAGCACGAATAAAAAGTTCTTTATCGCTTTTATACAGATCAATAATTTGTTCGTCCACTTCAATAAACAGCTCATTTCTATTTTCTTCCTGTTTAAATGAGTTGGCAAGTTCAAAATCTACAGTGGCGTTCTCTAGCTTCATATTGCCTAAACAATGTTGATTTGTATTTTTTTCAAGTTTGGTCTCTATTGGTTTCCCATAGATATTAATAAATCCATCAAAAAAATGGTATCCAAGCGCCGTTATCAATCCTCCTGTTTTTTTTGAATCACCTTTCCAGCTATGGGCTAGCCACTTTCCGCGGTAAGAGAAATTTTTAAGGGTGATTAAATAGTGTTTTTTGTTGTCAAAATTCTTTTTCAGTTCTATAAATGCTGGATCATGACGGTATTGAAGGAGGTTATAAATTTTATGGGCGGATTGAGATTCTATATCTTTTAACTTTTCTAATTCATTCCATGTTAAAACCAATGGACTTTCGCAGATTACATCACAATTATTTTTTAAGCCAAAACTGATATGATCAAAATGAAGGTGTGTAGGAGAACAAACTACAAAGTAATCAACAAGATTTGTCTTCATAAAAGGTTTAGCATCCTCTATTGATCTAAAATATTCTGCATTGGGAAAATAGTCATCCAAAATATCCAGATTATCAACGGGATCGATTACAGCGATGAGTTTACCCCCAATTTTTTGGATGGCATTAAAATGTTTTGGTGCGATATAACCTGCGGCTCCTATTAATACAAAAGTTTTTGGTTCCATGGTTTTAACTTATTAACAGATAAGTGAACTTTACAAAGCAAAACTATAATTATTAACTATTCAGAATGGAAAATTAATGAACTATTATTTTGATCTTCATCTTTTATGAACTTTGTTTCGACACGGGATTAAATTGTTAATTATATCCTTGGTGTTCATTTATGCTGTTGGTTCGTTCCATTTTGCTTTTATGCTGTTTAGAAACTCTTTCCCAAAAATCCATCCAACTCCAACCACAGCACCTAAAAAGATAAAGATAACAAATGTTGTAAATCCGCTGGCATTATCTTCTACGGGAACAGTAACCGGTTTCAACAGGAAAAAACGGGTGTATCTTCTTTCACCTGTATTTGGGCCTGTTCGAGCTGTTGTGCCAGTTGCGAATACACTTCAAAGGCTAGCTGGTATTCGTTTTGCAGCTGTTCTTTTATACCGATTTAACAACAAAATGTCGCATACTTTAGCTCAGTAAAATAAAAACATAATGCCTTCGCTTATTTTCAATTCACTTCGTTCAGTCTCCTCCTTTGTTGTATTATCGGCATTAACCATTGTAAACTTTCTTATTGCCATGCGTCAAAAGAAAGTACAATTGGTATTATTGGGCTGATTGGAAGGTTTTTAGCTTATCTGTTATTGTTGCTTTTATTTCGTTCCAGGTAACCTCGACCAGCATTTTAGGCATCAGCTCTTCTTCTGCGTCGTCGAAGTAGGCCAAACTTCGTAATACCATAAATACTGAACCTTCGTTATATTTTTTTAGATAAAGATTAAGCATTTCTTTCAGGCTAAATCGTTGAAGCAAAAAATACAAATCGATAAAGTCTTTCTTGCTTCCCCTACCGGTAATAGCCGCCAGTTTCATTGCTGCGATATCTTCAATTGCTGCCAGTGTCAAACCATCCTTAGTAACCGGAGCCTGCAACCAGGGGTAGGGGTAGTTCACCACATCTACCTTAATATTTTCAATGTTATAAATATGAATATTTTCGGTTTGTTGAATAATTCTATATTGAGCCAGCGACTTTAAGGTGTTATTCAATGTAATATTGTCGCATTTTAAATCTCCAAACAAATCGATATCAACAGAGATCCGATGCCCGATTTGTAAGGCCAGTGATGTGCCACCAACCAGCCTTAGATTTGAAAATAAATCTTCGGATTGCAGCTTTTTTAAAAGCCCCAATGTTTGGGCGTGGATGGTTTCGTAGAATAACATAAAAAGCTTGCTTTGGGAACCTCTCCAATTATAGCTAAAAATGAAGCCGTTCGTTTATCGAGTTCTCTTATTTTTTGAGCATTTTTTACGATAAGGTTTATGCCGTAGCATTTTACAAGAAGTTTCCAATCGGTATAATTACCATATTGAATAACCTTTGAAATGATAAATTTGGCATGTACATTTATATCCAGTTCAAAGGTGTCGATATCCCAAAACAGGTGTTTTGAAAATTGTGATAATATACCTGAATCGTGTTGCATAACAAACAAAATTACGAATTTATCTTTATACTGATGATCGTAAGACGTTTATTGTTTGGTTTTGATGCCGGATACTGAGCACTGGGACTGTGAGACATTGTGAGTTGGGACTGTAGCCTTGGTACTATTCTACAGTATCCCATTTGTCTTTTAGACCTGCCATAAACTCCTTTCCAAAGATCCATCCAACAGCAATAACTGCTCCAAGGAATGTGAAAATGATCAGGATTGTCAATCCACTGGCGTTATCTTCAAGAGGAACGGTAACCGGTTTAAGCACGGAAAATACAGGTGTATCTTCTTTTACCTGTATTTGTGCCTGTTCGAGTTGTTGCGCCAGTTGCGAATATACCTCAAAAGCCAGCTGGTATTCGTTTTGCAGCTGTTCTTCGGTGGTGCGTGCCAGGGCAGAGGTCACATTTTTATTACGGTCGCGGAACTGGGCCAACGTGGCCTGTGCGTTTTCGAATTCGTTCTTTTTTTCGTTGTAGCGTTCCTGTATAAAATCGAGTTGTGTTTTTGCTTTTTCGATTTTAAAGTCGGTAATGGTATTCTGCAACAGTGTTTGTGCTTTAGTGGTGAGCTGTGCGGCCAGTTTCGGGTCGAGTGAGGTGGCCGAGAGGGTCAGGTAGCCATCTTTGTCGTTTACTTCGAGATTTACCTTGTCGCTAAGCATTTTACGTATTTTCTCTTGCTCTTTAGAGAGGGTTATATAGTCACTGGTCATTGAGTCACTGGTCATTGGGTCACTGGTCACTTGTTCGCCTCTTATGGCTTTGATGATTACGCCGGGAAGACCAATGGTGTACTTTTTTAATCCTTCGAGGAAGCCGGTTTCTTTTACTTCAGTGTAGTAGGTGTAAATGCTGACGGGCTGTTCATTCTCAGGAAAACAGAAAGGAGTGTTCATCAGTTCGAGCTGAAAGGGTACACTTTTTACAATTTGTGGATAAACCATGGGGGAGAGTTCGCCGGAGCTTCCTGTCATATCGTTCAGGTTAAAGCCTGCCATGGCTGCCAGCGATGAGAGTCCGCCCATTTTAGTGGATCCCTTGGAAACCTGTGGCACCAGCGTGGTAGAGGCGGTATATTCCTTTGGTGTTAGCAGGGCTACGGCAACACCCAGTAACATAAAGATGGCTACTGTTATGATTATAAATTTACGGTTGTCCCAAAGGGTTTTGGCGAGGGCGATGAGGTCTATCTCGTCTTCTGCTGGCTGGTTGCTTTTTATTTCTTCGGTCATTTGTGTCTTGTTTATATTTTTGTCCACGAATTACACTTATTTCACAAATTTTATTGGATTACTTCGTCGTCCCGGTTTGTCGGGACTGCTGCCAATGACAGAAATCAGTTTACTTTACCCCTCTCCCTATCGGGAGCTCCCCTCGCGAGGGGAGCAAGTGCTGATCAAATTTAGCTTTGTTTCAAAATTTGCGGCCTTACTTTTAAACTGTTCCCCTCTTGAGGGGAAATGGCTACAGTCAAAGGGGTAAAGCCTAAAACAGTCAGTACCTCATTATTCCCAGTAAAAATGAGTAGGCTCTCGTAATTTGAGGGCAAGTTTACCGTCCGAAGCAATCTTGTTGGAACGCTGATAACGCTGGTTGTATTGATTTGCGCTGATTATTGTTAGTCGTTTTATTGTTACAGATCCCTCACTGTGTTCGGGATGACACATTGGCTGGGTTATCCTTTGCCGATACCTTTGTACGAAAATCCGATTTCCGCTAATTCTTTTGCATTTAGGATATTCCGTCCATCAAAAATAAAGGCAGGTTTATGCATGTTATTGTATATTTCTTTCCAGTCGTAGGTTTTAAACTCATCCCACTCGGTTAACACGGCAATGGCGTGAGCTTCGTCCATCGCCGGGTAGGGAGAGGTGTGGACAGTGACTCTTTGTAACAGATTCCTCATCGCTTCGCTTCCTTCGGAATGACAGTCGCCCTTTTGGGTCAGCAGGTACTCCAAATCTTTGAAAATTTGCTCTTTGGTGACTTTGGGATCATATACATGTATCTCGGCGTGATCATCAAGGAGCTCTTTGGCTACGTATATGGCAGCACTTTCGCGGGTATCGTTGGTGTCTTTTTTAAAGGCCCAGCCCAGGAAGGTGATCTTTTTCCCGGAAACGGTATTAAAGAGGGAATCAACAATGTTTTTGGCGAAACGGTGTTTCTGGTAATCGTTGAGTTTTACCACCTGCTCCCAGTAATCCGCTACCTCGGGGAGGTTAAAATGCCTGCAGAGGTACACCAGGTTGAGTATATCTTTCTGGAAACAGCTGCCTCCAAAGCCTACTGAGGCTTTTAGAAATTTTGGACCGATACGGCTGTCCATCCCAATGGCATGTGCCACTTCGTCCACATCGGCACCCGTACGTTCGCACAACGCAGAAATGGCATTGATGGAACTTACGCGTTGTGCCAGTACAGCATTTGCAGTGAGCTTGGATAACTCGGATGACCATACACGTGTCGTGATCAGTCGTTCCCTGGGAATCCAATTGGCGTAAACATTCACAAGGGCTTCAATAGCACGTTGTCCGTTCTCATCTTCTTCTCCTCCAATGAGCATCCGGTCGGCATGCTGGAGATCATCAATAGCTGTACCTTCTGCCAGAAACTCCGGATTGGAGAGTATGGCAAAGTTGTGTTCTGTGTCTTCGGCCTGTAAAATTCTTTTGATAGATTCTGCGGTACGTACAGGTAAAGTTGATTTTTCGACTACGATCTTATCTTCCTGTGCCACTTTTGCAATTTGCCGCGCACAGAGCTCCACGTATTTCAGGTCGGCCGCCATTCCTTTACCGGTACCATAGGTTTTGGTCGGGGTGTTTACCGAGATGAATATCATTTGTCCGTCGCGGATGCCCTGATCGACATCGGTGCTAAAAAAGAGGTTACGCCCACGTGCTTCGGCTACCACTTCTTTTAAACCTGGTTCGTAAATGGGAAGCTTTTCGAGGTCTGTATCGTTCCAGGCGGCTATCCGCTCCGGATTGATGTCAACCACGTTTACTCTAATGTGCGGGCAGTTTTTAGCAATTACAGCCATGGTTGGGCCGCCTACATAGCCTGCGCCGATACATGTTATGGTTTTTACTTGGTTGGGTATCATGTATTTAGTTCGTTTGTTTTTTGTATGTTTTTAGTAGTGTGAGTGAGGCTGCCGCGCCTGCGGCTCGCAGACTCGTGCAGTAAAGTATTTTTAGTGTAAAAGTGATGAGGCTGCTTCGTCGCTCGTGCCTCCCGAAGTTTGATTCGGGATTAGTTCCTCTTTCGACTTTTGGTTCACTTCGTTTCCCAATAGGCGAGAGTCACTGAATCGCAGAGTCGTATTTCAAAAAAATATTTTGGAATAGGATTTCCCGTACTCTTAACATTTTATGGTGCAGGATTCCGCGAGCCGAGGAAGGAGGCGCGGCAGTCTCATGCCCTTGTAATCTTCCCGAACGTTTTATTGTTCTTCTTTGTATATCGTAATACCGACACGATTGATATGATCGATGAGTTTTTTATTATTTATGGTTTTATAGTCAGAAATATCGAATAACCAGGGAAGGTTGAGTTGGTCGATGTCGGTATTTACTTGTTGAAGGATGGAAAAATCGAGCTGATCGCCAACTATAGTCAGGTCAATGTCCGATCCTTCGTTATAATTTCCCTTTGCCCTTGATCCGTAAAGAATAACTTCATTGATCTGAATGTATTTATCGAAAACTGCTGTCAATTGCCTGAGGATATTTTCGCTTAGTCCGTATGGCATAGCTCTTCCATCTTTTTTTCAAATTGGCGTAATAATTCAAAATAGTCGTTTACAATCCGGTTAAAAATTTGTTCAGCTATTTCTTCCTGATAGGTGTGCGAGCTAAGGTTCCGGTCTGTAATCATATTCATCCAGCCTTCTCCATTGGTAATTAAGCCACGGTTAAAAGCCAGGCGTGTAGCATCTTTTGATCCGTACAGGTTTGTTTCCCCCTGATCCTTCAGGAAATCCTGCATTACCTTCCAGCTCAATTCGTGTGTGAATTCAAATCCCTGAATAACGCCTTGTTTTTCCAGATCAGAGAGTTCTTTTTCGAAGTGTTGTTCTATACCTTGAGAAAGCGTATCCAGCGCTTTTTTGTAATTGGCAAATCGTTGTTTCCACCTTATATCTTGTTCCTGCATTTGATTATTGCTTTTGTGCTTCAAATATAGTGATTTACGCCTGATTGTATTTTCGAATGCTGATAAGGTTTTTTGTTGGAACGCGGATAACGCAGATTGTGAATAATTGTTTTCAGCCTGTTGGCTGAGGTACGGATTACAAATCCGCACCAGCGATGGGGCTGATTGTTTTATCCACGAATTCCACCAATTATAAGAGATTCCCTTGTCGTTTTTGTTTCACGCAGATTACGCTGATTGTATTTTTAGTGGTTTTATTGTTACAGATCCCCTGCCTACTGCAGGCAGGCTCACTTTGTTCGGGATGACAGTTGAATAATAATGTTATTCTTTTTCGTAAAAAACCAGGTTGATGTCCTGATCCATTTTCTTAAAACCTCTATCGGCTGTAACAATTGGTGCATTCAAGAAAAGGGAGGTGGCAGCAATTATTGCATCAGGTAATTTTACATTGCATTTTTTTCTTAATTCTATTGCTAGTTTTTTGATGTCGTAAGGAATGTCAATAACAATACAATCTTTAATAAATGACTTAATTATTTTTTTATCGTGCTCATTAATTTTATGAAAACTGAGCAATTCCATTTGAGTTATGAATGAGATGTATAATTGTTTCTCTTCCAAAACTGGGATGAGGGTTTCGTCGCCATTTAACAAGTAAAGGATGATATTGGTATCAATAACGAGGCTATTCCCACTCATCTCTCCATTTTTTTTGGATGTCAACAGGGTTTTCTTGCAGTTTTAATGCTCCGCAATATTTATTTAAATCAATATTTTTTCTGGATGATTTTTTCTTGTCAATCTGCAAAAGCAATAATTTGATTTCCTTTTTATTGGTTCCCTTTGAAATTGTTGTCATGTTTTTAATGCTTTTAATCAAAGATAGAGAAAAATGTTTGAAGTTTAATGTTGCTTATTAAATCCTCAAAAACCCTCTATTGAACAGAACCTACCTGAAAATCTCTGCTGTTCCACTCTCTTGTAATAGTCAATCTTTTGTTGGAACGCTGATAACGCAGATTATGCTGATTGAAACTGATCTGTATTTATTTTGCACCGTACTTTAGTGCGGTGACGGTCTGATTAGAAGTTTGAACGGCTTCAGCCTTTAAATGCAAAGATTAATGGCTAAAGCCTGTTACTTATCTGTTTTTTACCACCGGGCTAAAGCCGCGGTGCAAAACCTAAAAACGCCTTCGCGTTCACAAATTAATCGGATTACCTCGTCGTCCGAAGCAATCTTTTATTGGAACGCTGATAACACAGATCGTTCTGATTTGCGCTGATTATTTATCTTCAACTACGCGAATTGATTAGATTACTTCGTCGTCCGAATAGCGGACTCCTCGTGATGACTGTATTTTTAATGTTCATGGGCGGCGTTTGATGGATAATGACATTATTAACTTGTTTCTACGCCGCCGGGTAACTCCGATAAGCCTGTCATTCCGAAGGAGGTATGACTGAGGAATCTTTTTGTTCCATACTACCTAATCCTCCGCCTTCCTTCGTCAGGCACCTCCTTTAGCAAAAGGAGGATGAAGTCATGAACATTTTTAGTTGTTGTTATAAGTATTTGCTCTATTGTTATAAAATTAATTCAATGCTCTTAACAAGATATTTTATATTGTCGCTGTTACTTCTGCCGGCTGATCGTCTTTCCCAGCCTGAGGGAAAGATAAGAGATAGGGTAAAGCGAATTTTCGTCACTTACCTTATGCAATCCTCCGTCCGCCAACTGGCAGCCACCTCCTTTTAAAAAAGGAGGATGAAGTCATCAACAAGTTTTTTAGTCGTTGATTGTTTTGTACGCACTAATTTATGATGTTTTTCAATGCTCTTAAATGGATAGTTTATACCGTCTCTGTTACTTCTGCCGGCTGATCGTCTTTCCCTGCCTGGAGGGAAAGATAAGAGATAGGGTAAGAAACCACCACCAAGATCTTTTACTCCTTCGTCGCAAAAGCCCACCGCTCCTTGAGGAGGAGATTGCTTCTGCTTTATACTCGTTACTTGCAGCTAAATTATTTCGATGCGTTCATAATTGCGGCGATTGCTACGGCCATTGATGACATCGTAGATGCTATGGCCAGCCAAAGTCCCTGCTGACGTTCTTTTTCCGGTTTTTCAGGAACGACCACAATACTACCCGGTGTTACATCGGGGTAGTGTCTGAAAATAAGTCCTTTGGTAACCGCTGTTTCACCGTTGGGGTACTGTACATAGGTTTTTCGCTTATTGGCTTCAGCCTGGAATCCTCCGGTACGGTTGATATAGTATTTGGCATTACGTTTTGGTTCGAAGGTAATGGAGAACGGGTTTTGTACGCTTCCGGTAATTTTTACGGTTTGCATAAATTCCGGAATATTGAGGCGGTCGCTATTTTTTAATAACAGGTCTTTATCGCTCCGTGGGTTGTTAAGAATATTTTGCAGATTGATGGCCACACGTTCGGTGCCCAGTTCATCGGAAAAACGTTCGAGTGTAGCTCCCTGAAGATAGGCTTTCGGGGTAGTTCCCCCGGCCATTTGCAGCAGGTCGGAGATACGCATTTGTTTATTGGTAATGGCATAGGCGCCGGCATAGGTTACTTCGCCCGAAATCATTACCGTTTCGTTTTGACGGAAGTTGGGAGCCGTACGCACCGATACCTGATCCCAGGGCCGTAATTTCATTTCAGCATCGTTTTTACCCAGTTGTAATCCGCGCGAGATATTGGCAATAATAACGTGTCCGATGGTGTCGGAAAGTACGGCGGCATCGTCGTAACTCAGGCGGCGGGCAATTTCGATAAACGTACTGTCGGCGCCCTCGGTAAGGCCTCCGGCCAGGAAAATAGCATCGCCAAGTGTCATGTTCTCCGACCAGTTGAAGGGGCCGGGTTCCAGCACTTCGCCGTTAACGGTAATATAAGGTTGTTCTTTTAAATCGAAATGGGTTTTTATCAGCACTTCATCGTCGGCTTGCAGCAGGATGTTTTGTTTACCGCTGCTGATATCTTCCACATCAAAGGCAATGGCAGAAGTCGTACGGTCGCTGTTGTAGCGGGTAATCAATCCCCGTCCTTTAAATGCTTCGGGCAGCAGCTTGCCTGATTTTTCAATTAACAGGTCGAGGGTAAGCCCCTCGGTCCACTCGTACTCTCCCGGATGATAAACGGCACCTTCTATGCTTACTCTGTTTTCAAACCTGTCGGTAGTGAGGTTATTCTGAATAGTATCGCCTTTTACCAACGGTGTGGTATTTAGCAGGTCGTAAGGAACATCGATAATCTGTTGTCCCTTTTGTGTTTGCCGTACAATTTGCGTGTTGCCCAGGTAGGCTCCGGCGTTAAAACCTCCGGAAAAGCGTACCAGGTCGTTTAGCATTTCGCCTTCTTTAATTTCGAAAATACCGTTGCGTTTGAATTCGCCGTTTACCACCACCTGTTTTTCGGCAGGCGGCACCAGTACGATATCGCCGTCTTTTAAGGTAATATTGTCAGATGGATCAGCATTAACCAGTAAATTGTATATATCGATTACCTGTTCAATTTTGTTGTTGCGAATAACCTTGATGTTACGGAATGAACCAATTTCGTTAGGGCCACCCGATAGGTACAAGCCGTTAAAAACGGTTGCTGTTACGGGTAGGGTATAGGTGCCCGGTGCTACCACCTCGCCCAACAGGTTTACACGGATAGAGCGCAGCTGCCCCATGTCTAACTGGGCAAAGGTGCCGGGATTGTCGCCTCCCATATCGGCATAAATGGCAGTAAGGTTTTTTACAATTTTCTTTTCAGCCTCGTCAAACGACATGCCAGCCACATAAACCGGTCCCAGGTCGGGAATAACAATCTGTCCGTTGTTATTTACCCTTAGCTGATAGTTGTTTTGTGAGTTCCCCCAAACCTGAATAAGCAACTGATCGCCAATGCCTATTTCGTAGTTTTTTGGTGTTTGAATGTTTACCTGTGGTTCGAAAGTCAGGTTTTCGTTGTTAAATAAGTAGGCTCCAAAAACTTCCAGATCCTTCTTTAATTCAACTTTCCGTTGCGAAAGGTAAGCGTCTTTTTGTTCTTCGGGTAATATTTCGGGCTCTTCATAAAGCTCAAACATGTCTTGCTGCGTGGTGTCCTGTTCGCTTAATCGTTGACGCATTTCCATGATCTGTTGCTCGGTAGCTCCCCGCTGACGGGCCAGTTGTATCGCTTGTTCTTCCGATAACCCGGCATCCTTCATGGCTCTTTTGGCTTTGGTGATCTCGGATTGCGGCAATGATTTAACATCAACATTCTTTACATCCTGCGTCTGCGTTTGCGTCTGTGCCTGAGTGGACAGTAGTAGTGCAGCGCAAAAGAATACTGTTAACATTGATTTTAGTAAGTGCTTCATATTTGTGTTACGTTAATCTAAAAGGTTCATTATTTTTTTCGGTTTTCGACAAAAGAACAAAGCTAAACTTTATTCTCTCGACCAAATATGTAAGGCGTTTTGTTTTTGCAGGTAATCGGCCTTTTCGTTTTCAGAAAGAATGAGGTAGCGTATTTTTTTATTGACCAGTTTTTCTGCTTTCGTTACCAGTGCCACCACAAAGCGAGTGTCGATGTCGTCGCCCACCAGCAGCAGGTCGATAATACCCGATTCTTTGCCTATGGCCAGATCGCCGATAAGATAAGCCTCGTTAAGGTCGCCTACATTTTTCAGGATCTTTTCGATAACCGTATCCAGGCCCACGGTTTTTTGCAAAATGCTGTTGATTTCGCCGTAAAGCGGGTGGTTATCATTGGCACGGAAATATTTTCGGTTCCCGTTGAAATTCGAAACCAGTAAATCAGCTTTCTCCAACCTGTTCAGTTCCAGACGTATGGCATTCGAAGATTCACCAAACTCATTCTCAAGGTTTCTGAGGTAGCTGGTGGTTTCCTTATTCAGAAAAAACTTGAGTAAAAGTTTTAGCCGGGTTTTGTTTGTGATTAATGACTCTATCATTTGGCTAGTAGTGAGTTATGTGAAGTTGGAAATAGTTGGGAGTAGTGGTGGATACGCTGATTTGGGTACTGCTTCGCCTCCTCAGTTACAGGTGTTGTATGAGTAGAAAATCAATATTAGTTGAGTAGCAAAACTACTCAATTTGTTTAATTAATAAAGCCGTTTCCTGAAAAAAATACAAAAATGTTATTTGTTGATTCATGGCCGGAAAATGAGCATTATGATTTTGTTTGGTTAATTATTTGACAGTGTGTGCGTTTAGTGGTTTGGTTTTCGCACAAAAGCTGTATTGTTACTGAGCTGCAATTTTTCGCAAGAATCATCGCCCTTACGTCTTCCTGCCTTAGGCAGGGACGATGCCATAATACCGATTTGAAATTAAACTGAAGCTTTGGTTCGCTCACTCCCAAAGCCTCTTTAATTTTCTATCGGCATTAACCATTGTAATTTCAAAGGCTCACTTTGAAATACAATTGGTATAACTTGCCGGGGCTTTGCCCCTACAATGATTTACTGGAAATTTGCTGCTGATACATCTTGTAACTGTTTAGAGTGTAGGAAATATCCAATACTGAATAATCAATGTTCAAATCGTCTGCAGATTGATGCGTTTTGGCTTGTTCTGCATTGGGTATTTGTTATTGTACAAATCATCGCCCTTGCGGACGATGCTGTAACTTTCCGGGGCTTTGCCCCTGTAATGATTTATTGGAAAGTATTTGCTGCTGATGTTCATTGTAACTAGTTAGAGTATAGGAATATTCAATACTGAATAATCAATGTCCAAATCGTCTGCAGATTGATGCGTTTTAGCTTGTTCTGCATTGGGTATTTGTTATTGAATATTGATCATTTTTTCTTGTTTGTTAGAATTTGTTTTGCACCGTACTTTAGTGCGGTGAAGGTCTGATTAGAAGTTTGAATGGCTTCAGCCTTTAAATGCAAAGATTAATGGCTAAAGCCTGTTACTTATCTGTTTTTTACCACGGGGCTAAAGCCGCGGTGCAAAACTTAAACGCCTTCGCGTTCACAAATTTATCGGATTAACTCGTCGTCCGAAGCAATCTTTTGTTGGAACGCTGATAACACAGATCGTTCTGATTTGCGCTGATTATTTATCTTCAACTACGCGAATTGATTAGATTACTTCGTCGTCCGAATAGCGGACTCCTCGTAATGCCTGTATTTTTAATGTTTATGGGCGGCGTTTGATGGATAATGACATTATTAACTTGTTTCTACGCCGCCGGATAATTCCGATAAGCCTGTCATTCCGAAGGAGGTACGACTGAGGAATCTTTTTGTTCGATACTACCTAATCCTCCGTCCCGATGCTACGATCGGGACAGGCTCTTTAGCAAAAGGAGGATGAGGCTTTAAGCATGCTTAGTAGTTGTTGTTTGTATTTGCTCTATTCCTATCACTTGCAACTTGTTTATGTTCATGGGCGGCGTTTTATGGATGTTAAAACTAATAACGTATTTCTACGCCGCCGGGTAATTCCTATAAGCCTGTCATTCCGAAGGAGGTACGACTGAGGAATCTTTTTGTTCTATACTGCTTAATCCTCCGTCCCGATGCTTCGATCGGGACACCTCCTTTAGCAAAAGGAGGATGAAGTCATGAACATTTTTAGTTGTTGTTATAAGTATTTGCTCTATTCCTATCACTTGCAACTTGTTTATGTTCATGGGCGGCGTTTGATGGACATTGAAATTATTAACTTGTTTCTACGCCGCCGGTTAATTTCGATAACCCTGTCATTCCGAAGGAGGTACGACTGAGGAATCTTTTTGTTCCATACTGCTTAATCCTCCGTCCCGATGCTTCGATCGGGACACCTCCTTTTAAAAAAGGAGGATGAGCTTCGGGGCGCAGTAAGTTGTTAAACCGCGTATCCTTTTCCATAGGCATATTGGTAGGAATGGCCATATCCGTAACCAAAACGATTTAATTTGATGTCGTTTATAGACCCCCATTGTCGGCCCCCCAAATGCCTTACGCCGACATTTCCCCCTGAGAGGGGGAAACAAATCGGAAAACGACATCTTTAAACCGCGCATCCTTTACCGTAGGCATATTGGTAGGAATGGCCATATCCGTAACCAAAACGATTCAATTTGATGTCGTTTATGAAACCCCCATTGTCGGCCCCCCAAATGCCTTACGCCGACATTTCCCCCTGAGAGGGGGAAACAAATCGGAAAACGACATCTTTAAACCGCGTATCCTTTTCCATAGGCATATTGGTAGGAATGGCCATATCCGTAACCAAAACGATTTAATTTGATGTCGTTTATAGACCCCCATAGTCGGCCCCCCAAATGCCTTACGCCGACATTTCCCCCTGAGAGGGGGAAACAAATCGGAAAACGACATCTTTAAACCGCGTATCCTTTTCCATAGGCATATTGGTAGGAATGGCCATATCCGTAACCAAAACGATGTAATTTGATGTCGTTTATGATTAAGGCAGGGTTGTGCATTGTGCCTTGACGGGCGATGTCGTTAATAAATTTTAACTGGCTTTTTTTACTTACTCCATAACGTAATATGAAGAGATTCAGGTCGCTGTGCCGGCTGGTGATTAGTCCGTCGGTTACGCGCGACACAGGAGCATTGTCAATAATGATATAGTCGAATTGTGCCTTTAATTCTTCCAGCAGTTGTGAAAAAGCCGGACGTTCGATTAACTCGGCAGGATTTGGAGGAATGGGGCCGGAAGCGATGACCGACAGGTTTTCGATTTCGGTTTGTTGAAGGATTGCTTTGCTGCTGGACTGGCCGGCCAGATAATTACTTAATCCCTTTGTATTTGCAAGGTTAAAGATGTTATTTAATCGGGGTTTACGCATATCTACACCGATAATTACGGTTTTTTTATCGTTCATAGCCATAATGCAGGCCAGGTTGGTGGCATTAAAGGATTTTCCTTCGCCAGGCTGAACCGAATGTAGTCCGATAACTTTTTGTTTATCCTGTAATTTAAATTGAAGATTGGTGCGGATGGTACGGTACGACTCGGTTATAGGGGCCCGGGGGTGATGTATAACTACCAGTTCCGATTTATCGGTACTGTGTAAGACATTTCCCAATATGGGTAATGGAGTAAGCTTCTCGATATCTTCCTGCAGGTGAATACTATTGTCTAACAAATCGACAAGCAGGATGAGTACTCCCGGAAGTAACAGCCCCAGAAAAGCACCTATAAGCAAGATGAGCATTGGGCTTTTGTTAAGTGGAATGAGGCGTTCAAATTGTGCCGGATCGATTACTTGTATATCAACAATGGCAGCAGCGAGTGAAATTTCCAGTTCGGCACGGCGTTGCAGCAGGTAGGTGTATATTTCGTTGGTGAGCTCGTATTGGCGCTGTATATTAATCAGCTGTTGTTCCTGCTCGGGCATGTTGTTCAACTGATTGTTGATGCGGGTGTAGCGAAGGTTGAGTGTGTTTACCGATAGCTGGGTATTGTCGATCAGGTTAACCAGTATTTCGCGCAATTGTTGGTTTACCTGTTCAATCTCCTGGTTAAGCAGAATGAGGGACGGATTGTTTTCGTAAGCGCTAAACGCCAATACCTTGCGGCGGCTGTACAGTTCGCTGAGCTTAAGAACGAGTGCATTCAGTGTAGCATCAGTAATGCCAACCACAGAAGGTGCCACCAGTTGATCGGCACTTTGGATGTTACCGAGGTAGCGCTGAAGGTTTTTAAAATAATCGAGCTGCATTTGCATCTGCGACTTTTCCTGCTCAATCTCTTTTAGCTGTTCCATAATAAGGCTTCCCTGGCTGCTGAGATCGATGATCTGGTTTTTCGATCGGAACTCGGTAAAGGTATTTTCTGCGGCAGTCAGATCGCTGGAGATACCCGACAGCTGCGAATCGATAAACTCGAGCGAGCGTTTCTGGGTTTGTGTTTGCAGGTTGAGTTTGAGCTTCAGGTACACGCGTACCAATTCGTTCAGGTAGTGAATGTCACGCAGAGGTTCTGTGCTTTCAACCGATAGTTTGATCACTTCACTTTCCTTGCCATAGTCGGTAGTAACTCTTTTGAGGTAATCTGTAGTGAGTTTGCTTTTATTTATAAACGAAAAACGGTACCACTCGCCAGGCAGGTCGCTGGAATTTTCTTTTGGAGTAAGTGTAAAATTAAAGTATTCGTTGCGAAAAGGCTCGCCGTATTTTGCGATTTCGCTGAATTCTATTTTTACGTTCTGTCCTTCTAGCTTTATTTCTCCATCCACACTGATATCGTATTCTGTTTCTGAAAGAGGGGTGATATATATTGGTATTCCTGCCGGGTTTAAGCCTTCGCCTGATTTATTGAGGATAAAAGGCTCGTTGAGGTAAATACCGTTCCAAATAATCAGGTTCTTTTTTTGCCAAAAGGTTTGCCAGTTGAGATTGTCAACTGCCTGGTGGTTCAGGGTATAGGAACGCAGGAATTCTAATTCGTTTTGCAGGCTGGCTATACCGCTGCTACCCATCATCCCGTCCATAAATAAATTTTCCAGGTCGAAGCCTTTGCTTTCATCCGTAACCAGTAAACTGGTGTTTACCTGGTATTTGTCGGGGGTGTATTTAACAAATAAATAGGCTCCGGTTATCCCCAGAAAAAGCCCCATAACCAACCAATACCATTTGCGCAACAGAAGAAAAAGCAGTCGTTTGAGGTCTATTTCATCATCTTGCTCAATGGTGTTGTATGGCTGGTTGTTGTTATTGTTCGCTGTCATTTTGTGAAAAATCTCTTTGTTTTTATGTGCGTGTTTCTGTTGTATTGTTTTTGGCCGGGAAGCTACTTTTTGTTGTGAATTTTTCGTAGCGTATTGGTTACACGTTGTTTTGCCTGGTTTTCTCTACTTCAGGAGCCCGAATACTGCTAACAATAAGCTGGCCGACGAGATGATCATGGAAAAAACCTGGGCGTTGAGCTGGAAGTTCTTATGTGTATTGGGTTCTACAAAAATGTAATCGTTGGGGTGGAGGTAAAAGCCTTTTTGCAGCCAGGCATCCGAGGCGGCCAGATCAAGAATCATCGCTTTTTGTCCATCGGGCTGTGGACGGATAACCATTATATTGGTCAGATTTGCGTAGTCGGTATTTCCGTTGGCCATGCCAAGTGCTTCAAGCACAGTGAAGTTGTTATTGTAATTGTAATATACACCGGGGCGCTTAACCTCGCCCATAATGGTGACCTTGTAATTCAGTAGCTTAACCTTAACAATGGCTTCCTTAAGGTATTTGTTGGCATGTTTTTGTACAATCTTTTCGATGTGTGAATTGGGATGCCCGGCTACGGGGATGTCGCCCATTATGGGAAGTTGAAGGTTTCCTCTTTCATCTACCTCAAAACCATAGAGGTAAGCTCCCTGGGGAGTAGTGTACTTCTGGTGCGAACTGTAATTTTGGGCTTCCATATTCGATTCCGGATTAAACAGTGCATTTACTTCGGCATTCATCGATTTGATGCTTACGTAAAGTATATCGCCGGGTTTTATGATGTATTCAGTAATGGTATCGGTCAATGCTTTGATTACCTGGTTGTTCTGCACATCTTTCATGTAAATCAGTTCTTTGCTGCTGTGGCAGGAGAAAAGCGAAAGCGAAGCAGCTACCATTAGTAATGACATCAGACGATGGATTTGTTTTGAATTCATTGTAAGTGTATAATGTTTACTTTGTTAAATTTTTTTGCCGAAAGAGGATGCTCAGGCATTTCTGTTCCGGGCGATTAACAACAATTTGTTTGCGTGCATGCTTTTACGATGCGTCATAAAAGGTGAAAGGAAACGACCTTACCTGCTTTCTCTTTGCAGGATTTCTATCTTTTCCACCAGCTTTTCGACTTTGTTTGTTCAATGGCTACTCTTTCTTCGGGATGCAGGCTATAAAAGATATCTGTCCATTCGGGCATACCGCCATAATTTCGGTCGTCGATATAGAGGTCGGCAAGTATTTTCCGACTGATCTTATCGTTCATCTTTTCTTCCGGATAATTTTTATTTACGGCGTAAAATTCCAGGCCTTTTTCGCGGCAGAATTCAACTGCTTCGTCCAGTTCTATTTCTGAACGGTAGGTCCATAAAATTAGTTTGTGGCCTTTTTTTTGTAGGGCGCGCAGCGTTTCGATGGCGAAAGGAAGTTCATTTCCGATTTTGGGATATCTGTGTTCTACAATGGTGCCATCGAAATCAACAGCTATCGTTAGTGGTGTTCGCATAAATTATTGGTTTTTTGTGCGTTTTTGGATTGGTTTAGTTGCTTTAGGATGATCTGAGCAAAAGATTTATTCGGGCTTTGTTATCGATCAGCTATTCGGAAGCAAAAGATCACTTGAACTAAAATGAGGGATCGTTTGTTCCGGAATTCATGTTTTTTTTAGGTGTAAAGATACTGCTTCGCCTCCTCGGTTACATATTATTGTGCGAGTAGGATGTTGAGACAAAAGAATAGCAAAAGTATTTATTTAATTATGTATTTTTTATTGTGTCAGGAAAATACCCAATAAAAAAGCTATTTGTTAATTTATGTTTAACTAAAGAGTATTTGGTTTTTATTTGGTGAATTATTTGGTTTTGCGCTTGTTTTTTCTTGCTGGAAACCGCCAGCGTGAATGAGGTATTTGATAGTTGTCAGATCACATTTTCCGGTACCGCACTCAGGCAGGAGGCCGGAATTTCAACCAAAAAGGAAGTGTTGATCTGTTCAATGCGCAACGCAAATTTATTTTTTCCCCTGCACTCAATCAGCTCACCTTTTAGTCCTACCATTGGCCCTTCTATTACTTCAACCAGTTTGCCGGGTTCGAAATTCTCCATGGTAACGTTCACCTCAAAATCAAACTGGCGGAGAATGGTTTCCAGGGCCTCTATCTCGGCCTGACTAACAATAGCGGCTTTTCGTTCGAAAGTGACATAGCTTACCACGTTGTTAAGTTGCAGAACTTTGTCGTATTCTTTGCGGGTGATATTTACAAAACAATAGCCCGGGATCAGCGGGGTTTCTACCCATTTTTTGCGGTCTTTCCACTGGCGGAGTCTTTTTTGCAGCGGAAGGAAGCATTCAATGTCGTTTAAATTAAGTTCTTGTACGACCTTCTTTTCCGCCCTGGACCGGGTGTAAATTACATGCCATTGTTTTTGAGTTTGTAAAGATGCCATTAGTTTGTTGTGTAATGCAAATTCGTGGGAGACAAAAATATAAATTACTGCGTAAAAAAGAAGAAGATCGTTGGTAAAAGTAAAAAGGTAAAAGTAAAAAGACGAAAGTATGACAAAGTGAAAAGGCAAAAGTAAGGCAGAAGTAAAAAGGCAAAAGTAAAAAGTGAAAAGGTAAAAGTAAGACAAAGTGAAAATGTAAAAGTAAAAAGTTGAGCGTAGCGAATTGAAAATCAGGCACAGCAAAATTCAGGCACAGGCATTGGAGTATCGAGAATCCAGCATCGAGAATCCGGTATCCAGTATCCAGCATCCAGAATCCAGCATCCAGTACCAAGGCAAAAGTAAAAAGGTAAAAGACGGGGAGTGGTTGAGCAATAAATACTTGTAGCTTGAGACTTGTAGCTTGAGACTTGTGGCTGGTTAAAAGGTATAGACCAGTGCAAGCCCTTTTTGGTGGCCGGTTTTAAACGGAAAAATATCAAGGTTATTCAGGTGTTCGCGATCCCATTTGAATTGATGAGTGAAGTAGATGAGTTCGGTGGAGATCATTCCTACTCCTGCGCCAACCAGTACGTCGGAAGCCCAGTGTTTGCCTTTTGAAATACGCATGATTCCCACGGTGGCGGCACAGGTATAAGCACCTATGCTGTACCAGGGGTTTGTTTCGCCGTATTCGCGGTGCATCCATTGGGCTGCTGCAAATACAATGGCTGTATGTCCCGAGGGCATCGATTGTGTTTGGCCTGTGGGGCGTTCTACATCCAAAATACTTTTTAGGCTTTTGGTGATAAGGGTAGTCAATACCATACTTTTGCCCAGAATTGCGGTTTGGTTACCGATATTGTTTTTCCCCTGTATGCCCAAAGCGTTTAAGGAATAAACGGCGGCAATTGGTGCAAAACGCAGGTAATCGTCGAGGTGGCCGGTATAGTTGAAATGTTCTCTGCTCCACTCATTAATATCGTATTTCCAGTCCGAAAAATGCAATATCGTTCCACCGGCAACCAGGAGCGATGGTGCGATAAAAGGTTTGAATCCCCGTTTTTTGTCAGCATACCGAAAATTGATATGATGGATGGAATCGTTGTGAAATGCAAAGTCAGAAGTTGTCGGGAAAGTTAGCCGTGAGATCGGTTTCGGGGTTTTCCCGTCAGACGCTATCCCTTGTATGGAGAATAGTAGCAGGCCTGCGAGCAGTAAATTTGTTATGAATGCTGAATGATTTTTCACGAGGCAAAAATAGGAAAAGGTTTTGCAAGGCAAAAGGAAAAAGTGTGAAGGCAAAAGGAGGGGCATTGAGACGGTGAGAATGGTGGAGGTTGAAAGGATGAAAAGGATTAGTGATTAGGGATGAAGGATTAATGGGAGCTGAGACTATGAGATTGATGGAGATTGAAGCAGATTGATGTAGCTTGAAAGAGGATGAAAGGATTTGTGATTAAGGATGAAGGATTAATGGGAGCTGAGTTGAATAGAGATTGAAATAAAGATTGATGGAGATTGATGGAGATTGAACCAGTAAATTGGTGAATGGGAAAACGGGAAAGGAGATTGAGCGCTGAGCACTGAGATTGGAGGAGATTGACGAAGGGTAATTAGCAATTTAAAATTGCAGAACCAGGAAGGACGAAATATAATACCAATTTGATGATAAAATGCCGTATTGGATATGCCGGTTATTTTCCGTTTGTACAAGGCGATAAATTTTAGCATAGCCGAGCTACGTTATAATTTTTCAACGCAGTAGAAACGGAAAAGAACAAATTTATATGCGGTATTTTGTGGTCAATTTGGTATTATTAGTCCGGTGCTTTAGCTCCGGGGATAAAAGCCAGAATTCTACCGCGCTCCACGATGGGGCAATGATCAACGATCAAAAAGCAGTTTGGAGCAAGAGGTCCGGACAGCTGATAAAAGAATAAAGATTGACAAACGCTGATTAGCAATTTTTGATCGGAGAAGTAGGGAAAAGCAAACAGTTTACAGTTTACAGTTGAAAAATTCAGTAATAGAAAAAATGAACAGCGCCAATTCTATGCGCTTAGCGCGTAGATGCTGTACTTCAGAACTTTGTGTCTTTGCCTCTTCGTGGTTAATAATTTTTGATTGTAGAACCAGGAGGCACGAAATATCATTAGTCCGGTGCTTTAGCTCCGGGGATAAAAGCCAGAATTCTACCGCGCTCCACGATGGGGCAATGATCAACGATCAAAAAGCAGTTTGGAGCAAGAGAGCCGGACAGCTGATAAAAGAATAAAGATTGACAAATGCTGATTAGCAATTTAAGATTGCAGAAGTAGGGAAAAGCAAACAGTTTACAGTCGTAGTTTGCAGTTGGACAATTCAACAGCGCCAATTCTATGCGCTTAGCGGTTTCGAACCGCTTAGCGCGTAGATACTGTACTTCAGAACTTTGTGTCTTTGCCTCTTCGTGTTTAATGATTTTTGATTGCAGAAGAAGGGAACAGCAAACAGTTTAGGGCCGGAGTTGTAAAAAAGCATCTGATCTTTTTTTTTGTCTTTATACTTTTGCCTTTTGCCTTTTGCCTTTTTGTGCAAAAAAAAAGCACTACCTCCAAAATTGGAAGATAATGCTTTAAAATCTATGGTGGTTTTGCTTAAGCCAGGGTGGCAACCATAACGGCTTTTATGGTGTGCATGCGGTTTTCGGCTTCATCGAATACCAGCGATGCTTTGCTCTCAAAAACATCTTCGGTAACTTCCATGGCTTCCAAACCAAATTTCTGAAAAATCTGCTCGCCAATTTTTGTGTCGCGGTTATGGAAAGCAGGTAAGCAGTGCAGGAATTTTACATCCGGATTTCCGGTAAGTTCCATCACTTTTTGGTTTACCTGGTAGGGGAGCAGTAGTTTTATCCGCTCCTGCCATACTTCGTCGGGTTCGCCCATCGACACCCAAACATCGGTATATAGAAAATCGCAGTCTTTTACGGCGGTGGCAAGGTCTTCGGTAATTGTTATTTTACCACCTGTTTGAGTGGCAATTTCACGGCATTCGGCCTGTAGTTCCTCTAAAGGCTGGCAGGCTTTCGGTGCAGCAGCCCGAAAGTCCATTCCCAGTTTTGCAGCGCCAACCATAAGCGAATTACCCATATTGTTTCGGGCATCGCCCAGGTAGCAGAATTTTACTTCTGATAAAGGTTTGTTGCTGTGTTCTTTCATGGTAAGGAAATCAGCCAGAATCTGAGTCGGGTGAAATTCGTTGGTGAGGCCGTTCCATACCGGAACGCCGGCAAATTCGCCTAATTCTTCTACAATGTCCTGTCCGAATCCGCGGTATTCAATCCCGTCGTACATTCTTCCCAACACTCGGGCTGTGTCTTTCATTGTTTCTTTTTGTCCGATTTGCGAACCGGAAGGCCCCAGGTAGGTAACCCGCGCTCCCTGGTCGTAAGCTGCTACTTCAAAAGCACAACGGGTGCGGGTAGAGGCTTTTTCAAAAATCAGGGCGATGTTTTTACCGGAAAGCAGCGGTTTCTCGGTGCCTTCCTTTTTTGCTTTTTTTAAACTTGCCGCCAGATCGAGCAGTTGGTTTATTTCTTCGGGTGTAAAATCCAGTAGTTTGAGGAAGTTTTTGTTTTTCAGATTATTCGTCATTATCTTATTTGTTTTTATTAGTCGTTATTGTATCAAGGCAAAAGTAAAAAGTATCAAGGCAAAAGTACAAAGTACAAAGGCAAAAGTAAAGAACGTTTTTGCCGGGCTCCGGTCTTAGTTCTCAGTTCTCAGTCTCAGTTTGCAGTCTCAGTTTGCAGTCTCAGTGGGCAGGTGCAGTTTACAATTTATCAGTTTAACAATTTAACAGTTTTTGCAATTTATCAATCCTTTCAATTTACAAGAAGAATAGCCTGGGCCCGGCTCTCACATTCTCACATTCTCACCGTCTCAGTTCTCAGTTTCGGCTTGAAAGTATTTTTACCGCAGAGTTGCACAGAGAAGTCTCAGAGTCTCACGGAGAACAAGGCAAAAGGAAAAAGAGTAAAGTCAAAAGTTTTAATACAATTTATCAGTTTAACAATTCTTACAATTTATTAATTTATCAATTCTTCCAATTTACAAGAAGAATAGCCTGGCCCCGGTTCTCACATTCTTACCGTCTCAGTTCTCAGTTTCGGCTTGAAAGTATTTTTACCGCAGAGTTGCACAGAGAAGTCTCAGAGTTTCACGGAGAACAAGGCAAAAGGAAAAAGAGTAAAGTCAAAAGTTTTAATACAATTTATCAGTTTAACAATTCTTACAATTTATTAATTTATCAATCCTTTCAATTTACAAGAAGAATAGCCTCGGCCCGGTTCTCACATTCTCGCCGTCTCAGTTCTCCGTCTCAGCTTGAAATTATTTCTACCACAGAGTTCCACCGAGAAGTCACGGAGTTTCACGAAGAACAAGGCAAAAGGAAAAAGAGTAAAGTCAAAAGTTTTAATACAATTTATCAGTTTTACAATTTAACAATTCTTACAATTTATTAATTTAACAATTCTTCCAATTTACAAGAAGAATAGCCTGGGCCCGGTTCTTACATTCTCACCGTCTCAGTTCTCAGTTTCAGCTTGTAATTATTTCTACCACAGAGTTGCACAGAGAAGTCACGGAGTTTCACGGAGAACAAGGCAAAAGAAAAAAGAGTAAAGTCAAAAGTTTCAATACAATTTATCCGGTTCACAATTTAACAATTCTTTCAGGCTGTAAGAAGGAGATAATCTCAGTCTCAGTCTCAGTTCTCACCGTCTCACCGTCTCAGTTCTTAGTTTTACAATTCAACAATCTCTCAACAATCTCTCATCAATCTCCTATTCAATCTCCATCAATCTTCTATTCAATCTTCTATTCAATCTCAAACAATCTTGTCTTCAATATCGTATTCCATCGTAATCTTCGAGCCATAACTTTTATCGGCCAGTTTTGTGGCTTCGGTGATGATACTTTTGCTGCCGCCGTTTTTTATAAAGTTAAGGCAGGCTTTTATTTTGGGCTCCATCGTTCCTTCAGCAAATGTGCCGTTTTTAAGATGCTGTAAGGTGTCGGAATAATTTAGAAATTCAAGCTTTTCCTGCGTTTCCTCTCCAAAATCTTTGTAAATAAATGGCACGTCGGTGAGGATGTACAGCTCGTCGGCACCGATATTGGTGGCCAGCATACCCGAAGCCATATCTTTGTCGATTACAGCATCCAAAGTGCGCACATCGTTGTTCTCGTCGAAATAAACAGGAATGCCACCGCCACCGGCAGCAATAACGATATTGCCGTTTTCAAGCAGTTGTCGGATGATCTCTTTGTTTACTATGTCAACGGGAGTGGGCGAGGGGACCACCCGCCGGTAGCCATCTTTGCTTTTTGATGTGGGCTTAAAATCCCAGCCTTTTTGTTGAGCCAGCCGGTCGGCTTCTGTTTTGCTGTAAACTTTGCCAATTCGTTTCGATGGGTTTTGAAAAGCCGGATCGTTGGCGTCAATCTCCACCAGCGTAACCATTGAAATTACGTTTTTATCAATGCCGTATTTGTTCAGCACATTTCGCATCATTCGCTCAATCATAAAACCAATACCACCCTGCGAGTCGGCCACGCAAATATTCAGCGGCATAGGAGCAATGCCGTAAAGTTGTTCGCCGGCGTCGTTTCGCATTAGTATATTTCCTACCTGCGGTCCGTTGCCGTGTGTCAGTACCAGTTCGTAACCCTCGCGCAACAGTGGCACCAGGTTTTCAAGGGTGTCGGTTACATTTTTTTCCTGCTGAACGATGGTTCCTTCTTCGTTACCGCGCAGGATGGCGTTTCCGCCCAAAGCAACAACAGCTCTTTTTTTCATTGTTGGAATTAGTTAGTGCCCTGACGAAAGATCAGGCGCCTAACAAACATAGAAAAACAAAGCATAAAAAGAAATGTGTTAGCGCTTGGTTTTGTGTTGTTTGTGCTATTTTAAAACAGCTTTTTTTGATTGATTTATTAATTCGGAAAACAGGTGGGATGCTTACTTACGAATTGCAAGAAATTGAGTGAATTTTGTTAACAGTTTTTTCTTGAAATGATTACCTGAATTAGCAGGCAGGCATAACTTCTACCTAACCTGAAAAATTCGAGAAATCTTTCACACGAAGTGTTGACGATTGAAAATCTGCACGATACATGCTTTCAAAAAATATATTTATGATTTTCAATGTCAAGGTTAGCCCTGACAAATAATTGTATCTCAATTATTTCGTCAGCCCTGCGGGTAATTAATTCATTTTTATGAATTAATCAGGCTAAGTTTTTTTAGTTAAATTTGCGGGCAATTTAACCCACATTATTCAGTTTTAAGAGGGATAATGTTTTGGTTTAGCGGTTAAAGTCGGTTTTGTTGAATGATTTTTAGGATCTCAAAAATTGAACTAAAACTTAATCGTTATATTGGAAACTTGTTGTGAATAAAAATTCGGATTAAAAAGAACTCCATGGCATTTAGAGCGAAGAAAAAGCCGGCAAAATCAAAAAATAAACGTACCCAAAAAAAGCGTACACCCCTTGTTAACAGAGAGAAACTGTGGTTTTTGTTCGGGTTGTTCGTGCTTTTGGCTGCTGCTTACCTGTTGATTTCCTTTGTGTCGTTTTTATTTTACGGTGCAGCCGATCAGAGTATTATGGATTCGGGCTGGCGCGAATTTCTTTTCAATACCGAGGTGAAAGCTCAGAATAAAGGGATGAAACTTGGTGCCTATCTGTCGGAAGTTATTATGAACCGCGGATTTGGACTGGCATCGTTTGGTTTTGTTTATTTGATGGCCATTAGTGGCGCGCGGATTTTGGGACGAAAAACAGGGAATTTTCTGAAAAGTGTATGGTACACGGTTATCTGCATGATTTGGTTTTCGGTGGCGCTGGGTTTGTTCTTTAATAAAACCGATGCCGGATCGGCCATTTATTGGGGCGGCCATTACGGTTTTGTGCTCAGCAACTGGCTGCGTTCGCTTATTGGTATTGTGGGCCTGGTATTTCTGTTGTTTATTTCGGGGCTGGCCATTGTGGTGGTGCGTTTCGATGGTGCTTTTAATATGTTGAAAGGGCTGTTGAAAAGAAAGTCGCATGAAACAGAGCCGGACAATGAGGATATGGATGAAGAATCCATTTCGAATGAAGAAGTTGAAGGCGAAGAATCGATTACAAAAGTTATTGAGGGTGACGATGATGTGGTGAAAGCCATTTTTGAGTCGGACGATGAAGATGATTTGCCGATAGTAGAGCCTGAAGTGAAGATCGACGACGAAATTGAAATAGAGGAGCCGGAAGAGGAAAGTGACGATGACATTGAAGTGATTCCTGTGAAAAAAGAGGATGACCTGAATTTAACGGTTGCGCCAAAACTCGAGGAAGAGGAGTCGGATGGTAAGCATCCGGAGGAGCTGGAAGACTATGATCCAACACTCGATCTGGCAAGTTTTAAATTTCCTACACTGGAATTGCTGGAAGATCATAAATTTGGTAATGCCGAAGTTAAAAATGAAGAGCTGGTAGCCAACAAAAATAAAATTGTTGAAACGCTGCGTCATTATAAAATCGAGATCACAAAAATTCGGGCTACCATCGGGCCAACAATTACACTATACGAAATTGTGCCGGCTCCGGGTGTTCGGATCTCGAAGATCAAAAACCTGGAAGACGACATTGCCTTGAGTTTAGCGGCGCTGGGGATTCGTATTATTGCTCCGATTCCGGGGCGAGGAACCATCGGTATAGAGGTGCCTAATCAAAATCCTGAAACGGTGTCGATGCACTCCATAATTCGCTCGAAGCGCTTCCAGGAAAGCAAAGCCGAATTGCCGGTGGCTTTGGGGAAAACCATTTCGAACGAGACTTTTATATTCGATCTGGTAAAAATGCCGCATATTTTGGTTGCCGGTGCCACAGGGCAGGGTAAATCGGTGGGTATTAACGTCATTATTACTTCGTTGTTGTACAAAAAACACCCGTCGCAACTGAAGTTTGTTTTTATCGACCCGAAAAAGGTGGAGCTGAATATTTATTCGGTGTTGGAGAAACATTACCTGGCAAAACTGCCTGATGCGGAGGAGCCGGTGATCACCGATATTCAGAAAGTGAAAAATACGCTGAATTCGATTAACGTGGAAATGGATGCTCGTTACGATTTACTGAAAGCTGCCCAGGCACGTAATATTAAAGAGTATAACAAGAAGTTTATATCGCGCCGACTGAATCCGGAGAAAGGACACCGTTTTATGCCCTATATTGTGGTGATTATCGATGAGTTTGCCGACCTGATTATGACTGCCGGAAAAGAGATTGAGTTGCCGATTGCACGGATTGCTCAGCTGGCAAGGGCAGTGGGTATTCATATGATTATTGCCACACAGCGCCCATCAACCAATATTATTACGGGTGTGATTAAGGCGAACTTCCCGGCGCGTATTGCGTTTAAAGTGGCATCGATGATCGACTCGCGTACCATTCTCGATTCGCCGGGTGCGAACCAGCTGATCGGGCGTGGAGATATGCTCATTTCGCAGGGAAGTGAAATGACGCGTGTGCAGTGTGCTTTTGTTGATACGCCTGAAGTGGAAAATATTGTTGGATTTATTGGCGATCAGCGCGGATATCCGACCGCATTTTTGTTACCCGAGTATGCGGGCGACGAGGAACCCGGACCGGGAGAAGTGGATTTGCGCAACCGCGATGAGTTGTTCGACGATGCTGCGCGCGTTGTGGTAATGAACCAAATGGGATCTACATCGATGATTCAACGGAAATTCTCCATCGGGTATAACCGTGCAGGGCGTTTAATGGATCAATTGGAGGCTGCCGGAATAGTAGGGCCAAGCGAAGGAAGTAAAGCCCGACAGGTTTTATTGCAGGATGAGTATAGTTTGGAACAGTTATTGAATAGTTTGTAGAATTAATTTTTGAGGGTGATACGGGATCGGGATTCACGCATTGCGGAGAGAAAATCGTAGCGTTTTCATTTTCTGACATACGAATAGTACAATAGTAAAACGAATGAAAAGGATAGTGTTGATGGTTGCGCTGGTTATGGTAGCAACTTTGGGGTGGTCGCAAAGCGATGCAAAAGCAAAAAAAATTCTGGATGAGGTAAGTGCCAAAACGAAAGAGATCAAATCGATGTCGGCCAGTTTTGTGTTCTCGATGGTGAATGAAGAAATGGATATTGACGAAACCAACGCCGGTACCATAAAAATTAAAGGGCAGAAATATTGTGTGCAACTACCCGATTTGGGTGTTGAAGTGTTTTCAAATGGCGAAACCATCTGGAATTACATGAAAGACGGTAACCAGGTAACCATTTCGAATATCGACGATGAAAGCAGCGAATTAATGGATCCGTCATCGTTATTCAGTATCTACGAGCGCGGTTTCCGTTCGGAGTTTGTAGAGGAAAAAACAGAGGGTGGTAAAACGCTTTATCATATCAATCTTTTTCCTGATTCGGATAGCTACGATGTAACAAAAATTGAAGTGGCTATCGACAAGGCTAAAATGATGATCCATTCGGCAACATTACACAGCACCGATGGAAACCAATATGGAATACTGGTAAAAGAAATGGATACCAATGCGGGTTTTAATGACTCGGAATTTGTTTTTAATGCCGCTAACCACGCTGATGTGGAAATTATTGATTTCCGTTAGTTATTGTTCGATACAAAAGAAAAAGCCTTGTTTCAATGAAGAAGCAAGGCTTTTTTTCTGAACGTCACTTTGGTAAAAACAAAAAAGTTCACGCAGAGTAGATCACTAAGTTTTCCCAAAGCACGCAAAACAGATTCTATACCTTTGCGAATTTTGCGCTTCTTCTTTTCTTTGCGTGAAACAATATTAATGTCCTTTCATCCCTGTTGGTGTTTCCATAAATCATGAATGTTTTTTCTGAAAGTCCCCCATTATTCTTATCTGTATTGCCTTTTGTGTTTCGTCCGGGAGAACGGTCTGGCTTCGATTTGCTTTCTTCGCCGGACGATTTCGCTTTGGTCATTTCATCCCGGCGCTAGGCACCGGGTTATTCACATTAGACGCTTCCAGCGTCATGAATAATTTGCAATTCCGACATAGCTGGGCAATAAAGTCGTCTTAACTTTGTAATCCAATTCAATATCCCGAAGGGATAAAATGTGACTAACCTCGGGTGAAACCCGGGGGTGATGAGAACGTAAATCAAAGGCGCAAATAATTAGTTGTTCAACGCACAACTGCTGTATGCGCCTCGTAATCTGATTTTTTTAATGAAATGCTGTCGTTAGATCGCGCTTTCATCCCTGTTGGTGATTTCTGGGAATCATGAATGTTATTTCTGAAAGTCCCCATCTTTTTATGTGTATTGCCTTTTGTGTTTCGTCCGGGAGAACGGTCTGGCTTCGATTTGCTTTCTTCGCCGGACGATTTCGCTTTGGTCATTTCATCCCGGCGCTAGGCACCGGGTTATTCACATTAGACGCTTCCAGCGTCATGAATAATTTGCAATTCCGACATAGCTGGGCAATAAAGTCGTCTTAACTTTGTAATCCAATTCAATATCCCGAAGGGATAAAATGTGACTAACCTCGGGTGAAACCCGGGGTGATGAGAACGTAAATCAAAGGCGCAAATAATTAGTTGTTCAACGCACAACTGCTGTATGCGCCTCGTAATCTGATTTTTTTAATGAAATGCTGTCGTTAGATCGCGCTTTCATCCCTGTTGGTGATTCCATAAATCATGAATGTTTTTTATAATAAAATGCTGAATAACCAATATTGAATAACCAATTTTGAATATTTAATCATTGTTGTCCGGGAAACCGGATCTAGTTTAAATTCATATCTCTAACTTCTTGATATTCAAATCAGGTGTTTTTATTTTTCAAAAGTAAGCCCCCTGTACTTCAGGGAATAGCGAATGTTGGTATTTGTATTTGTCTTGCTTTATCAATATGAGCCAGCTTTTCTCAGGATTTTCCAGGAAAGCATATATGTTAATGTA